>CP119753.1:3412911-3723176 GCA_029319145.1 Microbacter sp. GSS18 | reverse complement strand
CCGCCGTCTGCAGGCGCTCGAGGGCGACGCCCTTGTTGACGCCCTGGTTCATGACATCGATCCAGTGATGTCCCGACACCACGACCTGATGGGTCGCCGTCCAGTCCTCCAGCGCCGGGGCGGTGGCGGCCGCTTCGTCGAAGTCGAAGATCGCGAGCTTGAGGATCTGGTCGTCGACGGTGAGCAGGTCGTCGGTCTCTTCGAGCGCGGCGTAGTACCGGTCGGCCTCGGTCCGGAACGCGTCGCCGGTGCGCTCGATGTACGCCGAGCGCTTGCCGCACACGACGAGCCCGAGGTCCGAGCCCGCCGCTACGAGGTCGCGCACGCGACGGATGACGGTCTCGGCGAACGCCGGGTCCATGGCATCTGAACTGATCTCCTCGTCGCCGTGCACGACATAGGCGCCGTTCTCGGCGATGAAGACCATGTCGGCTTCGTGCCCCTCGAAGATGCGGCGAAGCGTCGCCAGCTGGCGGCCGCTGGACGGCACGAACAGGATGCCGAGCTCGGTCAGGCGCGCAAGCAGCGGCCACAGGGCCTCGGGGACATGCCCCTCGCCGTCGAGGAGTGTGCCGTCCATGTCGACGGCGATGAGCTTCAGATCGGGCGAGGGAAAGGGCATGCGGAACCTCCCCGACAAGCCTAGGCGGGCAGGAGATCCTGCGGATTCACCCACGAGACGTCCGGGCGGCTTTGACGGAATACCCAGTGGAACAGGGGATTTCGTCCAGACAGGCACGTGAGACTCGAGACTTCGCGCCCGACCCGAGGGTGCATCCGCCGCGCACCGCGGCCCTCCCCGACTCTAAGGACCTCCCCCGATCTTGCGCTCCACTTCGTCGCTCGCCCCTGCCCGCAATCGCCGCCGTCGCGTCCCCGCCGCGCTCGTCGCGGGTGGTGCCGCCCTCGGTATCCTCCTCACCACCGGCTTCGTCTCGGCGACGCCGCACCTGGCCGCAGCGGCCTCGTTCGCCCCGCAGGCGGGCTTCGCGCTGACCGCCGCGCCGAGCCCGACGGCCGCGCCCGAGACCGTCGAGACCATTGCGTCCGACGCCCACGGTGCACTGACGTCCGCTCGCGCGGCCGTCGAGGCCGCCGCCGCCCTGTCCTCGGACATCCGCTCCGAAGGGCTCGACCTCGGCGTCGACGACACCTCGATCGACACCGCCGACGTGCGCACCGCGATCGCGGGCCTGTCCGACCTCGACATCATGCCGGCGCTGCTGCTGCCCGAAGCGACCGCCCAGGCCGAGGATGCGGCAGCGGTCGTCAACGCCCGCGTCGCCGACCTCGCCGACCGCCTCGAGCAGGCGCGCGAGAAGAAGGCCGCCGAAGAGGAGGCCGCACGCAAGGCCGCCGAGGCCAAGCGCAAGGCCGAGGAGGCCGCGAAGGCGCTCGCCGCCGGCAACACCGTCGACGGCGCCAAGGCGACGGCGCGCAACCTCGCCGCGTCGCAGTACGGCTGGGGCGCCGACCAGTTCTCGTGCCTGGACTCGCTGTGGACCAAGGAGTCGGGCTGGAACTACCAGGCCTACAACCCCTCGAGCGGTGCGACCGGCATTCCGCAGTCGCTGCCCGGCAGCAAGATGGCCACCGCCGGCGCCGACTGGCAGACCAACGCCACGACGCAGATCCAGTGGGGCCTGGACTACATCGCCCGCGCCTACGGTTCGCCGTGCGCGGCATGGGGCCACTCGGTCGCAACCGACTGGTACTGATCGAGAGCGGGCCGGCCGGCATCGCCCCCACGGATGCCGGCCGCCCGAGACTCAGACCTTCGGCGCCTCCTGCTTGGCGATGACCTCGATGAGCGGAGCGCCGGGCGTGACCGCACCCTTGACCGCCGGACGCACGTCGCCGAACTGCTCGGCGTTGAGCACGATGACCGGCGTGATGAGCGGGTAGCCTGCCGCCTCGATGACCGACCGGTCGAAGGTCACCAGCGGCGTCCCCTCGTCGATCCGGTCTCCGTTCTTGACGTGGACGGTGAACCCCTCGCCCTTGAGGTTCACCGTGTCGATGCCGACGTGGATCAGCAGCTCGACGTCGCCGTCCAGCACGAGGCCGAACGCGTGCCCGGTCGGCTGGGCGGCGGCCACGAGTCCGGGGCCGGGGGCGTAGACCGTGTCGCCGCTCGGCTCGATCGCGGCGCCGGGGCCCATCGTGCCGCTGCCGAACACGGGGTCGGGCACCTCCGACAGCGGCACCACGGTGCCCGCGAGCGGCGACAGCACGTGCAGCGCGACGTCGGCGGGGTTGACGGTGCGGGGAGCGGCGGCCGCGATGAGCGTGTCCGAGCTCTCGCCGCCCTTGCGCGAAGCGATGTCGGCGACCGTGACGCCCGCCTCGGCGACCGCCTTGGCCTCCTTCGGCTTGTAGCCCGACAGCATCACCAGGACCATCGAGGTCGCGAAGGCCGCGCCGATCGCGATCGTGTACAGCAGGATGTTGTCGAACGCGGGGATCGTCAGCAGCGACGTGAACACGAACGCCTGCGTCTTCACTCCGCCGCCGACGCCGATGATGATTCCGCCGACGGCGCAGCCGACCAGCATCCGTGGATAGATGCGCTTGAAGCGCAGATGGATGCCGTACAGCGACGGTTCCGAGATGCCGCCGAACAGCCCCGCGGCGAGCGCGCCGGTCGCCGTCTGCCTCATCTGCTTGTCGCGTTCGCGCCAGGCCAGCACGAGCACGCCGGCGGTGGCGCCGAAGCACGCGAAGTTCCACGCGCCCATGGGCCCCTGGATGAAGTCGTAGCCGAGCGTCTGGATGTTCAGCAGCATGATCGCGTTGATCGGCCAGTGCAGGCCGAGCGGCACCATGAACGGGTAGGCGAGCGGGATGAGGATCGCGAAGACGAACGGCGACCATGTGTTGATGGCGGCCAGGCCCTGCGCGAGCCACGCGCCGACGTACACGCCGATCGGGCCGATGAGGAACGCGGTGAGCGGGATCATCACGAGCATCGCGAGGAACGGCACGAAGATCAGCTGCAGGTTGTCGGGGATGATCTTCTTCAACCCCCGGTAGAGCGGCCCGAGGACCGCGGCCATGAGCAGTGGCGGGAACACCTGCGAGCTGTAGTCGAAGATCGTCAGCGGCACGCCGAAGATCGGGATGACGGTGACCTCGCTGCCGAACGCGACGATCGTGCTCGCCTCGGGATTCGCGGCGAGGGCGGTGAACCCCGGGAGCATGACCACGGCCATGACGGCGAAGCCCACCCACGGGTCGGCACCGACCTTCTTGGCCGCGTTATAGGCGACCAGCAGCGGCAGGAACACGAACACCGACTGCCACATGAGGTTCACGAACTGCCAGGACGGCGGCAGCACGGTGCGCGGGTCGGCCCAGTTGCCGATGACGCCGAGCGTCGACATCAGGGCCATGAAGGTGATGAAGAAGGATGCCCCGAGCAGGGCGCCGAGGATGGGGCGGAACGAGTCCGACAGGAACTCGAACAGGCCGTCGATCCACGCGACCTTGCCGCGCGGACCCTTGGCGCGCTCGCGCGCCTTGATGTCTGCGGCGCTGTCGCCCCCGCCTCCGCCGCCGCCCATCCCGGGCAGCGCCATGATGTCGTTGTAGACGTTCTGGACGCCGCCGCCGATGACGACCTGGTATCGGTCGCCCGCCTGCGGCACGGCCCCCATGACGCCCGGTATCGCCTCGACCGCCCCCTTGTCGACGGCGGCCCCGTCGACGAGCTGGAACCTCAGTCTTGTCGCGCAGTGCGTCAGGCTCTGGATGTTGCCGGCGCCGCCGACCTTCTCGACGATGTCAGCGGCAGGACTTGCAGCCATGGACGTTGCTCCTTCGATGCAGCGTCGGCGACGGCCCGCGGGCCGTTCCGACAGCGCCGTCGTCTCCCCCTGGCCGCGAGCATATTGCAGCCCGGGCGCCGCGTCGATAGGTCCAAGGACCCACCGCGGGTCCCGCTAGGCCACCGCCCCACGCCACGTCCGCACGCCGGCGCGGGCGGCCGCGGAGACGTCCGCCGCGGCGAACCAGGCGTCCAGGTCGATGCCCTCGTAGACGGCGGTGAACGCGGACTCGGGCGTGTGCCCGTGCCGCTCGAGCACCGCCAGACGCTCGGTGACGTGAGATGAGCTGCCGCGCAGCGACTCCATCGCCTCCGCATTGCCGAACGAGGCCAGATAGTCGGCGGCGGCGGCTTCGGTCGTGACGTCGAGCGCTCGCAGCAGCACGGCCGATACGAACCCCGTGCGGTCCCATCCCGCGCCGCAGTGGAACAGGACGGCGCCCTCGCGGGCGGCGACGAGCGCATCCAGCACCGCCCGCATCCGCCCCGGCATCCGCTCGAGGTGGTCGAGGTAGTACAGCGGCGTCCCCCAGCGGCCGTCCGCCTCGAGCGGGTCCCAGAACCCCCGGTCCGTGCCGTCGAGGTCCACCACCACCCGGTCGATCCCGTCGGGCACGGCGGCGGTGCGCTCCTCGGGTCGGCGCAGATCGACGACGGTCGTCACCCCGAGAGCACACAGCGCGGCCCACCCGTCGTCGGTCACGCGGTCGAGCGCCTCCGAGCGGAAGAAGACCCCGGTCGGGGTCGTCGCGCCGCCCGTCCGCGCGAGCCCGCCGAGATCGCGCGCGTTGGCGAGTCCGTCGACGTCGAGATGCCGCAATGCCACGTGCTCAGTCTCCCAGGCCGGGTGACCGGGTCCGTTCAGCTCGGGTCCGGATCCCCGCGAACGGCGTCCTCTCGCGCGTTCGCGATGCCGCGCGGACCCGCCCCGCGACGCCCGATCCTGACCGCTTCCTATGAGCCGGAAAAGAATCACAGAAAGATAACGACAAACCCTTGCCGCCGTTACCTGTCCGTTATAGAGTGCTTGCACGGTAGTTGTTTTGCTGTGGCAGCTACCGGCATGTGATTGCAGGACACTCTTGGTGCAAGGGACAAGGGCCGGTCGGGAGCCTCTCCGACCGGCCCTTACTCTTGCCCCGCGACAGAGCACCCCCGGCGCGGCAACAGTGGCGCGGCAACAGTGCGGTCACACCCCGCCGCCGCCTCCGCCGCCGCCACCGCCGCCCGCCGACCCCCCGCCGCCCGAGCCGCCGGACGACGAGGCCGACGACGACGTGCTCGCCGACAGGTTCGAGATGCCCTGCGAGAACGCCGCGGCGTTGAACGCCCGTGTGCCCGAGTACCAGCCAGGGCTGTTGCCGGGCCCGTACATCACCGCCAGCTGCTCGGCCCACTCCTTCTCCTGCCCGAAGACCACCGCATACGGCAGCAGCGTCTCGTACAGCTTCAGCATCTGACGGGGATCGTCGACGTCGACCCGCACGCGCTCCGCGCCTTGCGGCGACTGCAGCATCCGGATGCGGTCGGCCTCGGCCCACTCGATGAACACCTTCAGCCCGGCGAGGTGGTCGCGCGTCTCGGCACCCTTCGCCGTCAGCGGTCGACGCGAGACCATGCCCACGACGATCAGCACCGCGACGGCCGCGCCCACGATGACGGCGAACGGCGCCAGCGGGTTCATCCCGCGCTCCATGCCCATGAAGCCGAGGAACGCCACCAGCGCTCCCGTCGCGACCACTCCGAGGACCGGCAGCGAGCGCGCCGCCCCCGGGACCCGCCGGCGCAGGCCCCGTCGCCGCAGCTCCTTGGTCGCGGTGGCCAGGATCCGTTGCGCCGCCGACGACAGCCGCTTGTCGCTCTTGCCGAACTCGTACGACTCGCCCGGGCGCCCGTACGGGAAGAGCGCGGCGAGCAGCATCCGCCCGTCGCCGTCCGCACGGGACGGATCGATGAGCTCGGCGGTCAGCCGCGTGCCGCCGAACCAGCGCGGTCGCCCCTCGACGATGCGGATGCTGCCCACGACCGCCTGCTCGAGCACCTCGGCGGGGATGGCCTTGCTCGTCTTGCTGAGCAGCACGGCGCTCTCGAGCGCGTCGATCGCCGGCGGCGGCGTGTACTCGGCGATGATCGTCGGGCGCCCCGGCTCGTCGCTGAGGAACCGGCGGCGCACCCAGATCGTCGCCGCGAGCACCGCCACGAGCGCCGCGGCGGCGAGCGCCTGCAGCCAGCCCCACACCGAGGCGAAGTACGACGTGTCGAAGGGAGTGAACGTCCCGGCTTCGAACGCGACCGCGATCGTCATCGTCTGGTATGGGCCGACATCCGACACGGATGCCGCGATGACCTGGGACCCGTCCTCCGCGGCATCCGCCGTGATCTCGCACTGGTCGGTCGACCCCGTGTACCCGGCGTAGCAGGCCCGGTCCCCGGTGAGCGCGCCCGCGAGCTCGGGCGGCACGATGAGCGCCACCGAGACGCGCCCGAATGGCTGCCGCCACTGGTCGCCGTTGACGTCCCAGTAGAACTCGTCGACGCCGGTGTCGTCGAAGAATCGCGTGACGTTCTCGAGCGTGTACGTGAACACGTAGGTCTGCGAGCCGAGCACGAAGTCGTCGGCGCGCGAGGTCATGGAGTAGTACCCGTCCGAGCTGTCGACCTCGGACGGCCGAGGATCACCCTCGCCGTCGGTGATCGACACCAGATGCGGGAAGAGCGGGATGCCCAGATACGAGTCGGGGATGCTGCGGCGCATGCCGCGGTTCTGGTCGAAGCCGGGGAACTGCGCGACGAACGTCTCGACGACCGTCAGAGTGCTCGTGCCGTCGTCGGCGCGGCCGAGCGTGTACTCGACGTCCATGCTCGCGAACGTGAAGTCGTCCACGCCGGCCGTGACGACGCCGGGCGCCGCAGTGTCGGACGTGGCGGCGGCGGCCGGCGCCGCGCCGGTCGCGAGCAGACCCGCGGCGAGCGCGAGTGCGACCAGGATGCCGGTGAGCACCGGCATCCGCCTCCCCCGCCACGGGCGTGCGCGATCCGGATTCCCCACAAACGTCCCCATGCTCAGAAGCCTACGGCGCGCCCGTTGGTTCTAGTCTTGTGAATATGACTGACCGCCGCCTCGCCGTCGATGCATGGGAGAGCCTGTTCCGGGCGCAGCACGAGGTGTTCGCCGAGATCAGCACCGACTTCGAGGGATCCGAGCTGTCTCAGGCCGAGTACGACGTGCTGCTGACGGTGACCCGCGGCGACGACATGACCGCGAAGCTGCGGGACGTCACGGCGCGGATGCTGATCAGCCAGCCGAGCGTGTCCCGCCTGGTCGACCGCATGGTCACCCGCGGGCTCCTCACCAAGTGCGCCGATCCCGGCGACGGCCGCGGCGCGCTCGTCACCGCCACCGAAGAGGGCGCGGCCGCCTTCCGCAAGGTCGCGTCGCAGCACGCCCGCTCCATCGCATCGCGCATGTCGAAGCTCACCACCGACGAGCTGACACAGCTGCGCGACCTCACCGCGAAGCTGCGCGACGGCGACGCGGACTGAGCCCGGGAGCCGACGGCGGGTCAGCCGCCGATCGGGGTGAGCTGGACGACGGCCCAGACGACCACGAGCGCGACCGCCGCGAGCGCCGCGACGGTGAAGGTGAGCGCGACCGCACGGGAAGCCGCGACGGCCGGCAGGAGGAACGCCGCGAGCAGGCCGGTCAGCGCCGAGGGGAGAATCAGCGCGAGCAGGGCGAATGCCGCCCCCGCGCCGACGTGGCCGCTGCCCAGCGCGATGAACACGCCCGGGATGACGGCGGCACCGGCGCCGATCACCGTGAAGACCGCGGCGGCCCTGCGCGGGTAACGCGCCGACGCTGCGAGCGGCCGCGCGAGGATCAGCGAGACGACCGGGACTCCGACCACGGCCGTGAAGACCGAGACGAGCGCCGTGGCGACCATGGTTCCGGCCAGCACGGTCGGATGCTCGACCTCGTCCGCGGCCATCGCGGTCCACGCGAGCGAGCCCAGCCACAGGCCGAGCGCCCCGAAGACGGTGTAGAGGGGGACGCCCACCGTGGCCGCAGCCCATCCCGACGCCGCCTTGACCGCCACCGCCTGCTCGCTCATCGCGTCCTCCTCCGTCGTTCGATGCCCGCTCATCATGCCCTACGGGGCTCAGCCGACGCTGCAGGCGAGGAGCATCCAGCGGTCGAGCGGCGCGAAAGAGAGCACCGCCCACAGCGCGACGAGCACGACGGAGAGCCACTTCGCCAGCCCCAACAGCCGCCGCAGCGACGGCGACTCCGCGACGGGTCGAAGCAGCGCGACGCCGACCGCGCCGGTGAGGGCGCTCGGGATAACGAGGCCGATCAGCGTCGCCGCCACCCCGGCGAGGACGTGGAGGCATCCGGTCACGATGAGCACGCTCGGGCCGACGGCGGCGAGCGCGCCGATGCCCGCACCCTCGAGGATGCCGCGCCCGGACGCGCCCGAGACCCCGCCCTGCACACGCTGCGCGATCGACGACACCCCCGCGACGCCGATGACCACGGCGACGGCGCTGGTGGCTCCGATCGCGGCGGTCGTCCCGCCGAGAACCGACGGGACGAGCACGTCGTCGCACACCAAGCGGTTCCACACCGCCGTCGCCATCCACAGTCCGATGCCGCCGAATATCGTGTAGAGCGGGATCCCGATCAGCGTCGCCAGCCGGGCACGCGTGGCGCCGACGGCGAGTACCTCGCTGGCCACGATCCCTCCCGGCTTCGCGATGCGCCGCTGCGCGCACCCTCACGTGCATTCTGCCTTCAAGACGGGGGATGGCGCACCCCCCTTTCGAGGGTGCGCCATCCGGTCGCGCTGCGAGCGCTGTCTAGGTCGCCGTCATCACTGGTCGACGGGCTGGGGTCCCTCGGCGGACTCGTGCGCCTTGATGACCGGAGAGCCCTCGTCGGTGGCCACCTCGATCTTGCGCGGCTTGGCCTTCTCGCTCACCGGGATCGTGACGCTGAGCACACCGTTGCTGTAGGTGGCCGCGATGCGTTCGGTGTCGATGCCCTGGCCGAGGTTCAGCTGGCGGATGAAGCTCGCCGCCTCGCGCTCGCGGGTGATCCACTTGACGCCCTCGCCGGTGGTGAGCGTGCGCTCGGCGCGGATCGTCAGCAGCTGGCCGTCGACGTCGATGTCGACCGAGCCCGGGTCGATGCCGGGCAGGTCGGCGGTGAGCACGTAGTGGTCACCGTCGCGGTACAGGTCCATCGGCATGCGGCGCGGGCCGCGACGCACGTCGAAGAAGCCCGAAGCCAGTCGGTCGAGGTCGCGGAACGGGTCATAGGTTGCCATGTCGTCTCCTTCTATCGTGAACGGACTGTGGTCTGTAAAGTTGAGCCCTCTCGGCTCAACTAGGACCAGATTAGCACTCTCTGCATGCGAGTGCTAATGCTTTCACCCCCATTCGCGCACGGCGAACGCGGGGCCTTGACGCCTCATCAGCGCGGCCCTCGAGGCGGTTCATCCCAGTTGTCGTTTGATGCCGCCCCCAGCACCCAAGCCGACAATCCGCGCCAAGTGAAGCCCTGCGACACGCGGCTTACTTGGCGGCGACTGCCGCTCCGCGCGGTCTCAGCGACAGCCAGCGCCAACTGTGCGCGGGCGCATAGCGCCCTTGTGGTCGGCTCCTCCCCAGCGACGGCGCGCGGGCCCTCCTCCCCAGCGCGACCCATGTGAGCACGATGACGCAGCCGACGGGCGAGCATGGCGACCATGCCCCCGCATCCGAAGCCCCTGCCCGACGAACTCGGACCGCAGTTCTCCGTGCGCGATGCGCGAACCGCCGGTGTCTCGCTGCGTCGGCTCCGGCACAAGGACCTCGAGCAGCCGTTCATCGGGGCCCGGATGCGCCGCACCGACGGCGTCCTGATCGCGGACTCCGGTCGTTCGTCGCACGCGATCGCCGCCGACGAAGCACGCAGCGACATCCGGCGACGTGCCCGCGCCTACGCGACGGTGATGCCCTCGCACGCGTTCTTCTTCGGGGTGACGGCTGCCGTCGTGTGGGACATCCCGCTTCCGCTTCGAGTGCTGCGCACGGCCACGAGCGTCGGCGGGCGGATGCCGCAGCACGCGCGGCGCTTGGATGTCGCGGTGCATCCCCCTCACCGGGCACCACGGGCGCGCGGTCTCACCTCGCGCCAGCTGAGCCCACGGCTGACGACGACGCGCGAACACGACGGTCTGCGGCTGGCGAGCCCGGCCACCGTCTGGGCTCAGCTCGCAACCGAGCTGTCCGTCGACGAACTGATCGCCGCGGGTGATGCCATCGTCCAGCCGCCACGCCGGCCGAACGGCGCGCGCGACGCGGCATCCGCCCTCGCCGACGTCGCGCAGCTCGAGGCGGCCATGACCGCGGGCCGGCGGACCGGCGCGGCGCGCCTGCGCGAGGCTGTCCCCCAGGTCCGCGTCGGCAGCGACTCGAGCGCCGAGACCGGCCTGCGGCTCGCGATCGAGCGCGCCGGGCTGCCGGACCCCGAGCTCGACTTCACCGTTCTCGACGCTCGGGGCCGGGTCATCGGATTCACCGAACTCGCCTATCCACGATGGCGTCTGCTGCTGGAGTACGAAGGGGATCATCACCGAACCGACCGTGCCCAGTGGCATCGAGATGTCGAGAAGCACGCCGCGTGTACAGATCTGGGCTGGACGGTGCTGCGTTTCACCTCCGCCCACGTCTACCCGTCGCCACGCCCGGCGATCGAGCGGATCCGGACCGCGCTCCGGCGCGCCGGATGGTCAGGCTGACTGCGTCTCCGCCCAGTTGGCGCCGGACGCCGCCCCTCACCCACCACGCGACACCCAGCGCCCACCGAAGCCCCTCCAACCCCGCTCACTTGGCGCCAGACGCCGCCGCCCAGCCACCACGCGACACCCAGCGCCCACTGAAGCCCCTCCGATCCCGCTCACTTGGCGCCAGACGCCGCGCCACCCTTCGCGGGCGACAGCCGGCGCCAACCATGCGGAAGGATGCGCGGAGTCCGGCGCAACAGCGCGGCGTGCGGTTCAGGGGCGCTGGAACGCCACCAGGCCGACGGGGTTGCCGTCGGGGTCGCCGACGAAGGCGTGCCACTCGTCGAATCCGGCCGGGCCGAGGGTGTCGTCGTCGTGGTGGAAGATCACATGCGGCTGGGCCAGCGCCTCTGCCGCGACCCGGTCGAGCGCTTCGTGGACGTTGTCGACCTGCAGATAGATCAGACCGGCCGGTGCGTTGCGGTTCAGCAGCAGCCGGGTCCCCTCGAGGTCGAAGAACACCAGGCCCGCGTGGTCGAAGCGGGCGGTGGGGCCCGCGCCGAGCAGTTCGGCGTAGAACGCCGCGGCCCGGTCGAGGTCCGTCGCGTGCTGAGCGACCTGAACGAGTCTCACATCGTCAGTCTCGCACCCTCGCCCCGTTCACGACAGCGCGCTAGCATCGCGACAGGAGGGGATCGATGACGATGCTCGACACGGATGCCGCCGCGGACGGCGCCCGCATTCTCGCGCGCCTCGAGGACGCGCATGGCACCGATGCCGACCTGCGGCGACGGATCGAGGAGCACCTGCCGACGCTGCACGGCCTGTTCGCGGAACTCTACGGCGACCGCGAGGACGCGTTCGAACAGCTCACGGCCGTCGTCGATGAAGCCGCGGCATCGTGGCGCGCGCGATCGCTCGAGCTGCGGGCCCGGGATCAGCAGCGCGAGGACGATCCGGAATGGTTCCGATCGCAGCGGATGCTGGGCGGGGTCTGCTACGTCGACCGCTACGCCGGCTCGCTCGCCGGCATCCGCGAGCAGATCCCCTACTTCCGCGAACTCGGGCTGACCTACCTGCACCTGATGCCGCTGTTCGAGTGCCCCGAAGGCAACAGCGACGGCGGGTACGCGGTCTCGAGCTACCGCCGGGTCGATCCCAGGCTCGGCACGATGGGCGATCTCGCGTCCCTCGCCGCGGACCTGCGCATGGCGGGCATCTCGCTGGTGGTCGACTTCATCTTCAACCACACCAGCGACGAACACGAGTGGGCCCGGAAGGCGGTGGAGGGCGTCGCCGGGTACGAGGACTTCTACCTGATCTTCCCCGACCGCTCGATGCCCGACGCGTACGAGCGCACCACCCGCGAGATCTTCCCCGACGACCACCCCGGATCCTTCATCCAGCTGCCGGACGGGCGGTGGATCTGGGCGACGTTCCACTCGTTCCAGTGGGATCTGAACTACGCCAACCCGGCGGTCTTCCGGGCCATGGCGGGCGAGATGCTGTTCCTGGCGAACCAGGGCATCGAGGTGCTGCGGATGGATGCCGTCGCGTTCATCTGGAAGCAGCTCGGCACGCCGTGCGAATCGCTGCCCGAGGCGCACCTGCTGCTGCGGGCGTTCAACGCCGTGCTGCGCATCGCGGCGCCGTCGCTGCTGTTCAAGTCGGAGGCGATCGTCCACCCCGACGAGGTGATCCAGTACATCTCTCCCGGCGAGTGCCAGCTGTCGTACAACCCGCTGCAGATGGCACTCACGTGGGAGGCGCTCGCGACCCGCCGGGCCGCGCTCCTCCAGCAGGCCCTGGACACCCGGCACGCTCTGCCCGAGGGCACGTCGTGGGTGAACTACGTCCGCAGCCACGACGACATCGGCTGGACCTTCTCGGACGAGGATGCCGCCCAGTACGGCATCGACGGCTTCGCCCACCGGCGGTTCCTCAACGACTTCTACGTCAAGGGCATCCAGGAGTCGTTCGCGCGCGGCGTGGCATTCCAGGAGAACCCGCGCACCGGCGATGCGCGCATCACGGGGACCACGGCGTCCCTCGCCGGCATCGAGGCGCACGATCGGGGCGGCGAGGACCGGGTCGTGCTCGCGCACGCGATCGCCCTGTCGACCGGCGGCATCCCGCTGCTGTATCTCGGCGACGAGGTGGGCCAGCTCAACGACTATTCGTATCGCGACGACCCGGCCGAAGCCGGCGACAGCCGGTGGGTGAACCGGCCGCGCCGGTCCGAGGAGCTCTATGCGCGGCGCAACGACCCGTCGACGGTCGCCGGACGCGTCTACGCACGGCTCTCGACGCTCATCGCCGCCCGCAAGGCGACACCCGAGTTCGCCGGCAACGCGCTCATCCCGTTCCACGCGCCGCATCCGTCGATCGTGGGCTACCAGCGTCCGGCACAGGATGACGGGATGCACCGCGTGCTCGTGCTGGCCAACATGGGCGACGACCCCGCCGTCGTCGATCCCGTGACGCTCTCGGGCTTCGAGCGGCGCGCGCGCGACGTGCTCACCGGAGCCGCGGTCGATCTCGACGACGGACTGCTGCTCGGCGCCCACAAGTTCGTGTGGCTGCGCGTCGACGCGCTGTGGTGACCGGCGCCGGAAAAGCGAAACGGCCCGCGATGCGGGCCGTTCGTCTACTGTCTCAACACAGTGCGCGCCTCGAGGGACTCGAACCCCCAACCTTCTGATCCGTAGTCAGATGCTCTATCCATTGAGCTAGAGGCGCCCGTGCGCTCACTCGCGCACAAGAGACCAGAATAGCCCATGCGCGGCCTCTGCGCGAATCGGGCGCGCCCTCCGGGCGCGCCGCTCACGAGTCGAGTTCGCTGAGGTCGATGCCGCCCGCGCGCCGGGCAGGCGGTGCGTCCTCGACGACCGGCGGCGCCGACGGCGTGGGGTTCTGGACATGACGTCGATGGGCGGCGAGCTTGGGCAGATCCACCAGCCGCAGCGACTGCATGCGGGCCGACCGCATCCGGTCGTAGTCGGGGTCGAGATCGGGCCGCATGGCCTCGACCTTGAGCCGGCGCTGCAGGTTCGCCTCGACGTCTCCCCATGCGGACTCGCGCGCCTGCTCGATGAGAACGCGCAGCGCCTCGAGGTCGTCGGCGAGGTGGCGCAGCTCACGGGCGACGCCACGGTACTGCTTCTGCCGTCGGCGCAGGTTGCGGGTATCGCGGTCCCGGTAGTCGTGCGTTCCGTCCGGGTCGCTGAACTTGCCCCACGCACGCCGCCGCTGCTGGCCGGTCAGGTCGGCGGCGGCATCCTGCTCATCGGCGAGCGCGACGATCGTCTGATGCGCCAGTCCCACGAACGCATCCGCGTCGAAGGGTGCATCATGCGCGATGACCTCGACCAGGATCTGATTGCGCAGCGTGAGACGCGCTGCGGCAGACGCGATCGAGACGCCTTCGGCAACGGCATCCGAGGTCTTGCCCATCCCCGCCTCCTCAGGTAAGAGGCTACCGGCAAGACGCCCGGCAGGACTGAGCGAGAATAGTCGGACGACCTGCGAAGAACGACGAGAGGCAGCATCCTGTGGCGAAGGCGCGACTGGACATCCACGGCAAGACGACGGTGATCACCGGCGCGGCGAGCGGAATGGGCGCCGAGGTCGCCCGGCAGCTGGCCCGGCGCGGGGCGCGGCTGGCGCTGATCGACCGCAACGCCGAGGGGCTCGACGCCCTCGTCGCAGGCCTCGAGGGGCGCGACCACACGGTGCACGCGGTCGACCTCACCGACGACGCCGCCGTCGCGTCGGCCGCCGAGGACATCATGGCGCGGCATCCGCACGTCCAGGCGCTGATCACGTGCGCCGGATCGTCCATGCTCGGCGGCATCGACCAGCTGACGATGGACGAGATGCGCTGGCTGATGGACGTCAATCTGTGGGGCACCGTCAACATCACGCAGGCGCTGCTGCCCGCCATGCGCCGCGAGCTGGCGGCCCACATCACCCACCTCGTCAGCATCTACGGCCTGGCGGCGCCCGCGGGCCGCATCCCCTACGCGATGAGCAAGTTCGCCGTGCGCGGCTTCACCGAGGCCCTGCGCCACGAGCTCGAGGACACGAACGTGACCGTCGGCGCGGTCTACCCGGCCGGCGTGAAGACCGGGATCATCCTGCACGGACGCTATGCCGCGGCCCTCGATCCGGCCATCGCCCAGCGCGCCGCCGCCGCCCAGGCGGCGATGTACCACACCGACCCCGTCGACGCCGGACGACGGATCGTCGAGGCGACGGTGCGGCGCCGTGCGCGCACGATGATCGGGCGCGAGGCACGGCTGGTCGACGTTCTCGCGCGGATCACGCCCACCCGCTACTGGGTTCCGATGCGCCGGCCGTTGCGCGAGGCCATCGACACGACGACCCCCGTCGCCGCAGTTCGCGGCACCGGCTAGCAACGCCGCCACCGCCGCGCAACCCCCTGGGCACGATGGCCGACGCGACGTACCGTCGGAGGACATCCATCGCGAAGGAGGACATCATGGGATTCCTGGACGACGCCAAGAAGACCGCCGCCGCTGTCGGCGAGTCGATCAAGGACACGTGGGATGACGCCGCCGACCGCATCGGCGACAAGGCCGACGAGGTCGAGGCCGAGGCCGAGGTCAAGAAGGCGGAGGCGGAGCGCGACTCGGTGAAGACGCGCAACGACATCAAGGAGAACCTCCGCGACAGCTGACGCCTCGCGGCTGCACCCCCGGACACGGAGGGCCTTGGAGCGTACTCCGGGGCCCTCTGTCATGCCCCGCCCGGCGGGGTCAGACGATCGCGGCGATGCGCCACGAGGCCGTCGACGACGCCCCCGGCTCGACGACGATCAGGCCGGCGTCGTAGTCGTACTTCGCGGCGTTGAACGCGTCGGGCGCGCACGTCATGGGCTCGACCGCGAGGCCGATGCGCGACGTCGCCGGATCCGGCTTGTCGGCGGTGTGCACCTGGACCCAGGGACACGCCGCATCCCACGACATCTCGACGCCGCGCCCGGCGTCGTCGGTCACGCGCACGGTCGCGACCCCGTCGGCGTCGCGCTCCAGTCCGGTGTAGGCGTGGTCGATCTCAGCGGCCCCGATGCGACGCGCGGCGCGGAAGTCGAACCGCTGCGGGTCGTCGGCGTCCACGTCGCGCAGCTCGATCGGGATGAGGCGCTCATCGGTCACCGTGAGCACCTGGGACGCCGGCAGCTCGAGGGTCCACGCGTCGACGAGCCCATCGCCCGCGACGAGGTAGGGGTGCGGCCCCGTGCCCCACGGCGCCGGGGTGGACGCGGTGTTGGTCACCGTGACCGACTGCGTCAGCCCGTCGGCGGTGAGCGAGAAGGTGGTCTCGATGTCGAGGCGCCACGGGTAGGCCGTCTGCGCGGGGATCGTGGCCGCGAGCGTCACGTGGCTGGGTCCCTTGTCGACGGCCTCGTAGTCGAGCCACACGGCGAGGCCGTGCAGCGCGTGGTGCCGGGCCGGCTCGGTGAGGGCCAGCCGCCGTTCGACACCGGCGAACGTGTACGTGCCGTCGACGACCCGGTTCGGCCAGGGTGCGAGGGTGACGCCTCGGTGGGAGGGCCGTACCTCGTCCGCTTCGAACGGGACGACCAGGTCGCGTCCGTCGTAGGTGAGCGTGCGCAGGGTCGCGCCGACGCTGGCGATGATCGCCTCGTAGTTCCCCGCGCGCAGGGCGTGCTGCGTGCCCGACGTCGTGTGCGGCATGCCGGTCTCCTTCTTCTGCACCGCTGCCGCGGAGGGCGACACGCGGTGCATCATCGGTCATCAGAGCGGATGCCCTGCGGCTCACAACCTTACTGACCGGGCGCCGACACGCCCTGCTTGACCGCAAGATACCCCCAGGGGTATGGTGGGGTCCATGCCCCTGACCGCGACCCCCACCGACGACGCGATCCTCGCCCGCGTCCTGGACGCCCAGCGCACGGCGCTGGAGTCCCTGCAGTCGGCCGCCGGGGACCAGTCGCTGTGCACGCTCAGCCACGAGAGGGTCAACGCCGCGAAGTACTTCGAAGGCGCGGTGACCGCGCTCGGCGACGCGGCCCGCGAGCTCCGCTCGGGGGCCGCCCTGCCCGCACCCGAGGACTGGGGCGGAATCGCGGCCGTGCGCGCCGAGACCGACGCCCGCTGGCGCTCGTATCTCGTGGGCGGTCGCGAAGCCCTCGCCGCCGTGCGCTGATCGGGTCCGGCGACGGACGTCCGCCGTCATGGATCCCGGGCCGACGGGTGCTCGGCGGTTCCGTGGCACGGGTGCACGCGAGCGCACCCCGCGATCGGCAGGCAGAATGGCAGGGCACCACATCCCCGTCGCAAGGAAGCCGATGACCTCGCCCGAACCCGCCCCGCAGCCGACATCCGATCGCCTGAAGGTGAGGCCCGCCGCGCGCCCGCTCGCGTGGATCGCGCGCCTCGTGGCGGTGGTCGCCGTCGGTGTGGTCGCGTGGGCGCTGATCACGTCGTGGGGCGCCGTCGTCTACGGCCACCCGGCCTACCTCGTCCTGCTGGCGGTCACGGCCGTCGGCGCGATCGCGACGCTCACCGTCAGCTTCGTGCGTCCGGCGCGTCCCGGTCGCTGGCGGGTCATCGGCCGGGTGGCGCTGGTCGTCGGGGGTTCGGCGTGGGTCGCCCTCACCGCGTGGCTTCGCCCGTACTCCGCCGTCGAGCCCGCGCTCGCGGCGATGATGTCGGATGCCGAGGTCACGGTGACCGCGTCCGCCACCGACATCGTGCTCGCGCCGACCGCCGGCGCGGGGACGACCGGAGTGTTCTTCCAGCCCGGAGCCCTGGTGGATCCGCGCGCGTACGCCGCCGTGCTGCGCCCCCTCGTCGAGGACGGCCACACCGTGGTGATCGCCAAGCAGCCGCTCGGGATCGCCTTCCTCGCCCTGGGCGCCTTCGACGCCGCGCGTGAGTCCAACCCCGAGATCGACGCCTGGATCGTCGGCGGGCATTCCCTCGGCGGCACCGTCGCGGCCATCGAGGCCGCCGACGACGCGGGCGCAGCTGCCCCCGCCGCGGGACTCATGTTCTTCGCGTCCTACCCGGCCGGCGACCTCAGCACGGAGCTGACGATCCCGGTGATCTCGATCTCGGGCACCGAGGACGGGCTGTCGACGCCCGCCGACATCGAGGCGTCGCGAGCGGATCTTCCGGCGGACGCGACCTTCACCGTCGTCGAGGGCGCATCGCACGCGCAGTTCGGCGACTACGGCCCGCAGTCCGGCGACGGCACGCCCACCATCTCCGACGCCCACGCCCGGTACGAGATCACGGCCGCCGCGCTCGGCTTCGTCGCGGCGAACTCCGACTGATCCGGCGAGCGGAGCCCGGCATCCGCTCTCAGGCGACGCTGATGTGCATCCGCTAGGCTCGTCGCCGATCTCTGTGCATCACCTGGCGCGTTCGGCGACAAGGCGGCACGGCACGCCCGTCCCGATTCCAGAACCACAGCATGCACAGCACCACCTCTTCTCTCGCCCAGCGTCCCGCGAGCCTCGTCCGCGCGACCGGCTTCTCGTACTTCCCCGTCGCGCTCATCGCGCGTCTTCCGTTCGCCATGATGGTCGTCGGCCTGCTCACGCTGGTCGTCTCGGCCCGCGGCTCGCTCGCCGTGGCCGGCATGACCTCGGCGATGACGGGCCTGGGCACCGCCGTCTTCGGCCCCCTGCTGGGCGCCGCGAGCGATCGCTTCGGACAGCGGCGCGTGCTGCTGATCGCCGGCATCGCCAACAGCCTGCTGCTGCTCGCGATCGCATGGCTCGCCTTCGCGCCGGTGCGCGACGCGGTCCTCCTCGCGATCGCCTTCGCGATCGGCGCGACGATGCCGCAGGTCGCGCCGCTCTCGCGCAGCCGCCTCGTGTCGATCATCGGACGCACCTTCTCACGCGAACGCCGCCCCAAGGTGCTCAGCGGAACGATGGCGTACGAGTCCGCCGCCGACGAGGTCGTGTTCGTCTTCGGTCCCGTCGTCGTCGGCCTGCTGGCCACCAGCCGCGGGCCGGCCGCACCTGTCATCGGAGCGGCGCTGCTCGCCCTGGTCTTCGTCACCGCGTTCGCGCTGCATCCCACGGCGCGGCCCTCCGCCGACGGCGCTGCTCGAGCGACCGCGGATGCCGCCGCGCCCGACCAGGCGCCGGCGCTCGAGCTGCTGAGCCCCCGCGTGCTCCTGCCGGTGGTCGGCGCGCTCGGCATGGGCCTGTTCTTCGGGTCGATGCTGACGTCGCTGACGGCGTTCATGGCCGACCGCGGCGCGGCCGAGCAGGCCGGCGTCGTGTACGGGGCGATGGGCATCGGCTCCGCGGCGCTCGCCCTGAGCGTCGCCGCGCTGCCCACGCGCTTCACCCTCTCGGCGCGCTGGCTCGTGTTCGGTGCGGTTCTGGTCGCCGGCGCCGCCGCGACGCCGCTCGCCACCGACGTCGCCGGCATGGCCGCGTGCCTTCTCGTGGTCGGCATGGGCATCGGCCCCACGCTCGTGACGCAGTACAGCCTCGCCGCCGATGCGAGCCCGCGGGGGCGCTCGGCGACGGTGATGACGATGCTCGGGTCCGCCGTCGTCGTCGGACAGGCGGCGGCCACCGCGCTCGTGGGCCTCGTCGCCGAGGAGGCGGGGACCGCGACCGCGATGTTCGCGCCGATGATCGCCGCCGGCGTCGTGCTGGCCGCGGCGATCGCGCACGGGGCGCTCGTGCGTCGCCCCGTCGCGGCCTGAGCCGGCCCCGCGGACGCGGTGCTGCGCGACGGGCCGGCCGCGGCGTGGCAGGCTGGAAGCATGCGCATCGCACTGACGGGATCCACGGGAAAACTCGGAGCCGTCGTGCTCCGCGAACTGCGCGCGAACGGGCATGACGTCGTCGCGTTCGATGTCGTCGGAGCGCGGGCACCCGGTTTCGTGCAGATCGACCTGACCGACTACGGCCAGGTCGCCGACGCTCTCGGCGGCGTCGACCGCAGTGACCCGTTCGACGCCGTCGTGCACCTCGCGGCGATCCCCGCGCCGGGTCTGCGCACCGACGTCGCCACCTTCCACAACAACATGGCGGCGACGTTCAACGTGTTCTGGGCGTCCGTGCGCCTCGGCATCCGTCGCATCGTGTACGCGTCGAGCGAGACCGTCCTCGGCCTGCCGTTCGACGTCCCGCCGCCCTACATCCCGGTCGACGAGGAGTATGCGCCCCGGCCCGAGTCGGTGTACTCGATCGTGAAGACCCTCGAGGAGCAGCTGGCCCGCGAGCTGGTGCGCTGGCACCCCGACCTGTCGATCACGGGGCTGCGGTTCTCGAACGTCATGGTTCCCGAGGACTATGCGGAGTTCCCGACGTTCGACGCCGATGCCCGGGCGCGCAAGTGGAACCTGTGGGGCTACATCGACGCACGCGACGGCGCCCAGGTGATCGAGAAGGCGCTCGAGGGTGCGCCGCTGGGCTTCGAGCCGTACATCATCGCCGCCGCCGACACCGTCATGTCTCGCCCCAACGCCGAGCTCATCGCCGAGGTCTTCCCCGACACCCCGGTCACGCGCGAGGTGTCGGACCACGAGACGCTCCTGGGCATCGACAAGGCCCGCCGCGTTCTCGGGTACGCCCCGCAGCACTCCTGGCGCGACCACGTGGAGTAGGCGGGATGCCCGAGGATCCGCGCGTCGCGGCCGCACGCTACCGCATCGAGCAGCTCGAGTCCGAGGCGGAGGACACCGCCGCGTCGGTCGGCTCCCAGCTCGAGGGCGACGCGGATGCCGACGCGACCGGCACCGCGCCCGCCGCGCAGCCGGACCCGACGCGTCAGCCGACGGCGACCGATCGCGCCGCGTACGTCGAGGTCGCGATCCAGCAGGCGATGCGCCGCGGCGAGTTCGACGACCTGCCCGGGTCGGGCAAGCCGATCCCGCATCTGGGCGACCACCACGACCCGGACTGGTGGATCCGCCGCAAGATCGAGTCCGAGCAGCTCACCGGGCTCGGCCCGCCCGCGCTGACGCTGCGCGTCGAGGACGCGCGGCTCGAGGAGCGACTCGACGAACTGTCGACCGAGGACGACGTGCGCGATGCGCTCGAGGACTTCAATGCCCGCGTGCGCCTGGCCCGCATGCAGCTGCTGGGCGGGCCGCCGGTGGTCACGCCTCTGCGCGAGGTCGACGACGAGATCGTCGCGTGGCGCGAGCGCCGCGAAGCGGCTCGACGAGCGGCGGCCGAGCACGAGCAGCCCGCTCCGCGTCGTCGCCGCGGACTGCGGGCGCGACGCGGCGGCCGATGACCACGCGTCAGGGACGCACGAGCACCTTGAGGGACTCGCGCTGGTCCATGCGCCGGTAGCCGTCGGCGATGTCCTCGAGCGGGACCTCGGCGTCGAACACGCGGCCGGGCTCGACGGTGCCGTCGAGGACCCACGGCAGGAGCGTCTCGATGTACGCGCGCACCGGGGCGATGCCGCCGGTGATCGTGACGTTCCGCGAGAACTGCGCGCGGCCGACCGGTCCGTCGGTGTACTGCGGCACGCCGACGCGGCTGATGACGCCGCCCGGGCGGACGATGCCGAGCGCCTGCTCATAGGCGTCGAGGTAGCCCACCGCTTCGAGCACGGCGTGCACGCCGCCGCCGGTGAGCTCCTTGACGCGCTCGATGCCCTCCTCGCCGCGCTCGGGCACGACGTCGGTGGCTCCGAACGCGACGCCGAGGTCGGTGCGCGTCGCGTGGCGACCCATCAGGATGATGCGCTCCGCCCCCAGCTGCGACGCCGAGAGCACCGCCAGCAGCCCCACCGCGCCGTCGCCGATGACGGCGACGGTCTGACCGCGGCCGACATGCGCGGTGTGTGCGGCGTGATAGCCCGTGCCGTACACGTCCGACAGCGTCAGCAGCGACGGCGTGAGGGCGGGGTCGATGCCGCCCGGCACGCTCACGAGGGTCCCGTCCGCGAACGGCACGCGCACGAACTCCCCCTGCGCGCCGCCGGTCGCGGCATCGTAGAACCCGCCGTGGAGGCATGAGGTCTGCAGGCCTTCGCGGCAGAACTCGCACGTGCCGTCCGACCAGACGAACGGTGCGATCACGTGGTCGCCGCGCCGAATCGTATCGACGTCGTCACCGACCTCCTCGACCACCCCGACGAACTCGTGGCCCTTCGGGACGCCGTCGGGATGCGGCTTCATCTTGCGGTACGGATGCAGGTCGCTGCCGCACACGCACGCGGCCGTCACCCGCACGAGCGCGTCGGTCGGCAGCTGGATCTGCGGCTCGGGGGCGTCGATGACCCGTACGTCACCGGCGCCGAACATGTACGCCGCTCTCATCGGCACTCCTTCGAATCGGGATGCCGCGGCGCGCCCGCGACCGGCGGCGCGGCTCAGCCGCGGAAGTCCTCGGGGTCGACGTGCTCGATGAAGTCCTTGAACTCCTCCACACGCTCCTCTTCGTCCTCGTCCGAGAGCATGTCGGGCGTCCCCGCCTCTTCGAGCACGGCGTCGGCGACGAAGATCGGGGACCCCGTGCGCGACGCGAGGGCCACAGCATCCGACGGCCGTGCGTCGATCGTGTAGACGGCTTCACCGACGGTCAGGGTGACGTCGGCGTAGAACGTGCCGTCTTCGATGCGCGCGACCTCGACGCGCGTCACCTCGGCGCCCAGGGTCTCGAGCATGGATCGCATGAGGTCGTGTGCGAGGGGCCGCGGCGTGGCGGCGTTCTCGACGGCGACGAGGATCGACGTGGCCTCCTGCGCGCCGATCCAGATCGGCAGGATGCTCCCCGCTCCGGGGAGCTCGGTGATGGGCTTGAGCAGGATCACGTGCTGGCCGCTCGAATCGAGCGCCACTCCGGCCACGCGCACCTGAACCATGGCGGGCCTCCCTTCGCGAGCTCGTGTCGGTCCTGCCATCGTATGACCGCGTCGCCCGCTCGTGGGCCGTGCGGCTGCCCGACCGACCACTCTCCCACCACTTCCCCATCCGCCCCGGTCAGGGGTGGACGGGAGCCGCGCCGAAGGCCCGCACGACCGCCGGGTCCGGTCCGTCGACGGCGAATCGCGCGGGCGCGGTCCACGGCGTCGCGCGCTCCCACGCGAAGAGGGCGAGATCGCCGGCGGTCGCGGTGACGCGGGCCGCGGCATCCGTCGCGGGCGTTCCTGCGACGGCCCAGTCCGGTGAGATCGACCACGCCCGGTCGATGTCCGACGCGGCGAGGACGAGCGTTCCCGGCAGCGGCTCGAGCGACGCGCGCGAGCGCGGAAGGAACTCCGCGAAGAGCTCGTCGATCCCGTCGGCGTAGTCCACCGGAGACAGTTCGGGCGCGGCCGTCCACTCCCCGCCGCCCGAGGCGCGGATGTCGATCAGGTGCTTCGTGGTCTCGTAGACCATGCGCCGAGCCCAGAACGCCGCGGTGCCGCCGTCGCGTCCGCCGACGACCCAGCAGGGCCGGTCCATCGGCGTCTCGGCGAGGGTCTCGAGCAGCTCGGCGCGGCACCCCTCGTACCACCCGCGCGGGTCCTCGGCCGACGCGCGCGGCAAGGTCTTCCGGTCGACGGGGCCACCCGACCGGACGATGCCCGCCGCCCACAGGTGGTTGCGGCCGAGGTGGTCGATGAGCGTCGCCACGTTCGGCCACAGGGGCCACGGGATCGCGGCATCCGCAGGATGCCGATCGATCTCGGCCGCGAACGCCGCGCCGGCGCGCGCCACCATCGAGGTGCGGATGTCGTCGACGTCACCGAGCATGCGCCCGAGGGTATCGCGTCCGCGGGTATCGCGTCCGCGGCCGGGTTGCGGGTGTCGGCGCCCTCCGATCTTCCGGGATGATCGAGGCATGTCACGCCACTGGAGCCCGCTCGCGATCGTCTACCTCGTCCTGTCCGTCGGCGGCCTCGTCGGGACGTGGTGGTTCAACGCCCTCGCGATCGTCCAGCTGCGCGACTTCGTCGGCGACCTCGTCACGAGCGGACCGGCGGTGTCGTCGATCACGGTGGATCTGCTCGTCGTCGCCGCGGCCGGAAGCGTGTTCCTCATCGTCGAAGCGCGCCGGCTCGGCATGCGCTTCGGCTGGCTGTACGTCGTCGGCTCGGGCCTCACGGCGTTCGCCTTCACGTTCCCGCTGTTCCTCGCGATGCGGCAGCGGCGCCTGAATCAGCTCGCGAGCGAGGTCGCCGCAGGTCCGGTGTGACCGCACATGCCGCGGCGGTCGGTCACACCTCGGCCGGGATCGCCGCCTCGGGCACCCGCACCGGGTAGAGGGTCCGGACGGTCAGCCACGCGATCGCGGCGCCGACCAGCTGCGCTCCGATGAAGGGCAGCACGGATGCCGGCGCGATGCCGGCGAAGGTGTCGCTGATGGCACGGCCGATCGTGATCGCCGGGTTCGCGAAGCTCGTCGACGACGTGAAGAAGTAGGCCGCCCCGATGTAGGCGCCCACGGCGGGCGCTGCCAGGTGACCCCGGCCGGTGCGCACGAGGGCGAAGATCACGAGCACGAGGCCGAAGGTCGCCACGACCTCGGCGAGCAGGTGCGGCCACGTGGCCCGGTCGGTCGTGCTGAAGGCGGTGGGAACGCCGAACATGGCGTTGGCGAGGGCGGCGCCGCCGAGGCATCCGACGATCTGCACAGGGATGTACACGGCGACCGTGCGCCACGGCCGGCCGCCCGTCGCCGCGTCGACCAGGGACACGACCGGGTTGAAGTGCGCGCCCGACACCGAGGCGAAGACGAGGATGAGCACGCCGAGCCCGAGGGCCGTCGCGAACGCGTTCTCGAACAGGGCGAGCCCGACGTCGGTGGGCGAGAGCGTCTGTGCGGCGATGCCCGATCCCACGACGACCGCCGCGAGCCCCGCGCTGCCGAGGAACTCGGCGACCGCTGCGCGCGGGTTCACGAGGTCGCCAGCAGCTGCGCGATGCGATCGAGGGCCCCCGGGACCAGCCGGAAGTACGCCCACGTGCCGCGCTTGCTGCGGGTGAGGAAGCCTGCTTCGGTGAGCACCTTCAGGTGGTGCGACACCGTGGGCTGGCTGAGCCCGATCGGCTCGGTCAGGTCGCACACGCACGCCTCGGCGCCCTCGGACGCCGCCACGATCGACAGCAGGCGCAGGCGCGCCGGGTCGGCGAGCGCCTTCATCGTGTGGGCGAGGTCGTCGGCCTCGGTGGCGGTCAGCGGCTCGCGCACGAGCGGCGAGCAGCACACGGCGGGCTCGGTCACGTCGGTCAGGTCGAGGGAGAGCACGCATCGATGATAATCGATATTGACAGGAATCGATGCACTCCGCACACTGTTATATCGACATCCATCGATATACGGGAGATCCTCGTGACACTCATCGACCTCATCCCCGCCGCGCCCCGGGCGGGCCACCTCGCCTCGCTTCCGATCGCGGTCATCGGCGCCGGCCCCATCGGGCTCGCCGCAGCGGCAAACCTGATCGAGCGCGACCTCGACGTCGTCGTCCTCGAAGCCGGCGACCACGTCGGCGCGAGCGTGCGCGAGTGGGGGCACACGCGTTTCTTCTCCCCGTGGCGCTACCTCGTCGACCCCGCGGCCCGGCGCCTGCTCGAGGGCGCGGGGTGGACGCCGCCGGCACCCGACGGCATGCCCACCGGCGACGAGCTGATTCACCGGTACCTCGCACCGCTGGCCGCCGTGCCGGCGATCGCCGCGAGCCTGCGCACCGGCGTGCGGGTGACCGACGTGTCGCGCGAGGGCATGGACCGCACGCGCACGCGCGGCCGGTCGGCCGCCCCGTTCGTCGTGCGCACCCGCCGCGCGGACGGGAGCGTCGAGCGCCTCGCCGCGCGCGCGGTCATCGACGCATCCGGCACGTGGACGACCCCCAACCCGCTCGCGAGCGACGGGCTCGAACTCGACGGATTCGACGAGATCGCGGACGCCGTCACCCACGCCCTCCCGGACGTGCTGGGACGGGACCGCGAGCGGTTCGCCGGGCGGCACACGACGGTGGTGGGCGCCGGGCACTCGGCGGCGAACACGCTGCTGGATCTGGTCGAGCTCGCCCGGCAGGTGCCGGGAACGCGAGCGACGTGGCTGATCCGCAACCCGCAGGCTGCGCGCGTCGCTGCATCCGCCGAGGACGACCTCGCCGGACGGGCCGCCCTGGGCAGCCGAGTCCACCGCGCCGTGACCGATGGACTCATCGACCTGCTCGACGGGTTCGAGATCCTGCGGGCGCACCGCCACGAAGACCGCGTCGCGCTCATCGGGCACCGACGCGGCGCGATCGCGACCCACGAGACGGACACGGTCGTGAACGCGACGGGTTTCCGCCCCGACCTCGCGCCGCTGCGCGAACTGCGCCTGGACCTCGACGACATCGTCGAGGCCCCGCGCAGGCTGGCACCTCTCATCGACCCCAACATCCACTCGTGCGGCACGGTCGAGGCGCACGGGTTCCGCGAGCTCGCGCATCCGGAGCAGGGGTTCTTCCTCGTCGGCATGAAGTCGTACGGCCGCGCGCCGACCTTCCTGCTCGCGACGGGCTACGAGCAGGTGCGGTCGGTCACCGCGTGGCTGGCCGGCGACGCCGCCGCGGCGGAGGCTGTCGACCTGTCGCTTCCCGCGACGGGCGTGTGCTCCACCGGCCTCGGTGGATCGGGATGCTGCTGACGGCCGTGCGCACCATGGTCGCCGCCGACTGGCCGGCCGTCGCCGAGATCTACCGGCAGGGCATCGAGGACGGCGAGGCGACCTTCGAGGCCGCGGTGCCGTCGTGGGAGACGTTCGACGCGGGCCGGCTGGCCGCTCCGCGGCTCGTGGCGATCGACGAGACGGACGCCGTGGCGGGCTGGGCCGCCGCGGCACCGGTCTCGTCGCGCGCGGTGTACCGCGGCGTCGTCGAGCACTCGGTGTACGTCCACCGCGAGGGCCGCGGCCGGGGCTTCGGACGGGCGCTGCTCGACGCGTTCATCGACGCGGCCGACGACGCCGGCGTCTGGACGATCCAGTCGAGCGTGTTCCCCGAGAACGCCGCGAGCATCCGGCTGCACGAGCGCGCCGGATTCCGCGTCGTCGGCCGGCGCGAGCGCATCGCGCGGTCGAGCGTCGGCCCGCACGCGGGGTCCTGGCGCGACACCGTGCTCATCGAGCGGCGCAGCCTGCGCAACGGGCTCGCCTGAGAAGACGGCCGGCCCGCGCCCCGTGGTGACGAGGCCAATAGACTGCCGTCTATGGATCGCGAGCCCGGAACCGCCGCCGTGACGGGCGCGCGCGGACTGGCATCCCTCGCCGACCCGACGCGCGTGCGGATCCTCCACGAGATCCGGCGGGCCCCGGACGGGCGCGCGATGGTGAGCCGCCTGGCCGAGACGGTCGGGCTGCGCCAGCCCACGGTCAGCCATCACATGCGGGTCCTGCTCGCCGAGGGCATCGTGACCCGCGAGCAGGACGGCCGGCGCGCGTGGTACGGCATCGCGCCCGGGCACGAGCAGCGCATCGCCGCGCTCCTCGACGCCGAGGCGACCCCGACGGCAGACCCCGACCTGGAGCGGATCGCCGGCGACCTCGCGGCGCGCTTCCGCGGCATCCTCTCACCCGAGACGGTCACGCGGTGCGTGCAGGAGTCACGTGATCTGCTGCTCGCCTCGTCGTCGGGCCCGCTGCTGACATCGCGCATCAGCGCGTTCGCCGCGAGCCGCCTCGACGCCATCGTGCGCGCCGAGGGCCGACGGACCGGCGATCGCCCCGATGTGCTGTTCGTGTGCGTCAAGAACGCCGGCCGCTCCCAGATGGCCGCCGGGATCCTGCGACACCTCGCGGGAGACCGCGTGGTCGTGCGCACGGCCGGCTCCGCGCCTGCGGCATCGCTGCCGTCGACGATCGTCGCGGCCCTCGACGAGATCGGGGTGCCCGTGGGCGGCGAGTTCCCCAAGCCCCTCACCGACGAGGCGGTCCGCGCGGCCGACGTCGTCGTGACGATGGGCTGCGGCGATGCGTGCCCCGTCTACGCCGGCCGCCGCTACCTCGACTGGGAGCTGGATGATCCGGCGGGCCTCCCGCTCGACGCCGTGCGCGGCATCCGCGACGACATCGCGATGCGCGTGCGCGCCCTGCTGTCGGAGCTGCTGCCGGCGACGTGAAGCCTCGGTGGACATTCCCATAGATGCTGATCTATGATTTGCTCGTCGAGAGAAGGAGTCCCCCATGGCCGACAAGCCGACCGTCCTGTTCGTCTGCGTCCACAACGCCGGACGCTCCCAGATGGCCGCGGGCTTCCTGCGCGAGCTGGGCGCGGGTCGCATCGAGGTGCTGTCGGCCGGCTCCGCGCCGAAGGATCAGATCAACCCCACCGCCGTCGAGGCCATGGCCGAAGAGGGCATCGACATCGCGGGCAACACCCCGAAGGTGCTCACGGTCGAGGCCGTGAAGGAGTCCGACGTCGTCATCACGATGGGCTGCGGCGACGCATGCCCGATCTTCCCCGGGAAGCGCTACGAGGACTGGGTCCTCGACGACCCGGCCGGTCAGGGCATCGAGACCGTGCGCCCCATCCGTGACGAGATCCGCCGCCGCGTCGAGGAGCTCGTCGCAGAACTCGTGCCCGCGGCATCCGCTTCCTGACACCCGCCGCGCGGCCCACGAGCCGCGGCGTTCGGATCCGCGCGGCCCACGAGCCGCGGCGTTCGGATCCGCGCGGCCAGGAGCTGCGGCGTTCGCGCAGGCGACCGCGCGCCCGGCTACGCCAGCGTGTCGAGGATGCCGGCGAGCAGCTCGAACGTCGTCAGCGGGCTGATGATCGCGAAGCGCAGCACCGGCTCGCCGCGATGCGAGCTCGGAACGACGAACCCGGCCTGCTCCTCGAGCAGCTGATCCGACCACGCGGCGTAGTCGGCCTGGCTCCACCCCTCGCGGCGGAACACCACGACGGACAGCTGCGGGTCGCGCACGAGGGACAGCCCCGGTCGCCGCTCGATCTCGTCGGCGATCTCGCGCGCGAGGTCGATGCCGTGCTCGATCGCCGCGCGGTACTCGTCGGTGCCGTGGGTGGCCAGCGAGAACCACAGCGGCAGGCCGCGGGCGCGGCGGGTGAGCTGGATACCCAGATCCGACGGGTTCCAGTCGGCGCCGCCGGTCAGGGTGTCGAGGTACTCGGCCTTCTGCGTGTGGGCGAGCAGCGCCTCGTTCGGGTCGCGGTAGATGAGAGCGCACGCGTCGAACGGGGCGAACAGCCACTTGTGGGGGTCGACGATGAGCGAATCGGCCTTCTCGACACCGGCGAACACCGGACGCATGCGATTGACGAGCATCGCCGCGAGGCCGTACGCGCCGTCGATGTGGAGCCACACGCCGCGCTCCTTCACGACCTCGGCGACCGACGCGATGTCGTCGACGATGCCGAAGTTCGTCGTTCCCCCCGTCGCGACGACCGCGAAGACGGCGTCGCCGTGCTCGTCGAGGGTGCGTGCGACGGCGTCGCCGTGGAGGCGCCCGTCGTCACCCGTCGGCACATCGACCACGTCGACGTCCATGACCGCGGCCGCCGACGCGATCGACGAGTGGGCCTCGGCGCTGCCGACGACCGCCCACCGGGCGGGGTCCGGCCGCCCGAGGTCTCGGTTCCGCCGCCGCGCGGCATCCCGCGCCGTCACGAGCGCCGACAGGTTGCCGATCGTGCCGCCCTGCATGAACACGCCTCCGGCGCCGGCGGGCAGGCCGAACTCGGCGGCCAGCCAGTGCAGCACCTCGTTCTCGGCGAAGACCGCTCCCGAGCCCTCCATCCACGAGCCGCCGTACACCGATGACGCCGACACCACGAGGTCGAACGCGATCGCGGCCTTCGTCGGCGCGGACGGGATGAACGACAGGTAGGCCGGGTGGTCGGTCGTCACGCACGCCGGGGCCAGCACGTTCTCGAACAGGGCGATCGCGCGACGCGCCCCGATCCCGTCGGCGCTGATCGAGCCCGACGCCAGCCGCGACAGGTCGCGCGGGGTCAGCGGCTTGTCCAGCGGGACGTTCTCGTACACGGCGCGGCGCCGCGCGTAGTCGAGCACGTCGTCGACGATCGCGCGGGTGTCGTCCGAGATCGCGTGCATCTTCTCGGGCGGGACGGATGCGGTCACTGCTGCTCCTTCGGGTCACCTCACAGTAGGGAGGGGAGGATGCGAGAATCAACATGCCCACCTCGCCCGATCCGAAGGAGCCCGGATGAGCCGCTTCCCCCGTTCCGTGTTCGACCATGGCACGGAGCCGGACATCCGGTTCACCCTCGCCAACGAGCGCACGTTCCTGGCGTGGATCCGCACGGCACTGGCGCTGCTCGCGGGCGGTGTGGCGCTCGAGGTCCTGGGGCTCGATCTCGTGCCCCACCTGCGGCTGGCGGCGTCGCTGACGCTCGTCATCTCGGGCGCGCTCACCCCGGGTCTGGCGTGGGTGAACTGGATGCGGACCGAGCGTGCGCTCCGCCTCGAACAGCCGCTGCCCGGTTCGCTGCTCGGACCGGTGCTGTCCGTGGCCGTCAGCGTCTCGGCTGTGCTCGTGCTGCTCGCGGTGCTGCTCTGATGGCGCTGTTCGACCCGGGCCTGCAACCGGAGCGCAACGAGCTCGCGTGGCGTCGGACGACGCTCGCGATCGCGGCGGGCTCCCTCGTCGCGCTGCGGCTGCTGCCCGAGGTGTTCGGCCACGCCCTGTGGGTGATTCCCGGCGCGGTCGGTCTCGTCGTCTCCGGCGGCGTGTGGATCGCGGCCCGCCGCCGCTACTCCACGGTCTCGGCGTCGGCGATCGCGCACGGCGACCGCGTCCCGCATCCCGACGGGCGGCTGCCGCTCGTCCTCGCGGTGTTCGCGACCTCGGTCGGCGCCCTCGGCCTCGCGATCGTGGTCGCGATCGCCCTCGCCGGCTGAGCCGCGGAAGTGCCCCGCCGTGAGAGGGTAGCCTTTCCCGAGTGACTGAAGACCGGCCTTACATCGTGGCAACAGACGGAGCGTGCAAAGGCAACCCCGGCCCGGCGGGCTGGGCGTGGGTCGGCGAGGACGGCCAATGGGCCGCCGGGTCCATCCCGAAGGGCACCAACAACATCGGCGAGCTGATGGGTCTGCTGCGCGCCATCGACGACCACCGGGACGTCCGCAACCTCGTCGTGCAGGCGGACTCCAAGTACGCCATCGACACGTACTCGTCGTGGATGGACGGCCACCGGCGCCGCGGCTGGAAGACCTCGACGGGGTCGCCCACCAAGAACCGCGAGCTGCTGGAGCAGCTGATCGCCGCTCGCGACGCGCGGCGGGCGGCGGGGATGCCGGACGTCGTGCTCGAACATGTGCGCGGGCACTCCGGGCACGTGCTGAACGAATGGGCCGACGAGCGCGCCGTGCGCGCCTCGACGCACGCCGCGAAGGGCGTCGAGAGCGCGTGGTCCTCGCTGTCCGGCCAGGACCGGCTCGACGTCACGGCCGCACCCTAGATCGCCGCCGCGGCGGCGTCCGCTCTAGGTCTTGAGCGAGAGCAGGCGCTCGGTGTCGCCGAAGACCTCGAGCCCGGCGACCTCGGCGACGCCCTCGAGGAGCGTACGGCCGTCGTGATCGCGATGGCGGAACGCGACGCTCGTGTCGAGCGTCTCTTCCACGCGCTGATGCATCGCGGTGCGCAGCGGCGCGTGCAGCAGTCCGCCCCGCGTCCGCTCGGCATCGAGCTCGAGCGTGCCGTCGGGCCCCTCCACGGCCCATCGGACGTGCGTGTCGGTGATCTGCAGCCGGCGTTCGCGTGATCGGTTGTAGGTGGTCCACTTGTGCAGGCGCCCGCTGTGGCGGAAGCCGATGATCGAGCCGCGGAACGACGACCCCAGCCACGGGATGATCGCCACCGATGCGATGAGCGAGGCATCCGCGCCGTCCCCGACCGCGGCGTCGACGTGGTTGCTCGCGAGCCACACGTAGCCCGAGGGGAACGCCTGTCCCCAGTCCTTCTCGATGTAGCCGCGGCCGCCCTCGAACGACGTCGGCGCTCCCTCGACCTCGACCGTTCCGCTCAGCCGGTGCCCGAATGAGACGATGCCGTGGAAGCACTCCATGAACGGCACGAGCCCGTACCACCCCATGATGCCCGGCTCGCGCAGCGTGACCGGCCACGGCTCGAAGGGGGACGTCACGTCGATGCGACCGCGCAGCTGCGGTACGTCGAGCGTGAAGCCGCCGGCGTCGAAGGTGTTGGGTCCGACGGCGACCTCGAACCGGTCATCGGCCGCACGGAAGGCCTCGACCGGGTACCGGTGGTACCAGGACCGGCCGGTCAGCCCGTCGAGCACCTGGACGAAGGCCTCGTCGTCCTGCGTCCCGGCGGCATCGAGGCCTTTGAAGACGCCGGGGATCACCGCCCACCGCTGCGCTCGATCGGCGCTGATGAGTTTGACGTACCACCCCTCGAAGAATCCCTTGTGCACGCCGCGGCCGTGGAAGGCCTCGGGATGCCGGACGCCTCGCAGCCATGCCGCCGGGGATCGCATGGTGCCCACTGTAGGGGGTGTGCGGCGGTGCGGACCTCGTCGGGCCGCACCGCCGCATCGGGCCGGGTGACGCGCGCCGGGCGTCCCCGGCCGTCACCTCACGGCTGGTAGCGGTCGGCGAGGAACTCCAGCGGAGGATCGCTCACGAACGCCGACCCGCTGTCGTCCAGCGAGGCGGCGAGCTTGTTGAGCTTGGGCACCGAGCTGCTCGCGCCGCTCCAGTGACCGGTGACGACGCGCTCTTCGAGCACGACGATGCCCGCGGCGACCTCGGCCGGCGTGAAGGCGCAGTGCCCGTCGCGCTCGACGAGCATCTGGCGCAGCAGGCCGTTGTCACCCTGGCCGCGCACGTCCTCGGCGTACTCCTGCTCGACCTGGACGGGGGCGAGGATGTCGACCGTGGTGTGCAGGCTCAGCACCGGCATCTGCAGGTCCCCGGTCAGCCCGGAGTGGCCGAACAGCGTCTCGAGCGAGCCCGGGTCGGCGGTGATGTCGGCGGTCTCGGTGAGGAGCTCGAGGTCGGCCTTCAGGTCGAGACCCGCCTCCTTGTAGAGCTTGGCGACGTTCTGACGGTCCGCGGACTTCTGGAACAGCTTCGCGTAGTCCACGCCGGCGTTCCACGTGGCATTGCCGCCCGCTGCCGTCTCGATGTCGTAGCGCCCCGCCGTCACGAAGCCGATGGTCTGCGTGAGCAGGTCGTACATCGACTCCTGCCACTGGTCGAGGTCGCCGGAGTCGTCGCCCGGCAGGTGGAACAGCGCAGCGGCGAGCGCGTTGCGCGCCTGCCCCTCGGGAGTCGCCTGCGCCGCACCGACCGCGCCGAGCAGCGCACCCGTCGCCGCGAAAGCGGAGCCGAGCCCGGTCGCGCCGTAGCCCTCGATCTGGATGTCGTGCTCGGGGTCGATGAGCTGGTTGATGGCGTGCGCCGCGTCGAGCTGATAGTTGTTCAGGTCGACGCCGCCCTCCATCAGCCCGCACGTCGGGAGCGCGCCCTCGATGATGTCTCCGGCCGTCTCGGCGATGCGCCCCGTGACAAGGCCGCCCATCGACGTGCCGTAGGCCATGATGTGCTCCGGCTCGATGCCGCTGGCCTCGAGCGCCGCGTCGAGCGAGCCGAGCTGGTCGTCCACCGCCGTCGGCAGCGCCCAGCCGCGCTCTGCATACCCCGAGCCGACCAGGGCGTAGCCCATGTCGAGGAGAAGATCCTCCGTCGCCCCGTTCGGCGCGATCTGCGCGGGGTTGGCGGAACCGGCGAACGACGGACGGTAGCCGTGGCTGTACAGCAGCACCGTGCCGTTCCAGTCGTCGGGGACGGCGAAGCTCCACTCGGTGCCGTTGGGCAGCGTTCCGCTGTAGTCGTCGGTCGCGGCGAGGGCGGGTGCGGCGGGGAGGGCGACGGCGAGCAGGGCGCCGGCGGCGACCGCGACTCCTGCCGTCCTCATTCGGGTGCGCCCGCGGGCGGGCGCGCTGGACTCGGGCATGCGAACTCCTTCGTTCGAAGCGGGATCTCCTGCACTCAATTAACAGGAAACTTGATGGTTGCTCAAGTCCCGCGTCGGAACCGCTCGAGTCCGTACCGCCCTTCGCCCAGCCAGTGGGCGAGCGTTGCGCGGTCCTGCGGACCGAGGGAGCCGAAAGCGGCAGTCTCGATGCGTGCGACGTCGGGTCGGATCTCGGCCAGCAGCGACCTCGCTGCGGGCGTGAGGGAGATCACGAGCCGGCGCCGATTGTCAGGATCACGGTGGCGCTCGATGAGCCCGGACGCCTCGAGCGCGCGGACCACCCCGTCCATGGCCTGGGCCGAGACGAACGAATGGCGCGCCAGCTGGGCCGCGCTCTGCTCGGGATGCTGCTCGAGCACAGTCAGCGCCGTGTACTGCGTCACCGTGATCCGTCGGGCCCGCAGCACCGCGTCCAGAAGCGCGCGGATCACCGCCTCGAGCTGCTTGACGAGATAGATCAGCCGCGGCCCCTCGGGCTCACGCCCGTCGGATTCATCCCCCATGTGCACTCACCCTATGGCGCGCGCCGCCGCGTGCACACCGCGGTCAGCCGTGGTGCTGGGACGCGTGGGCGTGCGAGGAGTGCTCGTGGACGTGATGGTCGCAATCGCATCCGTCGCCGGCCATCGGCAGGAGCGGACGTCCGGCGACCGGCGTATCGGCATCCGTCGTGTCGAGCCGGCAGAAGCACGACGCCTCGATCGGCACATCCGCCAGGGCCTTCGCGAGGGTCAGCTGTCCACCGACGATGCGCGCCTCGCCGTGCCGGCCGAGACGGCGCAGGCACTCGTGGTACCCGTGCAGACTCCACACGTTCGCGGGGTGCTGCAGGGCGCGGGGAATCGTGCCGTCCACCCCGAGGTCGGCCTCGTAGACGGCGCAGGCCTCTGCGACCCTTCCCTGCTCGAGCAGCAGGGCTCCGTAGGCGTGGCGCGTGGGCTGCATCCAGCCCCACGGCTCGTCGTAGGGCAGGTGGTCGTCGAGGTCGATCGCGCGGCGCAGGTGGTCGAATGCGGCGTCGATCTCGCCGCGCCGGTACGCCAGTTCCCCGGCCAGCATCTCCTCGGCGACGCCCAGGATGTCCCGGCAGGTGTTGTTGAACAGCATCCGCGATTCGGGCACCGCTTCGAGCGCGTCGGCGAACAGACGCTGCTCCTCCTCGGCGCGGACCACGTCCCCCGACGCCGCCGCGGCCACTCCCCTGCCGTAGCGGATCATCGCCGTCGTGACCGCGTACAGCTTCGGATCGGCCGGCAGGGGCAGCGCGAGCAGGTCGTCCCATCTCCCGAAGCGGACGAGCACGTGCACCCGCATCCCCACGAACCCTTCGAGCCAGTCCGCCATCGGGGGCGACTCCACCCGCAGCAGCTCCTCGGGGATCGAACGCTCGAGGCGCCCCGCGGTCTCGAGCGCGACGGCCGACTGGCCGAGGAAGAGCGCGCCGTACACGCAGAAGTGGTAGTCGTGCGACCGGTACAGGGTGTAGAAGTTCATCGGCCCGCGGCGCTCGAGGTAGCGCTCATCGACGGCGATCGCCTCGAGGTTGCCGGCGACCACGCGCCGGTAGTCGCCGCACAGCACGTCGAGATGCGTGGGCATGTGCTGCAGATGCCCCGCGTCGGGCACCAGACCGCGCAGCCGATCCGCGACGGTCAGGGCCTGCTCGGGGGTCGCCGACATCTCCATCAGGTGGATGTACATGTGCAGAACGCCCGGATGCCGCGTGCCGCCGGGCCGGGCGAGCGCCCTGTCGAGCACCGCCCGCGCCTCGATCGCCCGCGAACCCGGGGCCGGCTCGCCCGTGGCGAGATCCCACAGCTGCCACGGCGTGAGGTTCATGAGGGCGTCGGCGTAGAGCGTGGCCACGTCCGCGTCGTCGGCGTGGGCCTCGTACACGGCGCGCATCGCGTCGGCGTAGGGCGGGTCCCAGATCGAGCAGTCCTCGGCAGGGACCCCCGCGGGGTAGCGCGCCCGGAGAGCGGCGACGAGCGCTCGCTCGACGGGCGACGCGCCCTCGGCCAGTTCGCCGGCGCGCTCCACGGCGGCATGCGTGCGCTCCACGCTCGAGACGAGATCCTCCTCGTCGAACGCCTCCCACGGCTTGTTGTAGTTCGGTCCGAGCGCGTACGCGATGCCCCACCACGCCATCGAGCATTCGGGGTCGAGCTCGGCGCAGCGTTCGAAGCACCGTACGGCCTCTTCGTGGTTGAATCCGTACGTCCAGTTCAGTCCGCGATCGAACCACACCTGCGCCTCGGGCGACGACGTCGTCACCATTCGCGAATATCTCCCCAGGTCGAAGGGGTAGTCCTCGTCCGCAGCCGTCATGCCCCCGGCCTACCAGCGCGTTGCGGGAGGTTCAAGAGCTGCGGCGCGCGAACGGAGCCGTCTCCGGGAAGAATGGAGCCGTGACGCGCGACCTCCCCGGGGCGACCGGACCGGACCACCCCGCCCTGCTCTACGTCGAGGACGACGCCGAGATCGCCGAGATGACGATCGAGGTGCTCTCGGACGTGTACCGCGTCGACCACGCGACCGACGGGAGCGCGGCGCTGGATCTGGCGCTGCACCATCGATACGACGCCATGGTGGTCGACCGGCGGCTGCCCGGCATGGACGGGGCGGCGTTCATCGAAGCGGTGCGCACGGCCCGCATCACCACGCCGGTGCTCATGCTCACTGCGCTCGGCTCGGTCGCCGATCGCGTCAGCGGATTGGATGCGGGCGCGAACGACTACCTGGTCAAGCCGTTCGACTACGACGAGCTCCTCGCTCGTCTGCGCGCGCTCCGGCGCGGTTTCCAGGCGACCGGCCGCAGAAGGACGCTCGGTGCGTGGCTGTTCACCCCCGACTCCTTCGCGCTGTACAGCCCGACCGAGTCGCGGGTCGCCCTGACCGCCACCGAGGCGGCGCTGCTCGAGCTGCTCTCCGCGAGCCCCGAGCACGTCTTCAGCCGAGACGAGATCCTCAGCTCGGTCTTCGCGGCCGGGGATGCGCCGGGATCGGTCGACACGTACGTCCACTACATCCGCCGCAAGTCCACCCCCGAGATCATCGAGACCGTCCGGGGACGCGGGTACCGGGCGGGAGCGCCGACGTGAGCGACATCGACGACCGCCGGCGCGTCCGCTCGGCAGCAGTGCGGGTCGGGCTGTGGGTCGGCGCCGCCTCCGCCCTCATCATCGCCGCGGGTGTGGCGATCCTGGTCACGGTTATCCTCGTGCGCGCCCGCCCCGAGCGCGAAGAGGAGCACCACACGCTCCCCGCAGGCGGTGCAGGAGGCGGCGACGAGATCGTGGTGGATGTCGACCGCATCCTCCCCTGGGTCATCGCCCTGGGCGTCCTCGGCGTGCTGCTGCTGACCGTCGTGGCGTGGCTCGCCGCGCGCCGGTCGGTGCATCCGCTCGCCGAGGCGCTGCGCGCTCAGCGCGCCTTCGTGTCGGATGCCAGTCATGAGTTGCGCACGCCGCTCACCGCGCTCGACAGCCGGATCCAGATCGTCCAGCGCCGCTACGAGCGCGGCGATCCGATCGATGACGCCCTGGTGGATCTGCGTCGCAACGCCTCCGCGATGGACGACGTGCTCACCGACCTGCTTCTGACCGCCGAGTCGGATGCCGCCGGCGAGCTTGCCGTCTCGGATGCTGTGGCGTGCGCGCGCGATGCCGCCGCCGCGCTGGCTCCGGTCGCCGACGAGCACCACGTCTCGATCGTCGTCGACGCGCCGCCCCACGCCCCGGCGGCCATGGCATCCGTGACGCTGACGCGCCTGTGCATCGCGCTCGTCGACAACGCCGTGCAGCACTCCCCCGACGGCGCCAGTGTGCGCGTTCGCGTCGAGCGCGCCGACGGTCGTGTGCTCCTCCGCGTCGAGGACGAGGGGCCGGGGATCGAGGACGATCAGCGGGAGCTGATCTTCGAGCGGTTCGCACGGTCGGGCGAGAGCGGCCGCAGACGGGGATTCGGCTTGGGACTGGCGCTCGTCCGCGATGTCGCAGACCGACACGGCGGGGCGGTGAGCGTCGAACGGACCTCGCCCGCCGGGACGACGTTCCTGCTCGAGCTTCCCGCGGAGGACGCTACGCCGAAACGCCGGCGACGGTCTCGACGCTGACGGGGGTCGCGCCGGTCCATCGCCGTGTGCGACCGGCGTCGTCGACGAGGATCCCCATGCGTGTGCCGGCGCCCGCCAGCCACGTCAGGTCGTCGAACCCCGCGACGGTCGCCGCCGTCGCCCACACGTCGGCGGCGGTCAGCGCGTCCGCGACGACGGTGGCCGAGGCGACTCCGGTGACGGCGGCGCCGGTTCGCGGGTCCAGGATGTGGCTCCCCCGCTCGGCCGACCCGCTCGTGGCGACAGCGCCGGTGCGCACGTCGACGGTGGCGACGAGATCACCGGGCCGTGCGGGATCGGCGATGCCGACGTGCCACGTCCAGTCGGCACCCTCGGCGGTGAACAGCTGCATGTCGCCGCCGGCGTTGATGCCGACCGCGATGACGCCCGTCCGCGAGAGAAGAGGTTCGAGGTGTCGGCGCGCGGCGCGCTCCACCGCCCACCCCTTGACGTAGCCGGTCGGATCGAAACCGCCCTGCCAGCTCGCCGAGAACATGCCGTTCGTCGCGCGCTCCCACTGTGCGCATGCCGCGAACACCTCGGCGACGTCGGGCCCCGCGTCGGCGAGCGCCAGGTCGCCGCGTCGGATCCGCGAGATCTCGGAATCCTCCCGGTAGGGCGAGAATCGTCGGTCGACCGCGCGGAGATCCGCGAAGCACGCCTCCATCGCCGATCCGGCGTCGATCTCCGAACGCCGGTCGGTGAGCACGTGGATGCTGACCGCCGTGCCCATGATGTGGCGGACCTCGACCTGCCGCCCGGGTCCGATGTCCATCATTGCTGCGCCTGGTCGATCGCGCTCTGCAGCGACTCGATGTAGCCCCGGCTCGTGTACGTGGCGCCGGACACCATGCTGATGGAGGAGGACTGCGCGCTGACGGTCTCGTCGGCCAGGATCGGCAGCGAGTACTGACTGATCTGGAGGTCGCGCCCGTCTCGCGACGGGTACTGGGGGACGTCCACCGACGTGATCTTCCCGCCGGACACCGTGATGGCGACCTGGACCGCTCCGTAGCGCGTGCTCACGGCCGAGCCCGTGTACGTCCCATCGGCGAGGCTCGACGACGAGTCCGCCGAGGACGAGCTCGACGCGGAGCCGCTCGATCCCGACGTCGTCGATCCGTCGTCTTCGGCGGACTCGTCGTCCGCCGATGACTCGGAGCCCTCGTCGTCGCCCGACGACGAGGTGCTGTCCGCTGCGGTGCTCGATGTCGTGTCGCTGGAGATGGTCGCGGCGGATGCGTCGACGGCCGTCTCGTTCCACGACGTCTTGTAGCTGAACAGCAGGACGAGTCCGCTGAGGGTCGCGAGCACGCTGTAGATGATCTTCTTCACGGTGACTCCAGGGGCTAGACAGCGAACGCTTCGCTGTGGATGCGGTCGGGGGCGATGCCGGCGGCGCGCAGGTCGCGCGTGACCTCGTCCATCCACGGAACGGGCCCGCACAGGTAGACGTCGTACGCGGCGAGGTCGGGCGCGAGGCTCCGGATCACATCGGGGCCCTTCGATGTGATGCCGGCCGGCAGCCAGGCCGAGCCGCGGTGCGAGCGCGGCCCGTTGAGCGTGAAGTGGCGCACTCCGCGCTGGGCCACCAGCCGCCCGATCGCCTCGAGCCGGAGGGCATCGGCATCCGAGTGGTCCCGTGTGAGCAGCGTGGCGGATCCCGGGGCGAAGGCCGCCCCTTCGAGGATGGAGACGAGCGGTGCGACACCGGCGCCGGCGCCGATCATGAGCAGCTTGGTGCCCGTCCGCGCACTCTCGGTCATGTGGCCGTAGGGCCCCTCGAAGAGAACGCGCGTGCCGGGCTTGAGCTTGGTCATGCGTCGTGTGCCGTCACCGACGATGCGGGCCGAGATGGTCAGCTCGTCGGCGTCGGGAGCGGCGGCGAGCGAGAACGGGTGGCCGCGGGTCCACCCGGTCCCGTCGAGGAAGCGCCACACGAAGAACTGGCCCGGTTCGGCGCGGAGTCCCGAGACGTCGCGGCCGGTCATGCGCACCTCGATCCCGTTGCGGCCGTCGCGCCGCACGCCGGCGACCCGAAGTCCGTGGCGCCACGACCGTCCCAGCGGCACGCCCACACGCCAGACGAGCACGGCGGCCGCGGTCGTCGCCCACAGACCCCACCAGTAGGCCGTGGCGAGGGGCGAGGCCAGGAAGTCCGCGCCGGTCCAGAGCATGTGCGGGATCGCCAGCCCCACGCCGAGGTAGCCGTACAGGTGCAGCAGGTGCCACGACTCGTAGCGCAGCTTGCGTCGCGCTCGGCGGATCGATGTGATCACGATCATCACCAGCAGGATCGTGCCCGCCGTCGCGAGCAGCATTCCCGGGTACTCCCAGATGAACTGCCACAGCTGGACGAACGGATTGATGGCGGCCTGCGCGGCGTATCCCGCGACCAGGAGCACGATGTGCGCCATGAGAAGCCAGAACGACCAGAAGCCCACGAGGCGATGCATCCGCGTCATGCCGTCGTGCCCGAAGCCGCGCTCGAACAGCGGGATGCGGGCCATGAGGAGCACCTGGTACAGCAGCAGGTTCGCCGCGACGAGTCCGGTGACCCGCCCCAGCGTGTTCAAGGTCTCAGCCGACCCCGAGAGGAGGTCCTGCACGCCGCCTCCGGTCACCCACAGGGCGACGACGACGAGGCTCGTGAGCCAGATGACCGTCACGGCGAGTACGTTCCACGCCGTGCGGGACCGAGCCGATCGCCGGCCGACCGGGAACGGCGGCGCCGTCGGTGCGGTCCGCGCGCCGGGAGCCGCGATTCGAGGGGAGGTCAGGGTTGCCATGCCCTCATGCTGGAGCGCCGGCTCTGAGACGACGCCAAGAATCGACCGTTCTCGGCGATCTCATAGGACCGTCATAGGCTCCGCATCGGCCCAGCGGCGCGCTTTGCCTGCGGCGGGGGCGGATGCGATGCTGACAGCATGTCGCTGCGAGCTCGACTGCTCACGGCCCTGTCGGGAGACCCCGAGGGCGCACCGCCATGGGTGCTGCGCCTGGCGGAGGGCGACGACGAGGGCTACTTCGCCGAGGACGGGCCGGCGTGGACCGTCCACGCCGGCATGGGCACCCTCGTGGCCGGCATCCGGGCCCTGCTCGTGCAGGCGCTTCATCCCGGACCGCTCGCCGGCGTGCAGGACTGGTCACGCTACCGCGAGGACCCGCTGGGGCGGCTCGCAGGCACGGTGCGCTGGGTCATGTGCGTGACCTACGGCTCGCGTGGGCAGGCGGACAGCGAGACCCGGCGCATCGGCCGACTCCACCAGCACGTCCAGGGGACGTACACCGCCGGCGACGGCACGGAGCGGCCGTACGCCGCATCGGACCCGCGGATGCTCGAGTGGGTGCACTTGGCTTTCACGGACGCGTTCCTCACGTGCCACGAGAAGCTCGTGGGCGCCGTTCCAGGCGGCGCGGACGCCTACGTCGCCGACTGGGCGACGGCGGGTGCGCTGATGCGCGTCCCCTCTCCGCCGACGACGAAGGCCGCGCTGCACGCGCGCATGGACGAGTTCCTCGAGCGCGGCGACCTCGTCGGCGGCGCGGACGTCGACGAGGTGGTGCGGTTCCTGCGTCGTCCGACGTTCACGGGACCGATGATGAGCCTCGGCTACCGTGTGCTGTTCGCCGCGGCGGTCGCCACGATCCCGCGACGGTATCGATCGCTGCTGGGCCTGCGGCGATCGCCGCTGCCGGTGATCACCTTGTCGAGGATCCTTCTGCCGATCATCGGACGAGCGCTCGAAAGCGGCGGCCCGCGCGCGAACGACCGCGCACGCGAGCGTCTCGCTCGGCTGCGCGCAGAGCGCACGGACCTGAATTCGTCGTGTTAACGCCGAATGGCCACCCTGCGTTGGGTGGCCATTCGGTTAATGGAAGTCCGGCGGTGTCCTACTCTCCCACAGGGTCCCCCCTGCAGTACCATCGGCGCTGAGAGGCTTAGCTTCCGGGTTCGGAATGTGACCGGGCGTTTCCCTCTCGCTATGGCCGCCGAAACACTATTGATGTTTCAATCAGTCGCAATAGCGAACATGGTTCGTTGATTGCTGATCCCCGACCGTACATCGGGAACCACTCAGTGGACGCAAGCACCAGAAACGGTGTGTTATCAAGTCATCGGCTTATTAGTACCAGTCAGCTGCACGTGTTGCCACGCTTCCACATCTGGCCTATCAACCCAGTAATCTGGCTGGGAGCCTCTCACCCGAAGGTATGGAAGTCTCATCTTGAGGCCGGCTTCCCGCTTAGATGCTTTCAGCGGTTATCCATCCCGAACGTAGCTAATCAGCGGTGCTCCTGGCGGAACAACTGACACACCAGAGGTTCGTCCAACCCGGTCCTCTCGTACTAGGGTCAGATCCTCTCAAACTTCCTACGCGCGCAGCGGATAGGGACCGAACTGTCTCACGACGTTCTAAACCCAGCTCGCGTACCGCTTTAATGGGCGAACAGCCCAACCCTTGGGACCTACTCCAGCCCCAGGATGCGACGAGCCGACATCGAGGTGCCAAACCATGCCGTCGATATGGACTCTTGGGCAAGATCAGCCTGTTATCCCCGAGGTACCTTTTATCCGTTGAGCGACAGCGCTTCCACAAGCCACTGCCGGATCACTAGTCCCGACTTTCGTCCCTGCTCGACCTGTCAGTCTCACAGTCAAGCTCCCTTGTGCACTTACACTCGCCACCTGATTGCCAACCAGGTTGAGGGAACCTTTGGGCGCCTCCGTTACTTTTTGGGAGGCAACCGCCCCAGTTAAACTACCCACCAGGCACTGTCCCTGAACCGGATCACGGTTCGAAGTTAGACATCCAGAGTGACCAGAGTGGTATTTCAACAACGACTCCACGAACACTGGCGTGTCCGCTTCAAAGTCTCCCACCTATCCTACACAAGCCACACCGAACACCAATACCAAGCTGTAGTAAAGGTCACGGGGTCTTTCCGTCCTGCTGCGCGTAACGAGCATCTTTACTCGTAATGCAATTTCGCCGAGTTCGCGGTTGAGACAGTTGGGAAGTCGTTACGCCATTCGTGCAGGTCGGAACTTACCCGACAAGGAATTTCGCTACCTTAGGATGGTTATAGTTACCACCGCCGTTTACTGGGGCTTAAATTCTCAGCTTCGCCTTGCGGCTAACCGGTCCTCTTAACCTTCCAGCACCGGGCAGGCGTCAGTCCGTATACATCGTCTTGCGACTTGGCACGGACCTGTGTTTTTAGTAAACAGTCGCTACCCACTAGTCTCTGCGGCCTCCAAACGCTTTCGGAGCAAGTCCTAATACGTCGAAGGCCCCCCTTCTCCCGAAGTTACGGGGGCATTTTGCCGAGTTCCTTAACCACGATTCTCTCGATCTCCTTGGTATTCTCTACCTGACCACCTGAGTCGGTTTGGGGTACGGGCGGCTAGAACCTCGCGTCGATGCTTTTCTCGGCAGCATAGGATCACCCACTTTTCATCCGCATCGTGTCTCAGCCTGTATGAGTCACGGATTTGCCTATGACTCGGCCTACGCACTTGCCCCGGGACAACCATCGCCCGGGATGGGCTACCTTCCTGCGTCACACCTGTTAATACGCTAGCCGCACCAGCATGGGGTCGAGCGTTCGCTCAAGCGTCTTCACCCCGAAGGGATCCGTACATCCTGAGTTAGGACTCTTAGCACCACTGGATTAGCTTGGGCGGTTCTTCGCCGGTACGGGAATATCAACCCGTTGTCCATCGACTACGCCTGTCGGCCTCGCCTTAGGTCCCGACTTACCCAGGGAAGATTAGCTTGACCCTGGAACCCTTGGTCTTTCGGAGGACGTGTTTCTCACACGTCTTTCGCTACTCATGCCTGCATTCTCACTCGTGTAGGCTCCACGGCTGGTTCACACCGCCGCTTCACTGCCCACACGACGCTCTCCTACCCATCAACACGGCTGGACCACGAAGGCCTACCAATAATGTCAATGCCACAACTTCGGTGGCGTGCTTGAGCCCCGTTACATTGTCGGCGCGGAATCACTTGACCAGTGAGCTATTACGCACTCTTTCAAGGGTGGCTGCTTCTAAGCCAACCTCCTGGTTGTCTAAGCAACTCCACATCCTTTCCCACTTAGCACGCGCTTAGGGACCTTAGATGGTGGTCTGGGTTGTTTCCCTCTCGACTATGAAGCTTATCCCCCACAGTCTCACTGCTGCGCTCTCACTTACCGGCATTCGGAGTTTGGCTGACGTCAGTAACCTGGTGGGGCCCATCGGCCATCCAGTAGCTCTACCTCCGGCAAGAAACACGCAACGCTGCACCTAAATGCATTTCGGAGAGAACCAGCTATCACGAAGTTTGATTGGCCTTTCACCCCTATCCACAGCTCATCCCCTCAGTTTTCAACCTAAGTGGGTTCGGCCCTCCACGACGTCTTACCGTCGCTTCAGCCTGGCCATGGATAGATCACTTCGCTTCGGGTCTAGGACACGCGACTGAATCGCCCTATTCAGACTCGCTTTCGCTACGGCTACCCCACACGGGTTAACCTCGCCACGTATCGCTAACTCGCAGGCTCATTCTTCAAAAGGCACGCTGTCACACCTACCAGGGGTGCTCCAACGGTTTGTAAGCAAACGGTTTCAGGTACTATTTCACTCCCCTCCCGGGGTACTTTTCACCTTTCCCTCACGGTACTTGTCCGCTATCGGTCATCTGGGAGTATTTAGGCTTATCAGGTGGTCCTGACAGATTCACACGGGATTTCTCGGGCCCCGTGCTACTTGGGATACGCTCCACGCCAGAACACGCATTTCGACTACGGGGCTGGCACCCACTATGGCCCGCCTTTCAAGACGGTTCGTCTACACGCTTCTGTCACGCCGGCTGCTCGGCAGAACAACCAGGAACGTCCCACAACCCCCCACACGCAACCCCTGCCGGGTATCACACGCATGAGGTTTAGCCTGATCCGCGTTCGCTCGCCACTACTGACGGAATCACTGTTGTTTTCTCTTCCTGCGGGTACTGAGATGTTTCACTTCCCCGCGTTCCCTCTACCCGCCCTATATATTCAGGCGGGAGTCACCAGGTCGGCACGCCGCCTGGCGGGGTTTCCCCATTCGGACATCCTCGGATCAAAACTTGCTTATCAGTTCCCCGAGGCTTATCGCAGATTGCTACGTCCTTCTTCGGCTCCAGATGCCAAGGCATCCACCGTTTGCTCTTAAAGACTTGAAATCACATGAGTTTCATCAAGAATCGAACCCAGACCCCGAAAGGCCCAGGTCAGAAATTGACTAATGATCTTTAAGATCATCTATAACGAACCAGCCGAAAAGCCGGTTCGAAGATGCTCGCGTCCACTGTGTAGTTCTCAAAGTACGGGCGGTACCCACCCCGCTGCCGACAAACCCGCCGGCACCAAAGATGGGCCCTGAGGATTCAGTCACGCCACAACCCCGAAGGATCGCAGCGCACCCGGTCCCTCAGGACCCAACAGCGTGCATGCCCCCACCCGACGGGCCCAGACCGTTCCAGCCACCGAAGTGACGTACTAGCTCCAAACCCCTCACGATGAGGGCCTTGTCAAATGTTCCACCCATGAGCCCCGGTCGAGAACATTCGTCTCGAATCCGGCTCTGTCACTCCGAAGAGTGCAGTGCTCCTTAGAAAGGAGGTGATCCAGCCGCACCTTCCGGTACGGCTACCTTGTTACGACTTAGTCCTAATTACCGATCCCACCTTCGACGGCTCCCTCCACAAGGGTTAGGCCACCGGCTTCAGGTGTTACCGACTTTCATGACTTGACGGGCGGTGTGTACAAGACCCGGGAACGTATTCACCGCAGCGTTGCTGATCTGCGATTACTAGCGACTCCGACTTCATGAGGTCGAGTTGCAGACCTCAATCCGAACTGGGACCGGCTTTTTGGGATTCGCTCCACCTCGCGGTATTGCAGCCCTTTGTACCGGCCATTGTAGCATGCGTGAAGCCCAAGACATAAGGGGCATGATGATTTGACGTCATCCCCACCTTCCTCCGAGTTGACCCCGGCAGTATCCCATGAGTTCCCACCATTACGTGCTGGCAACATAGAACGAGGGTTGCGCTCGTTGCGGGACTTAACCCAACATCTCACGACACGAGCTGACGACAACCATGCACCACCTGTTCACGAGTGTCCAAAGAGTTCTACATTTCTGCAGCGTTCTCGTGTATGTCAAGCCTTGGTAAGGTTCTTCGCGTTGCATCGAATTAATCCGCATGCTCCGCCGCTTGTGCGGGTCCCCGTCAATTCCTTTGAGTTTTAGCCTTGCGGCCGTACTCCCCAGGCGGGGAACTTAATGCGTTAGCTGCGTCACGGAATCCGTGGAAAGGACCCCACAACTAGTTCCCAACGTTTACGGGGTGGACTACCAGGGTATCTAAGCCTGTTTGCTCCCCACCCTTTCGCTCCTCAGCGTCAGTTACGGCCCAGAGATCTGCCTTCGCCATCGGTGTTCCTCCTGATATCTGCGCATTCCACCGCTACACCAGGAATTCCAATCTCCCCTACCGCACTCTAGTCTGCCCGTACCCACTGCAGGCCCGAGGTTGAGCCTCGGGTTTTCACAGCAGACGCGACAGACCGCCTACGAGCTCTTTACGCCCAATAATTCCGGATAACGCTTGCGCCCTACGTATTACCGCGGCTGCTGGCACGTAGTTAGCCGGCGCTTTTTCTGCAGGTACCGTCACTTTCGCTTCTTCCCTGCTAAAAGAGGTTTACAACCCGAAGGCCGTCGTCCCTCACGCGGCGTTGCTGCATCAGGCTTCCGCCCATTGTGCAATATTCCCCACTGCTGCCTCCCGTAGGAGTCTGGGCCGTGTCTCAGTCCCAGTGTGGCCGGTCACCCTCTCAGGCCGGCTACCCGTCGACGCCTTGGTGAGCCATTACCTCACCAACAAGCTGATAGGCCGCGAGCCCATCCCAGACCGAAAAATCTTTCCAGACACTAACCATGCGGTTGCGTCTCGTATCCAGTATTAGACGCCGTTTCCAGCGCTTATCCCAGAGTCCGGGGCAGGTTGCTCACGTGTTACTCACCCGTTCGCCACTGATCCACAGAGCAAGCTCTGCTTCACCGTTCGACTTGCATGTGTTAAGCACGCCGCCAGCGTTCATCCTGAGCCAGGATCAAACTCTCCGTAAAGAAAAATTGCATACAACACCGGGAAAAACAGTGCCGCAGCGAGTTTGATCTGACCAAAGAGATGTCATTGCTGACTATCCGTTGCCAACCCCACAAAGGGAGTTGGTCTTTGATCCAAAAGGAATTCTCAACCAGCCGAAGCTGGACGAGGATTATTTGGCATTTGACAAGTGCACGCTGTTGAGTTCTCAAGGATCGGATGCTCCCACCACTGACCCCCTCACCAGGAGGAGACCAGCCCCGCGGGGCAACTTCACTATCTTATCCCATCCGCGCTCCGTGTCAAATCGACCGGCGGCGCGTCCTGCGCTGTTCTGCGGCTCGTCGAGCTGCTTCCCAGACAGGGGGAATCCCTCACCTCACGCCGGCCAGACGTGCGTCTGTCCTGCGGATTTCGGTGGGGGTTGGTCCGCTGCTTGAGGGGGCGGGGCCTTCCGGCCGCTCCGCTCTTCCCTTTGGGGCGAACAAGAAATACTTTACGTGCCGTGGGCCCCTCTGGCGAATCCACCCCGCATCCCGGGCGTGTCGCACCCGGAGGGCATCGAGAATGTCCTGGTCAGCACGGTTGACGGCACTGACTGGCCGTTTCCGGCGGTCCGGAGCGATCAGCGCTCCGGAGCGTCGTCGACCCCCGCGGGGAAGTCCTCCTCGAGCTCGTCATGGTTCATGTGAGCTCCCGGAACCGGTCTGCGGAACGGAGGCGGCGGCGCGGTCTCGTCGAACGACGGCCCTCCGGCCGACCCATCCTCCTCGTCGAAGATGACGTCCTCGTCGTGGTCGATGTCCACGTCGGTATACGGCTTCGGAGGCGGCGGCTCGTGCGCCGGCATGAAGGGTTCCGCGCTGGACATACGGCCAGTTTCCCATCCGCTCCCCGGCGGTGGTAGAGGTCGACACGCCCTGATCAGTCGGCGATCGCGTCACCGAGGTTGTCCGTGAGCCAGTCGCACCAGATCGACACCGTGCGCCACCGCTCGCGGACCTCATCCAGCGCCTGCGGCGTCCACATCCAGTCCGCCGGGGCCTCGCGTCGTCCGACCGCCAGGCGCTTGAGTCGCAGCAGCCCGATGTGCGGATGATCGGCCGTGAACCCGCGCGGGGCTGTGCGCAGCGCATCGCCGGACATCACGTCGAACCCCGACTCCCGGACCTCGTCCAGCGTCGCCTCGAGGTCGCCGACCAGCCGATTGTCGTCGACGATCGCGCGGAACCGCGCGAGCACGCCCGGCGAGACGTCGTACAGCCCGCCCCCGGTCATGAGCCCGTCCGCGGAGAGCTGCAGGTAGTGGGCCGGCGACGACCGCGACACCAGGCCGATGTGGAGCTTGTAGGGCGACTTGTCCGCGCTGAAGCGCACGTCGCGGTATGGGCGGAAGATCTTCACCGGCCCGAACTCGCCGGCCAGTTCGTCGCCGATCGCCTCGAACGGCGCTCGCACGTTCTCGTCGTAGCGCGCCTTGTTCGCCGTCCACCATTCCTTCGTGTTGTGCGCCCCGAGGTCGGCATAGAAGGCGAGCGCGTCGGGATTCATGCCGGAGAAGCTCACGGGGCGATGCTAGCCCCGACAGCGCAGGACGGCGAGGGGCGGTGCGCGGTCAGAGCGCGCCGCCGGCAGCGGGCGGGGCGTCCGCTTCGACAGCGGCGCCCGAGGGCATGTCGCGGGCCACGAAGTTCTCGATGTCGAACAGGTTCGTCGTGCGCTCGGCGATGTTGAGCAGCGTCGCCATCGACGCGACCTCCTCGACCTGCTCCTTGAGGAACCACAGCATCGCCTGCTCGCCGAGGCCGTCGCCCTCGGCGCGGGCCGCGGCGAACAGCGCCTGGATCTGCTCCGACACGCGCTTCTCCTGCTCGAGCGAGAGACGGATCGGCTCGGTGTGGTCGGAGAACTCGGTCTGCACGTCGGGGACGCCGGGGATCGTGACCCCCATGTCGCGATCGAGGCGGTACTGGACCAGCATCATCGCGTGGTTGCGCTCTTCGACGGACTGGCGGTAGAAGTGGCTCGCGAGCTGGGGGAGATCGTGGTCGTCGAACCACACCGCGATCGCGATGTACTGCTGGCTCGCGGCGAACTCGTGGCCGATCTGCTCGGTGAGAAGCTGGTCGAACGTGGTCATGGTGCTCCGATCTCGAGGGCTCACGTGCTCGGCATCCGCGGGGGACGCGGTGCCACCTGCAGGATATCGACCCCCTCCCGCGGGCGCCCCGCCGACAGGGACGGGCGCCCGCGGGCGCGGGGCGTTCAGTTCAGCAGGTCCGCCATCTGCTTGCCGATCATCTCGGTCGCCATCTTCGGGTTGAGCCGCGAAAGCCGGTCCATCATGGCGGCATCCGAACCGATCGTGGCGCGGAAGCGGCCCTTCTCGATCGCCTCGACGATGACGCGCGCAGCCTCGGTCGGGCTGGTCATCTTGCGCTTGCTCTCGGCGCCCGCCTCGGGGGCGGCCTGAAGCCGCGCGCCCGAGTTCGCGGCGATGTTGGTGTCGATCGCGCCGGGGTAGATCGCCGTGACGGCGACGTTCGTCCCGAGCAGCTCGGCGTAGAGCGCCTCGGAGAGCAGCGACACGGCCGCCTTCGACGCGCCGTACACGGCCTGGCCGGGGACCGGCGCGTAGGCGCCCATGCTGGCGACATTGAGCAGCGATGCCTCGGGCCGCTCGGTCAGCAGCGGGAGGAACGCCTTGACGGTGTTGATGACGCCCCAGAAGTTCACGTTCATGACCTTCTCGATCTCGGAGTAGTCCAGATCGATGACGCGCTCGAACTTCTGGATCACGCCGGCGATGTTCGCCAGGCCGTCCACGGTGCCGTGTGCGGCGACGACGGCTGCGGGAAGCGCCTCGACCGCGGCGCGGTCGGTGATGTTGACGGCGTGGGCGGTGAAGCGGTCGCCGGCCTGCGCGAGCTCGCCGGTCTCGGCCAGGCTCTGCTCGTTGAGGTCGACTCCGGCGACGGACGCCCCGCCCGAAAGAAGCCGAAGCGCGACGGCGCGTCCGATGCCGCTGCCGGCGCCCGTGACGACGAAGACCTTGCCTGCGATGTCCATGATCTGATTCCTCTCCGCGCGCGCCCTCCGCTGGGCGCGCGCCCAAACTCACGCAACCGGACATAGTCGTCCGGATATTTCCATGGTACGCCACGCAGGGCCCGGCGGGGCGGGAGTAGGTTGTGCGTCATGCCCGCGCTCGAGCTGAGAGGCCTCACGAAGCGGTTCGGCGCCCGCGCGGCTGTCGACGACGTCACGCTCGAGGTTCCGCGCGGATCGTTCTACGGGCTGGTCGGCCCGAACGGGGCGGGGAAGACCACCACCCTCGCGATGGCGACGGGGCTGCTCCGGCCCGATCAGGGGACGGCGCTGGTCGAGGGGATCGATGTGTGGCGCAGTCCTCTCGAGGCGAAGCGACTGATCGGCAACCTCGCGGACGGCGCGGATGTCTACGATCGGCTCACCGGCGAACAGCTGATCATCTTCTCCGGACTTCTCTTCGGACTCGACCGGGCGACCATCCGCCGGCGCGCCGCCGATCTGCTGCGTGTGCTCGATCTCGAGGATGCCGCCCGGACGATCGTGGCCGAGTACTCCGCGGGAATGGCCAAGAAGGCGTCTCTCGCCGCCGCCCTGGTCCACTCCCCCCGCGTGCTGGTGCTCGACGAGCCGTTCGAGTCCGTCGACCCGGTCTCGACCGCGGCCATCCGCGACCTCCTCCGTCAGTTCACGTCCGGCGGCGGCACCGTGGTCCTCTCGAGTCATTCGATGGATCTCGTGCAGCGCACGTGCGATCACGTCGCCGTCCTCGCCGACGGACGCGTCCTCGCCGCGGGACCGATCGACGACGTGCGCGGTGACGACGACCTCGAGTCCCGATTCCTGGAGCTGGTCGGCCGACGGGACCACGGGGAGAGCCCGGCGTGGTTGCTGCCCTCCTGAGCCTGCGGTTCCGCGTCCTCGCGAACACGCTGCGCCGCAACCCGGTGCAGCTGGCGGCGGTCATCCTGGGCGCCATCCCGCTCCTCGCGCTCCTCGCCGCGGAGATCGCGGGCTTCGCGCTGTCGTCTCAGGCTCCGCCCCACGCGCGTCAGCTGATCGCCGTCGCCGCCGGCGCGGCGATCGTCGCGGGATGGCTCATCGTTCCGCTCTTCCTCGACGGCGTCGACGACACGCTCTCGCCGCGGCGGCTCGCGCGGTTCCCGATACCGACGGGGCGGCTCATGACGGCGACCGTGGCGGCAGGGCTGACGTGGATTCCGGGCGCCGCCACACTGACGGCATCCGTGGCGATGGCGCTCGCCTGGATCGACGATCCCTGGGCGGCGACGGCCGCGGTGGCGGCCGGCGTGCTCGGCACTCTCACCTGCATCGCGGGATCGCGGGCTCTCACGGGGCTCGCCGACATGCTCCTGCGGGGACGGAGCGCGGCACGAGCCGCGGTGCTGGCGCTCCTGATCGGGGTGCTCGTCGTCCCCGCAGGGATCGCGCTCATGGCCGCCGCCGATCCACGGACCGACATGGTGGGCCCCGCCGTGGCGTTCATCGAGTCGACGGCATGGACGCCGCTGGGTGCGGCATGGTCGATCGCGGGGCACGTGTCGGCGCGGGACGCCGGAGGCGCCGTCGCCGCCACCCTGATCGCCGTGGCGACGGCGATCGCGCTTGCGGCCGTCTGGCGGGTCACGCTCGTCGCCACAGCCCGCGGCGGCAGCGCGTCGACCGGGCTCCGCGGTCGTGCCGGGCCGGGCATGCTCGGCCTCGCGCCGACCGGGGTCGCCGGCGCCGTGGCCGCGCGCTCGCTCATCTACTGGTTCCGCGATGCGCGCCGCGCCCGACAGCTGCTGCTGATCCCGGCGATCCCGGTCACGATGCTGCTGTGGTGGCGGCTGCTCGACAGCGATGCGGTCGCCCTGGCGATCGGCCCGGTCGTGGCCGCACTTCTGCCGCTGTCGGCCTTCGCCGAGCTGTCGTACGACGGCACCGCCTTCGCGGCTCAGGTCGCCGCCGGCATCCGCGGTCGCGCAGACCGGCTCGGCCGTGCCGTCGCGCTGCTGGTGATCGCCGCGCCGACCACGGTCGTCGTCCAGATCGGCGTCATCGCGATCACCGGCCGCTGGGCGGACCTCCCCGCGCTGCTCGGACTCTGCCTGGGTGTCCTGCTCACCGCGAGCGGGGTGGCCGCCGTCTCGTCCGCCGTCGTCGTGGTGCCGGTCCCGCGCGCAGGGCGCAACCCGTTCGCCGCTCCCGCCGGCGCCGCGACGCTGTCGATCGCCGCCTCGTACGCGGTCCTCGGCGCGACCGCGGTCATCGCCTCGCCGGTCATCGCCGTCTTCGTCGCGGCGGTCTGGACCGGTGCTCCGGCACTGGGCTGGATCACACTCGCGGCGGGCGTGCTCGTGGGATGCGCGGGGCTCGCAGGCGGGGTCCTGATCGGCGGCCGGATCCTCGATCGCACGGCTCCCGAGACGCTCGCCCGGCTGCACCTCATGCGTGAATAGCCGCTCGGGTCACTCGTCTGCCGTCTCGCGCTTGCCGCGCATCACCAGCAGCGGATCGGGCGTGCCGATGACCTCGTCGTCGCGGCCCTCGTAGTCGAACTGCGTCAGGAAGTAGCGCATCGCGTTCAGCCGCGCGCGCTTCTTGTCGTTGGAGCGGACGATGATCCACGGCGCGTCCTTCTTGTCGGTGCGGCGGAACATCTCCTCCTTGGCGGCGGTGTACGCCTCCCACTTGTCCAGCGACGCGATGTCCATCGGCGACAGCTTCCACCGCCGAACGGGGTCGAGCTGACGGATCGCGAACCGTGTGCGCTGCTCGGTGCGCGAGACCGAGAACCAGAATTTCGTGACATGGATGCCGGAGTCCACGAGCATCCGCTCGAACGCCGGAGCCTGATCCATGAAGGTCTCGTACTCCTCATCCGTGCAGAAGCCCATCACGCGCTCGACGCCGGCGCGGTTGTACCAGGAGCGGTCGAACATGACGATCTCGCCGACCGACGGGAAGTGCTGGATGTAGCGCTGGAAGTACCACTGCCCGCGCTCGCGGTCGCTCGGCTTCGTGAGCGCCACGACCCGGGCCGAGCGCGGATTCATGTGCTCGGTGAACCGCTTGATCGTGCCACCCTTGCCGGCCGCGTCGCGGCCCTCGAACAGGATGATGGCGCGCCGGCCGGAGTCCTCGAGCCAGTACTGGAACTTCAGCAGCTCCACCTGCAGCTTGTACTTCTCGAACTCGTACTCGTCGCGGCCCATGCGGTCGTCGTACGGATACCCCTCCTGCCACGTGTAGACGGGGTTCCCGTGGGGGTCGATCAGGTCGGGGTCGGGCGAGTGTCCATCGCGGACCGAGTAGCCCAGCTGACGCAGACGCTCGATGTACTCGCGCAGGCTCTCGACGTGCAGCTCTTCCATGCGTGTCCGCTCCTTCGCCGATCATGGCGCCTGTCGGCGCACTGGCATTATCGCGGCCGGTCGTCGCGCCGGCACGAGCCGCGCCTCACTCCGCGCAGGTGAGCGAGACGACGACCTCGCCGGATGCCGTGAACCACCGACTGTAGTGGTCCGGGTCGGCGTTGACCTGCACGAGGTGGATCGCGCGCGAGGCGTCCATGCGCTCCCATCCCTCGACCTGGGCGAGCGCGCGGAAGAAGAGCGTCGCCGCGTGTGTCGGGTCCATGCGCTGCTCGGGCGAGCCCCACCACTCCTGCTGCTGGAAGAGCCCGAGCGATGTGGTCGGCGTGCCGTCGGGATTGCGCACGCCCGAGGTCTCCCAGTCGCCGTAGTCGAGATTGCGCAGGCCCGATTCGCCCATGGCCGCCATCACGCCGAGGCGCTGACCGTCGAGGCCGAAGCCGAGCGCGTTGCCCGCGTCCATGATCGCGCGCGCGTTCTCGAGCTGCTCTCCGGCGTACCCTGCCACCGTGCCGCCGGATGCGGGCGCGACCTCCTCGCAGACCGGCAGGGCGGTCGTCTCGGGTTGATCGGCGAGGACCGAGACCCCCAGGATGCCACCCAGGACGACGGCGCCCACCGGGATGAGCGCGAGGGGAAGCGAGCCGGACCGTGATGGACGGGGGCGGCGCCGCGCGGCGCCCCGCGCGGTGCGGCGGCGTTCTGGCATGGGCACCCCTCACGGGCGACGGGCTGGGCGGGCGGCGGCGGGACGCACAGTCCATCGCACCAGCCTGAGAGCTTCCCGCAGAGATGCAGCCACCGGCGATCTCGGGCGCCGCCTGGAATATGGTTCGTGATACGAACTAGACTCGCCGGAACACGCCGACCGAGGCGGATGCCGAAGAACCGAGGAGCCCCCATGGCCGAAGTCCTGGGACTGACGGCCGCGCTGGTGCGCAGCGCGGGTCTGGTGTCCGACGTCTGCGCGCAGACGGCGGCCGAACACGGGCTGACCACGCAGCAGGCCCAGCTGCTGTGTGTCATCGCCGCGCACGACGTCACGATGGCGCAGCTGGGACCGATGCTGCGGATCGCGAAGTCGAGCACGACCGGACTCGTCGACCGCGCCGAGGAGGCCGGGCTCGTCAGGCGGGTCGCCGACTCGGACGACCGGCGGTCGCAGCGGGTTTGCCTCACACCGCAGGGCGATCGGCTCGGGGCGGCGTACCGCGCGTCCGTCAGCGAGCGGGTGGGCGTGCTGCTGGCCGGGATCCCTGCGGAGCAGCTCGAGACGCTCCAGTCCGCCCTGTCGAGGGTGGTGCTGGTCAACAGCGCCCGCGCGACCTGGCCCGGCACCGAGAGCGCGGCGTGACGCCGCCACGGCGAACAGACTTCGAGGGGACCTCTTCGTGACTTCTGAATCCACTCCCACTCCCGGCTCGGTCCTGCCCGATACCCAAGCGGTCGCCGCCGACCGGCGCCGCTTCGTTTGGACCTTCGTCGGACTGCTGCTGGCGATGCTGCTCGCGGCGCTCGACCAGACGATCGTGGCGACGGCGCTGCCGACGATCGTCGGTGAGCTCAACGGGCTCGAGCATCTGTCGTGGGTCGTCACGGCCTACATGCTCGCGGCGACCATCGGGCTGCCGATCTACGGGAAGGTCGGCGACCTCGTCGGCCGCAAGCCGGTTTTCGTCTTCGCGATCGCGGTGTTCCTGGTCGGCTCGGTGCTCTCGGGGCTCGCGCAGGACATGCCTCAGCTGATCGCCTTCCGCGCCCTCCAGGGACTCGGCGGCGGCGGACTCATGATCAGCGCCCAGGCGATCGTGGGCGACATCGTCTCGCCGCGCGAGCGCGGCAAGTACATGGGGCTGATCGGAGCCGTATGGGGACTGGCGAGCGTCGCCGGGCCTCTCCTCGGCGGGTACCTGACCGACGCCGTGGGATGGCGGTGGGTCTTCTTCATCAACATCCCGCTCGGCGTCGTCGCGCTGACCACCGTCGTGTTCACACTGCACCTGCACCGGCCGGCCGGCAGACGCCCGCGCCTGGACTATCTCGGCACCGCGCTGCTCGCCGGTGTGTCCACGGCGATCGTCCTGCTCTCGACATGGGCCGGCACGACCTACGCGTGGCTCAGTCCGCAGATCATCGGACTCGCGGCCGTCGCCGTCGCCGGCGGCGTGCTGTTCGTCTTCGTGGAGCGCCGGGCCGCCGAGCCGATCGTGCCGCTCAGCCTCTTCGCCGAGAGGAACTTCGTCCTGTCGGCGGGGGTGGCCGTCACCGTGGGGATCACGATGTTCGCGACCGTCGCGTACATGCCCACCTACCTCCAGATGGTGGAGCAGGTCGACGCGACCGCCTCCGGGCTGATGATGATCCCGATGACGGCCGGCATCCTCGTCGCGGCGATCACGACGGGGCGCCTGATCAGCGCGACCGGGCGCTACAAGATCTACCCGATCCTCGGATCGCTCATCAGCGGCGTGGGCCTCGTGATGCTCGGGATGATGACCGTCGACACCCCGTACCTCTACCTCGCGGCGGCGACGACGGTCGTGGGCCTCGGCGTGGGGTGCTCGATGCAGAACCTGACGCTCATCGTCCAGAACAGCGTCCCCTACCGGGATCTCGGCGCCGCCACGTCGGCTCAGAACTACTTCCGGCAGACCGGCGCCTCGCTGGGCATCGCGGTCTTCGGCGCCGTCTTCGTCACACGGCTCACCACGGCCTTCGCCGACAGCCCCACCGGGCCACCCGCGATCGGCGGCGAGGGGATCAGTTCGCTCACGCCCGAGATCCTCGCGTCGCTGCCCGCTCCGGCGCAGCAGGCGATCGCGAACGCGTTCGCCGAAGCGCTCCCGCCGATCTACCTCTACGGGCTGCCGCTGGTCCTCATCGGGTTCGTGCTCGCCCTCTTCATCGAGGAACGGCCCCTCAGCGACGTCCGCCCGTCCGAGGCCGCGCGCGAGGCCGCGTGAGGTCTTCGTCGCGGGGATGAGGACGCGGTCGCGCCGCTCGCCGTTGAACGACGCGACCGCGGATCAGGGGATCACAGGGCCGGGGGAACCGCCACCCGCTCGCCGGCGCGCCAGACGGCGGCGGTGAGCGGCACTCCGGGCCGGTACGCCAGGTGCGAGATCGACGGGGCGTCGAGGACCTGCAGATCGGCCCGTCCGCCGACGGTGAGTGTGCCCACGCCGTCGGGGTGATCCTGAACACCCAGGGCGATGGCGCCGCCGACCGTGGCCGCCCACACCGCCTCCTCGATGCTCAGGTGCATCTGCAGGACGGCCGTGGCGACGCAGTACTGCATCGAGGTCGTGTAGCTGGTGCCGGGGTTGCAGTTCGTCGCGATCGCGACGGTCGCCCCCGCGTCCCACAGCCGGCGGGCGGGCGCGAGCGGCTCGCGTGTCGACAGATCGCACGCGGGCAGCACGGTGGCGACGGTGGATGATCCGGCGAGTGCGTCGACATCGGCATCCGTGAGGGCGTTGCAGTGGTCCACGCTCGCCGCGCCCAGTTCGACGCCCAGTTCGACGCCGCCGCCGTGGCCGAGCTGGTTGCCGTGCACGCGCAGGCCGAGACCCGCGCGGCGGCCGGCCTCGAGCACTTCCCGGGACTGGTCGACGTCGAAGGCCCCGCGTTCGCAGAAGACGTCGATGAACTGCGCCCACGGCGCGACGGCGGCGAGCATGGGGCCGGTGACGAGGTCGATGTAGGAGCGCGCGTCCGTGTCCTCGGGCACGACGTGCGCTCCCAGGAACGTGACGACATCCGCGTATTCCGCGGCGATGCGGGCGGATGCCTCCTCGGATGCGACGTCGAGCCCGTAGCCGGTCTTGGTCTCGAGGAACGTCGTCCCCTGGCGCAGGGCCTCGGTGCGCAGCAGGGCGAGGTTCGCGGCGAGTTCGTCCTCAGCTGCTGCCCGCGTCGCCGCGACGGTGGTCGCGATACCGCCGGCGGCGTACTTCTGCCCGGCCATGCGCGCTTCGAACTCGGCCGAGCGGTCGCCGGCGAACACCATGTGGGTGTGGGAGTCGACCCAGCCCGGCAGCACCGCGCGCCCGGCGACCGACACCTTCTCATCGACCGCGGGAGCGTCTGCGGACGACCCGATCCATGCGATCCGGTCGCCTTCGACGACCAGCGCAGCATCGGTGATGCGCGCCTCGCCTGGCGCCTGGGTGGTCAGCTCGCCGATGTCGGTGATCAGCTGCGAACGGGGCATGTCACTCCTCCTCGGTTTCGACGGGGAAGGCTGCGAGCGCCGCGGTGAGGAGCCGAGCGGGCGTCGCGGCAGGTCCGGGGGGATCCGCGGCGAGGGCGCCCGAATCGGCGCGCACCAAGCCTCCGACCAGGACGCGCCGCACGTCTGTGGCGGTGGCGGCGAGCACGATCTGCGCGGGTTCGGTCCCGACGGTCCGCACCGATGCGGCGTCGAGCTCGACGAGGTCGCACCATGCGCCCTCGCGGACGCCGCCCGCCAGCCCCAGTGACGCGTAGCCGCCGACGGTGAGCGCCGCGGTGAGCTCGGCGGGTGCGAAGCGGCCGCGGCGCCCCGAGGCCAGACGCTCCCCCGCCTCCAGTCCACGCACCTCGAGGAACGGGTCGGTCACGGCGTTCTGGTCCGAGCCGAGGGCGATGCGCGCGCCGGCGTCGGCGAGCGCGCGCGCGGGACCGATGCCGTCGCCGAGGTCCGCTTCGGTGGTCGGACACATCACGATCGTGGCGCCCGCGCCTCCCAGCATCCGCACGTCGTCGTCGGTGAGGTGGGTGGCGTGCACGGCGCTGAGCCGCGGGCCGAGCGCGCCCGCCCGCTCGAGCACGCCGGTCGGCGTCAGCCCGTACGCGCGCACGCAGTCGTCGTTCTCCTGAGGCTGCTCCGACAGGTGCACGTGCAGCGGAACATCCGCGGGGAGCCCGCGGACGATCGCGGCGATGTCACGCGGTTCGACGGCGCGCACCGAGTGCACCGCGGCGCCGAGCGTCGTGCCCGCCGGCAGCACCTCGCGCAGCCGAGCCCAGCGATCGAGCCACCCGGCCGCCGTGTCATCGCCGAAGCGACGCTGCTCGGCCGAGAGCGGGCGCCCGATGCCGCCGGCGAGATAGCAGGTGTCCAGCAGCGTGAGACGGATGCCGACGCTGCGCGCCGCCTCGGCGAGCGCGAGTTCCATCGCGTGGGCCGGGTCATAAGGGGTCCCGCCGGGGCGGTGGTGGACGTAGTGGAACTCGCCCACGGCGGTCCAGCCCGCCGCCAGCATCTCGCCGAACACCCCGAGAGCGAGCGCGTGATAGCGGTCGGGATCCAGCCGCGCGGCCGCGGCGTACATCTGCTCGCGCCAGCGCCAGAAGTCTCCACCGCCGCCGTGCGTGCGACCGCGCAGCACGCGGTGGAACGCATGCGAGTGGGCGTTGCCCGCGCCGGGGATCACCAGCCCGAGCCGCAGATCCTCCGCGCCCGGCGCGACTCCGCGCTCGAGGCGCTCGATGCGGCCGTCGGCGGCGACGTGCAGCCGCACGCCGGTCTCGACGACGCCGTCGACGAGGGCGGTCTCGCAGTGGATCGTCACACGAGCCCCCGCAGCACCTGCGTCAGCGCGACGACGCCCTCGACGCAGTCCTCGAGCGTCGCGTGCTCTTCGGGCGCGTGCGAGACACCGCTGGGGTTGCGGACGAAGATCATCGCCGTCGGCACGTGCGCCGACAGGATGCCGGCGTCGTGGCCGGCGCCGGTGGGCAGCGCCGGGATGCCGCCCAAGCTCGCGGCGAGGCGGTCTCGGAGTCCGGCGTCGAAGACGACCTGCCCGCTCCAGGACTCCTCGGTGACGCGCGCCTCGCATCCCTCCGCCGCGGCCGCCTCACGCACGCGCGCGGTGATCTCGTTGACGAGCGAGCGCGCGTCGACGTCGAGGTCGCTGCGGGCGTCGAGCCAGGTCGTGACGCGGGAGGGGATGACGTTGGTGCCGCCGGGAACCGCCTCGATGCGCCCGACCGTCGCGCGGTCGCCGCCGCGAGCGGCGTCGCGGATCGCCATGATCCCGCGCGCTGCGGCGACCATGGGGTCGCGGCGGTCGCCCATGCGCGTCGCGCCGGCGTGGTTGCCCTCGCCGGTGACGTCGATGCGCCAGCGACCGTGCGCGAGGATGCTCGACGCCACCGCCAGGGGGCTGTCGAGGTCGATGAGACCGCGGCCCTGCTCGACGTGCAGCTCGATGAACACCCCGATGCGCCCGAGCGTCTCGGGGTCGTGGCCGATGTGGCGGGGATCGGTGCCGTTCGCGGCTGCCGCCTCGGCGAAGGTCACTCCGTCGGCGTCGGCGAGAGCGCGCACCCGATCGGCGGAGATCGCGCCGGTCAGGAGGCGCGACCCGAGGCACGCGACCCCGAAGCGCGATCCCTCCTCCTCGGCGAACACGACGACCGCGAACGGGCGCGAGGGCCGGATCCCCTCGGCCTGCAGCATCGCGACCGCGTCGAGGGCGCTGACCACGCCCAGCGGGCCGTCGAACTCACCGCCGCCGGGCACCGAATCCAGGTGGCTGCCGACGACGACGGCATCCGGTCCCGGCGCTCCCCACCAGGCCCACAGGTTGCCGTTGCGATCGGTCTCGACGTCGAGGCCCAGACTCGCCGCCCGGGTCAGGAACCACGAGCGCAGTTCGAGCTCGGAGTGGTCCCACACATGACGGGACCAGCCGCCGCGCACGCGGTCGCGGCCGACCCCGACGATCTCGTCGAGGCCGGTGAGGCGACCGTGGGCGACGGCGGGCCGGGTCACGCCTGCTCCTCCATGGGGATGCGCAGGCCACGCTCGCGGGCGACCTCGCGGGCGCGCTCGTAGCCGGCGTCGACATGGCGCATCACGCCCGTGCCGGGGTCGTTGACGAGCACGCGCTCGATCTTCTCCGCCGCCAGGGGTGTGCCGTCGGCGACCACGACCTGGCCGGCGTGGATCGACCGGCCGATGCCCACGCCGCCGCCGTGGTGCAGCGACACCCAGGTCGCGCCCGAGGCGGTGTTGAGCAGCGCGTTCAGCAGCGGCCAGTCGGCGATCGCGTCCGAGCCGTCGGCCATCGCCTCGGTCTCGCGGTAGGGCGAGGCGACCGAGCCCGAGTCGAGGTGGTCGCGGCCGATCACGACGGGGGCGCTCAGCTCGCCCGACGCGACCATCTCGTTGAACTTCAGGCCCGCGAGGTGGCGCTCCTTGTACCCGAGCCAGCAGATGCGCGCCGGCAGCCCCTCGAAGTGGACCTTCTCGGCGGCGCCCGTGATCCACCGGCGCAGCTTGTCGTTCTCGGGGAAGAGTTCGAGGATCGCGCGGTCGGTCGCGGCGATGTCCGCCGGGTCGCCGGACAGCGCCGCCCAGCGGAACGGCCCCAGACCCTCGGCGAAGAGAGGGCGGATGTAGGCCGGAACGAAGCCGGGGAACGCGAACGCGCGGTCATAGCCGCCCAGCTGCGCCTCGGCGCGGATCGAGTTGCCGTAGTCGAACACTTCGGCTCCCGCGTCCTGGAACCCGACCATCGCCTGGACGTGCTTGGCCATGGAGGCGCGGGATGCCGCCGTGAACGCCTCGGGGTCGGCCTCGGCCTTCGCGTGCCACTCCTCGACGCCGACGCCCTCGGGCAGGTAGCTCAGCGGGTCGTGCGCCGAAGTCTGGTCGGTCACGATGTCGATCGGCACGCCGCGCTCGAGCAGCTCGGGGAAGACGGTCGCGGCGTTGCCGACGAGGCCGACCGACAGGGCGCGACGCCCCGCCTTCGCCGCGAGCACGCGTGCGACCGCGTCGTCGAGGTCGTCGGTCATCTCGTCGAGATACCCGTGCTCGACGCGGCGCTGCAGGCGCGCGGGGTCGACGTCGACGATCAGGACGGCGCCTTCGTTCATCGTGACGGCGAGCGGCTGCGCGCCGCCCATGCCTCCCGCCCCGCCGGTCAGGGTGAGGGTGCCCGCGAGCGTGGCGCCGAACCGCTTGTCGGCGACCGCGGCGAAGGTCTCGTATGTGCCCTGGAGGATGCCCTGCGTGCCGATGTAGATCCAGGAGCCCGCCGTCATCTGGCCGTACATCGTCAGACCCGCCTGCTCGAGGCGGCGGAACTCGGGCCACGTCGCCCAGTCGCCGACGAGGTTGGAATTGGCGATCAGCACGCGCGGCGCCCACTCATGCGTGCGGAAGACGCCGACCGGCTTGCCGGACTGCACCAGCAGCGTCTCGTCGAGCTCGAGCGTCTCGAGGGTGCGAACGATCGCGTCGTACGCCTCCCAGCTGCGGGCGGCGCGACCCGTGCCTCCGTAGACGACGAGGTCGTCGGGACGCTCGGCGACCTCGGGGTCGAGGTTGTTCATCAGCATGCGCAGGGGAGCCTCGGTCGCCCACCCTTTCGTCGTGATCTCGGAGCCGCGCGCTGCGCGGACGGTGCGGGGCAGGTGCTCGGTCATGGCGGATCCTTCGGTGGGGCGGGTCAGGCGAGGGTGTCGACGACGGCTTCGGCGGCGGCGCGCAGGTCACCCGCGGCGACCTCCTCGACGACGGATTCGATCTCGGGGGCGAGGAAGCGGTCGGGGCCGGGGCCCTCGACGCGGGCGCGGATGCGAGCGACCACGGCGGCCGTGGCGGCGGCGGGTGCGAGAGGGGCGCGCATGTCGAGCGCTCGTGCGGCGGTGAGGGCCTCGATCGCGAGCACGCGCGTGAGGCCGTCGACGGCGCGGCGCAGCTTGCGCGCCGCGGCCCAGCCCATGGAGACGTGGTCCTCCTGCATCGCCGACGACGGGATCGAGTCGACCGAGGCGGGCGCGGCGAGGCGCTTGAGCTCGGACACGATGCCCGCAGCGGTGTACTGCGCGATCATCAGGCCGGAGTCGACGCCCGCGTCGTAGGCGAGGAACGCCGGCAGGCCGTGGCTGCGCGCCGGGTCGAGCATGCGGTCGGTGCGGCGCTCCGACATGCTCGCGACGTCGGCGGCGGCGATCGCGAGGAAGTCGAGGACGTAGGCCACGGGCGCACCGTGGAAGTTGCCGTTGGACTCGACGCGGTGGTCGAGGGTGACGACCGGATTGTCGATCGCCGACGCGAGCTCGCGCTCGGCGATGAGCGTCGCGTGGGCGATCGTGTCGCGGGCTGCGCCGTGCACCTGCGGCGCGCAGCGCAGCGAGTAGGCGTCCTGCACGCGCGTGCAGTCATCACTGCGATGACTGGCGACGACGGCGGAGCCCGCCAGCACGCGGAGCATGTTGTCGGCGGCATCGCGCTGACCGAGCTGCGGACGCAGCCGCTGCAGGTCGTCGGCGAAGACGGCGTCGGTGCCCAGCAGCGCCTCGACGCTCATCGCTGCCGTGATGTCGGCGGTCGTCGCCAGCATCCGCAGGTCGTGGATCGCCAGCACGAGCATCCCGAGCATGCCGTCGGTGCCGTTGACCAGCGCGAGGCCCTCCTTCTCGGCGAGCACGACGGGGGCGATGCCGGCTGCGGCGAGCGCCTCGGCGGCGGTCGTCAGGATGCCGTCGGCATCGCGCACCTCGCCTTCGCCCATGACCGCGAGCGCGCAGTGCGACAGCGGCGCGAGGTCGCCCGAGCAGCCGAGCGAGCCGTACTCGCGGACCACCGGGGTGATGCCGGCGTTCAGGATCGAGGCGTAGGCCTCGGCGGTCTCGAGCCGGACACCGGTGCGTCCGGTCAGCAGCGTCGACAGGCGCAGCAGCATGAGCGCGCGGACGACCTCGCGCTCCACCTCGCCGCCCGAGCCGGCGGCATGCGAGCGGATCAGGCTCTGCTGCAGCTGCGTGCGCTTGTCGGCCCCGATGAACGTGGTCGCCAGGGCCCCGAACCCGGTCGAGATGCCGTAGTGCGGCGCGGGATCGGTCGCGAGCTCTTCGATCGCCCGGCGGCTCGCCAGTACCGCGGCGCGGGCGTCCTCGCCGATCTCGACGGGCGCGTTGCGTCGCGCGACCGCGACGACGTCCTCCATCGAGACGGGACCGGTGCCGACGACGACGGTGCGGGCGTGGGCGGTAGTGAGCATGCATCCATCACACGTCACCGCCGCGTTCCCCGTCGGTCGCTGCACCTGGATTCTGTCTCATATATGAGACAGTGGCGGAAAGGCCGGCGTCGCCGCCGGTGCAGCCGGGAGGGAGCCCCGTCATGACCGCCGCCGAATCCTCGCCCGCCGCGCGCCACGCGCTGGCGATCCTGCGACACCTGTCGGCGCAGCGCGGACCCGTGACGGCGGCGAGCATCGCCGCCGAGCTCGAGCTGCCGCGCTCGACGGTGTACCGCCTGCTCGGGGCCCTCGAGGACTTCGGGTTCGCACTCCACCTTCCCGAGGAGCGGCGCTACGGCATCGGGCTCGCCGCGTTCGAGCTCAGCTCGGGGTTCTCGCGGCAGGAGCCGCTGACACGACTCGGCGGACCCGTGCTCGCCGCGCTCGTCGACCGGCTCGGCGAGAGCGGCCACCTCGCGGTGCTGCACGGCCGCGACGTCATCTACCTCATCGAGGAGCGGGCGCCACGGCGCCCCTCCCTCGTCTCGGACGTCGGCGTGCGCCTGCCCAGCCACCTGACCGCGAGCGGCCTGGCGATGCTGGCCGAACTGCCCAAGCCGCAGCTGCGGGCCCTGTTCCCCGACGCGACCGCGTTCGCGCGGCGGGGCGAGCAGGCGATCTCGAGCTACTCGGCGCTCTCGCGCCTGCTCGTGGACGTGCGGGCTCGCGGCCACGCGACCGAGAACGGCGAGATCACCGTGGGGCTGTCGTCGGTGGCGGTCGCGGTGCGCGACCACACGGGTTGGCCCATCGCGAGCATCGCGGTGACGTTCGCGTCCGACCTGGCACAGGAGACGGTCGCCGGGATCGTCGCGCAGGTCACCGCCGCGGCATCCGACTTGTCGCGGCGCGTCCAGGGTCGCCCGGCGGCGGCGAACCGGCTCGCCGCCGGCGCGCAGCCGGGCCGCCGTCTCGCACCGGCCCTCACATGAGAGGTCACCGGGCGACGGTGGCACGGCTCACGGCTTGGCCTGCCGCTCCTTCTCGAGGTAGTGCTGCGTGAGGCGACGCTCGAACTGACGACCGTCGAGGAACCAGGCGAGCACGTGGAACAGCAGCCCGATCCCCCACGAGATCGAGATCCAGAAAGCCCATTGGATCCCCTCGCCCGTCCACCAGTCGAGGAACCACATGAAGCCATTCACGATGATGTATGCGCCGAGGTGCCAGAGCAGGCCCACCAGGGCCTTGGCCCGACGCTCCGCCATCTGTTCGGCGGACATGCCGGTTGTGTCGGACATGGTCTTTCCCTTCTGTTCGTCGATTGCCGCGGAGCGTCTCAGCCGCGCCTCGCGATGTAGTCGATCAGCTGCTGGACGGTCGAGAGCGATGAGTAGTCCTCTTCGGGCGTGTCCACCCCGGTGGCCTCGGAGAGCACCTCCAGCAGCCGCAGGAAGTCGAGGGAGTCGATCTCGAGGTCCTGCCTGAGCCGCCACGACGTGTCGAGGTCCGACGTGTCGACGTCGGGCGCGACCTCGTCGAGCGCCGCGAAGACAGCGGCGCGGGCATCCTGTGCGTTCACAATTCCTCCGGATTCTGGAGCAGTTCGTCGATGAGGGCGAGGAAGCGCCCGCCCTCCATGCCGTCGCTGGCCCGGTGGTCCGCCGACAGCGTCGCGACGACCGTCGGATGCACGCCCAGCAGGCCGTCGCGCGCGACCGGCCGATCGATCACGCGGCCGAAGCCGACGAGAGCCACCTGCGGCGGGTAGATGACGCCGAAGATCGACTCGACGCCGAGATCGCCGAGGTTCGTCACGGTGATCGTCGGGTCGGCCATCTCGGCGCGGTGCAGGCGTCCGGCCTGAGCGCGCTTGGCGAGGTCGCGCAGCTGGGACATGAGGTCGTCGAGGCCGAGCGCGTCGGCGTCGTGGATCGCCGGAGCGACCAGTCCGCCGCCGCGCAGCGCCATCGCGACACCGAGGTTCACGGCCGGGCTCGCCTGGAAACCGCCGTCGACGAAGAAGCCGTTCATGCGCGGCGCACGCTTCGCGGCCTGAGCCGTGGCGGCCAGCAGCAGCGCCGAGGCGACCAGGCGCTTCGTGATCGGGCGGCCGGTGTTCGTCCGCTTCATCCAGTCCATCGCGGCGCGCAGGTCGATGGTCGTGCTCAGGTAGTAGTGCGGGATCTCCTGCTTCGAGCGCGACATGAGCGCGCCGACGGCGCGGTGGAGCTTCTCGGTGCGATCCTCGGGTTCCTCACGCGCGGCGGGGGGCTCGGCGACTGGGGCTGCGGGCGGCGTGACCGGCTCGGCGGCGGCCGGGACCCGCGGGGGTGCCGGCGCGCGGCGCACATCGTCGAGCGTGACCGCGCCGGCCGGCCCCGTGCCGTGGACGGCGGCGAGATCGACGCCGAGCTCGGCTGCGAGCCGGCGGGCCGCCGGCGACGACCGCACACGGTCGGTCCGAGCGGGTGTGTTCGCCGTCGCCGGCACGGGCATGGCGGCGACGGCGTGGTCTTCGGAGGCAGCGGCCTCGACGTCGGCGCGCGTGATGGCTCCGCCTCGTCCGCTGCCGTGGAGGTGCTCGAGATCGACGCCGAGTTCGTGGGCGAGGTGGCGCACGGGCGGCGTGGCGTGCGCGACCGGCTCGTGCGCGGCCGGCTCGGGCGCATGGCCGGAAGCCGCGACGGGCGCGGCCGCGGCCGCGGGCTCGGGCTCGGGCTCGGGCTCGGGCACGGCCTCGGCCTTGGGCGTGGGCGTGGGCGTCGGCGAACCGGCGTCGGCGGCGCCGATGCGCGCGATGGGCGTTCCGACGGGAACCGTCTCGCCTGGCTCGATCAGCAGCTCGGCGACGGTTCCGCCCTCGAAGGTCTCGACCTCCATGACGGTCTTCTCGGTGTCGACCTCGGCGATGATGTCGCCGCGGTCGACGTGGTCGCCGGGATGGACCAGCCACTCGACGAGCTTTCCCTCGGTCATGTCCGCACCGAGGGACGGCATCCGGAAGTCACCCATCGACGCCCACCGCCTCACGCGCCGCGGCCACGACGCCCTCGGCCGAGGGCAGGGCGGCCTGCTCGAGATGGTGCGCGTACGGCACCGGCACCTCGGCCCGGCAGACCCGTCCGACCGGTGCGTCCAGATCGTAGAACGCCGACTCGGTGATGCGCGCGCTGATCTCCGCCGACAGACTGCCGCTTCGCCATCCTTCGTCGACGATCACCGCGCGGTGGGTCTTGGCGACGGTCGCGAGGATCGCGGCATCGTCGAGCGGCCGCAGCACGCGCAGATCGAGCACTTCGGCGTCGATGCCCTGACCGGCGAGGGTGTCCGCCGCCTCGAGCGCGGTCGGCAGCGTGCCGCCGTACGTGATGATCGAGACATCCGCTCCCTCACGGCGCACCGCGGCACGGTCGATGTCGACGGGCCCGGCGTCGTCGGCGAGTTCTCCGGCGACGTTGTACAGCGACCCGTGCTCGTAGATCAGCACCGGATCGGGATCCTCGAGGGCCGTCCAGAGCATGCCCCGGGCGTCCTCGAGCGTCGCGGGTGCGAGCACGCGGATGCCGGGGATGTGCGTCATCCAGCCTTCGAGGCTGTGCGAGTGCTGCGCGGCCAGCTGCCGCCCGCCGCCGGTGGTCATGCGGATGACGAGCGGCACGTTGAACTGCCCGCCCGACATGTGCAGCAGCGCCGCGGCGTTGTTCACGATCTGGTCGAGCGCGAGCAGGCTGAAGTTGACCGTCATGATCTCGACGATCGGCCGCATGCCGCCCAGCGCCGCGCCGATGCCGGCGCCGGTGAAGCCGTTCTCCGACAGGGGGGTGTCGCGGATGCGCGTGGGCCCGAACTCCTCGAGCAGGCCCAGGCTCACGGCGAATCCACCGCCGTAGCGCCCGACGTCCTCACCCATCAGGAAGACGCGGTCGTCGCGCTGCATCGCGTCGCGGATCGCGGCGCGCATCGCTTCGCGGTAGGTGGTCTTCATGATGCGGTCCGTTCACTGTGGACGAAGCGCATGAGCTCCGAGACCGGTTCGAGCGTCCCGGCGTCGGCGAACGCCACGGCCGCCTGCACCTCGTCGTCGGCCTGCTTCTCGATCGCGGCCCAGTCCTCGTCGGTGAGCTCGCCGGCCGCTTCGAGCGCGGCGCGCAGATGCCGGATGGGCCCGCGCTCCATCCACTCCTCGACCTCGGCCTGCGACCGGTAGCGCTCGGGATCGAACATGGAGTGCGCCCGGAAGCGATAGGTGCGCAGCTCGAGGAAGTGAGGGCCCGCGCCCGCGCGGATCGCGTCGACGGCCCGCCGCACGGCGTCCTCGACGGCGAGCACGTCCATGCCGTCGACCGCCCACGAGGCCACCTCGTAGCCGGCGGCCTTCAGCGCCATGTCGGTCTGCGACTCCGAACGGTCCAGCGCCGTCCCCATCGCGTACAGGTTGTTCTCGCAGCAGAACAGCACCGGCAGGTCCCACAGGGCGGCGAGGTTGATGCTCTCGTGGAAGGCCCCCTCGGCCATCGCCCCCTCGCCGAAGAAGCAGACGGTCACGCGATCACGGCCCATCATCTTGTCGGCGAGCCCCAGACCCACGGCGATCGGCAGTCCGCCCGCGACGATCGCGTTGCCGCCGTAGAACCGCGTTTCGGCGTCGAACAGGTGCATCGAACCGCCGCGTCCGCGGCAGCATCCCTCGGCCTTGCCGTACATCTCGGCCATGATGGTGTTCGCCGGCACGCCGCGCATGAGCGCGTGCCCGTGCTCGCGGTAGGTGGCGACGACGGCGTCGTCGGGCCGGAGCACCTCCATCGCCCCCGCCGCGATCGCCTCCTCGCCGATCGAGACGTGGAGGAACCCGCGGATGTTGGTCGCGCTGTACTGCTCGACGCACGCCTCCTCGAAGCGGCGCACGCGCTCCATCTGCGTCAGCAGGTGCCTGGCGTGGTCGGGGTCCGCCGCGATGCGGGCGGCCGTGGTCTCATCGCTCATCGTCCCGACTCCAGCGTCGATGTGTCGCCCTCGGGCAGGCCCAGCTCGCGGGCCTTCAGCAGGCGGCGCAGGATCTTGCCGCTGCGGGTCTTGGGCAGGGCGTCGGTGAACTCCAGCTCACGTGGGGCGACGGCGGCGCCCAGGCGCTTGCGCGCGAACCCGATGAGCTCGCGCTTGAGCGATTCGGATGCCTCGAAGCCAGGCTTGAGTTCGACGAAAGCCATCACCACCTCGCCGGCGACCTCGTCGGGGACTCCGATGACTCCGACTTCGGCGACGGCCGGGTGCTCCATGAGGGAGCTCTCGACCTCGAACGGACCGATGAGGTGGCCGGACGACTTGATGACGTCGCCGGCGCGGCCGACGAACCAGAAGTAGCCGTCCTCGTCGCGTCGCGCGAGGTCGCCGGTCAGGTACCACCCGCCGACGAAGCTCTTCCGGTAGCGCTCCTCTTCGTTGAGGTAGCCGCGGAACATCGACGGCCAGCCCGGCCGCAGCGCGAGTTCGCCGCTCACGTTCGGATCGGTGACGAGGGCTGCCTCGCCGTCGTGCACGATCGGCTCGCCGTCGGCGTCCCGGGCGACGATCGCCGCCTCGATGCCCGGCAGCGGGCGGCCCATGGAGCCCGGACGGATGTCCATCGACGCGTAGTTGGCGATCATGATGCCGCCGGTCTCGGTCTGCCACCAGTTGTCGTGGATGGGAAGACCGAAAGCCTCCTCCCCCCAGACGACGGCCTCGGGGTTGAGCGGCTCGCCGACGCTCGCGATGAAGCGCAGGGACGACAGGTCGTACTGCTTCGCGCGTTCGGCGCCGGCCTTCATCAGCATCCGGATCGCCGTCGGCGCCGTGTACCAGACGGTCACCTTCTGCTCCGCGAGGATGCGGTACCAGCGCTCGGCGTCGAACTCGTCCTCATCGACCACGGCCGTGACGCCGTGGACGAGCGGCGCGATGATCCCGTACGAGGTCCCCGTCACCCACCCGGGGTCGGCCGTGCACCAGTAGATGTCGTCCGGGTGCAGATCGAGGGCGTAGCGGCCGGTCGCGGAGTGCGCGGTCACGGCGTCGTGGACGTGGATCGCCCCCTTCGGCCGCCCCGTCGTGCCGCTCGTGAAGTGCAGCAGCGCCATGTCCTCGGGCCCGGTCTCGGCGATGGGACCGTACTCGGGAACGTCGGCGATCGCCTCGGCGAGGTCGATCGTGTCGGGCTCGGGCTCGCCGTCGGCATCGATCAGCAGCACGTGCCGCAGCGATGGGAGGTCGGCGCGCTGACGGGCGACCTTCCTCTTGTAGAGGGCACGGGTGGTGACGAGCACCGCGCCCGAGCCGAGGTCGAGTCGCTGCCGGACCGGCTCGGGGCCGAAGGCCGAGAACAGCGGGCAGAACACCGCACCGTGCTTCATCGTCCCGAGCGCGGCGATGTACAGCTCGGGCACGCGGCCGAGCAGGGAGTAGACGCGCTCTCCGTGCTGCACGCCGAGGGTGCGCAGCAGGCTCGCGAAGCGATCCGTCTCGTGGGACAGCTGCGCGTAGGTCAGGGCGTGGATGCCGCCGTCCGCACGGACGAAGCGGAACGCGTCACGATGACCCTGATCGCCCTCGGCATGTCGGTCGACCGCCTCGTAGGCGATGTTCACGTGACCGCCCGGAAGACCCGTGAGCGTTCGGCGTTCCTCGTCCCAGCTGAATGCCTCTCGCGTGGCCTGATAGTCCGCGAGGTTGGGGGGAACGGCGCGATCGCTGGTGTCCTTGGCGATCGTCGGCCAGTGTGTCGGCGCCAATGCCTTCATGCCCGGAGGCTACGTCCGCAGCGCGCCCCTGCGAAGGGCCGTAGGTCCCGCGCCGGAGAGGCGGATGCCTCGGCATCCGCCCCTCCCCTCGTTCAGTTCTTGCGGTAGTTCTCGCGGGCGAAGGACGAGTACGGCGCCGGGTAGACCGTCGCCCGGATCTCGATCTGCCGGTGCGGCTCGACGGCGGGCTTGGTCGAGTTCGGCTCCTCGCCCCACACGACGACGACCTCGGTTCCGGGCTCGGCGTGGGCCGCGTCGAGGCTCGCGAGCGAGGCGAACACCTGCTCGCCGGTGATGTAGCCCGCGTCGTGCGAGATCCCCACGTCGACGCCGTCCGCGAGCACGCGGTCGACCTGGTACACGCCGTACCGCGCCTTCGGGAACTCGATGTACTTCGCGGGTGTCCCCGGCTCGTACAGCGATCGCTGCGCCGCCGAGAGGTCTTCGGGATCCCACACGAGGGTGACCTTCGTGCGCAGCTCGCCCGCGGCGTGCTGCTCGAGCGCGGCGCGCCCGATGAAGTCGTGGTCGAAGGCGACGCTGCGGCCGTACCCGAGGTCGTAGGGCGTGAGGTAGTAGTCCTCGATGTCGTCGGAGGTGTAGCTGCCGGCGAGCGATCCGACGCGGTTGGCGGGGAGCCACTGCAGGTACTCGGCGGCGCCCTCGCCGGTGAAGATCGCCGGGAGCGGCGACGGCACCCATGCCGACTCGAGGTTGGCCGAGGAGTACGCCTTCGCGCCGACGAGCACGAGGTCGAACTCCTCGCCGGCGGCGATGATCGCGTTGCGGACCTGCTCTCCCTCCTCCCACGGACCGAACAGCTCGAAGCCGGGCTGGCCGGCCATGCCGTGGCGGAGCGAGCGGACCTCGAGCCCGTCGATGGTGAACGTGGCCATGTGGAAGAACTTCGTCGGCGGAACCGGCGCACCGGTGAGCTTCTCCATCAGAGCGAGCGCGTGCGGGCCCTGCAGCTCATAGCGGTACAGCTTCGGGGGGACGCCGGACTCGCGCATGAGCGAGTTCGCGTCGCGCTCGAAGGTGACATCGTAGTCGCCGGTCTCGCCGATGTACTGCACCCAGTCGAGCACCATGAACCAGCCGACGAGGTCGAAGACCTGCTCCTCGAGGTGGAACAGGATGGCGTCGCCGATGAGGTAGCCCTCGTGGTTGACGGCGATGAACTGCTTCGCCTTGTCGACACCGAAGTTCGCGAAGCTGTTGACGCCGGTGTCGCTCAGGAGCCGCAGGGCGTCGGGGCCCGAGATGAACAGGTCGGTCATGTGATGCGACTGGTCGAGCAGGGCCACGCTCGTGCGCCACGAGAGCTGCTCCGACCGCCAGTTCGTGAACTCGGGCGTGACCGGGAAGATGGTGGGCCGGGCCTGGGCGTTGCGCAGCAGCTCGACGGGGCTGCCGACGCGGGCGATCGCTTCTGCGGCGGATTCGGGCATGAGAACTCCTTCGTTCGTCCGTGGGGGTGCCGGAGCATCCGTCATTCATGTTAGTTATCTGAAGTTCTTTTATGGACGCTTGCACATAAGCTCTGCTTATGCATTGCGAAGAAGTCCTTAGTCGTCGCGAGAGCGCGCGTCGCCGATGGACCTGAACCTCGTACGCGTCTTCGTCGCGGTGTACGAGACGCGCAGCCTCACCACCGCCGCAGCGCGCCTGTTCGTGACCCAGCCCGCGGTGAGCCAGGCGCTCGCTCGTCTGCGCCGCGAGCTCGACGACCCGCTGTTCGAACGCGTCGGCCGCACGATGCGGCCCACACCGCTCGCCGACAGCGTGTTCCCCGGGTTCCGCGACGCGATCGCGGGCATCGATCGCACGATCGACGAGGTGCACGCGTTCGACCCTTCCCAATCACGCCGACGCGTGCGCATCGCCCTGTCCGAGCTGGGAGAGATCGGGTGGCTGCCGTCGATCCTCTCGGCACTGCGCTCACGCGCTCCGCACCTCCGCCTCGAGGTCGTGCCGCTCGACGTCGAGGCGCTACCCGAGTGGCTGTCCAGAGGCACCGTCGATCTCGCGGTGACGACCGCCACCATTCCGGGCGGCTTCGAACGGCGCGTACTGAAGTCGCAGGGCTATGCGGTGGTGATGTCGGCGTCGAATCCGCTCGCAGGACAGCCGCTCGATGTCGACGCCTACGCGGCGGCCGAGCACGTGACCGCCTCCGGGGACTCCGGCGCTCCGCTGCTCGCCACGGCTCAGCGACGCGCCGGTCTCGCCATCGAGCCCGCGGTCGCGCTGCGCCATGTCACGACCCTGCCGGCGGTGCTCGCCGCCAGCCGCGACCTCATCGCGAGCGTGCCGGACACGATCGCCGAAGGGTGGGCGGCGACGTGGCCCCTCGCGGTGCGGCCGCTGCCCTTCGACATGCCTCCCGTGGAGGTATCGCTGTATCGACGGTCGACGACTCAGCACACCGCGGCGCTGGACTGGCTGTACGCGACCGTCGCCTACGCGATCGAGGGTTCGTCGGGCCGGTTCTTCGTCATCCACGGCGACACCGCGGGGGCGGGAGCGCCGCGGGCGACCGACCCCCGGGAGTGACGCTCCGACACTCTGCTCGAGCGGCGCATTGTCATTTTCGTACTTAGTACGATACGCTCGCCAGCGACATGATCGCCTGTGGATGCGCGCGTCCGCATGAGCCTGGGGGACAGTGACCACGTGCTGCGCTTTCTGACGATCCTCGCCATCGGCCTGGCCGCGACCGTGCCGGCGAGCGCTCCGGACGCGGCGATCGAGGAGTTCGTCGACGACGCGATGCCCGCATCCCTCGCGCCAGGCATCGCCTACGCCGTCGTGGCCGACGAGGAAGAGGCGACGGTCGGCGCGCGCGGGGTCCTCCGCAGCGGAGACGACGCCGAGATCACACCCGACACGCCCTTCCTGACCGGGTCGATCTCCAAGAGCTTCACGGCGCTGGCGGTGATGCAGCTGGTCGAGGCCGGCGAGGTCGCGTTGGACGAGGGGATCTCCCGATACCTCGACGGCTTCTCGGGCGCTCCCGCCGGCGACATCACCATCCGCCAGCTCCTGAGCCACACGAGCGGCTTCTCCACGCTGCAGGGGAACGCGTCGCACACGGACGAGGACGGCGGACCGGACGAACTGGCGCGCACCGTCGAGGCGCTCGAAGACGTCACCCCCGACCATGACCCCGGCGAGCGCTGGGAGTACTCGAACACGAACTACCAGATCCTCGGCCGCCTCATCGAGGTCGTCGGCGGGCAGCCGTTCGACGCCTACATCGAGTCGCGCATCCTCGAGCCGGTGGGCATGGAGAACAGCTTCGTCGCCGACGGCGAGGTCCATGAATCGATGGCGACCGGGCATGTTCCGTGGTTCTGGACGAAGCGGCCCGTGACCGACACCGCGACCCACCGGGGGACCGCGCCGCAGGGCGGCGTGATCGCGAGCGCCGCCGATCTCGCGCTGTACATGCAGATGATGCTGAACGGCGAAGACGATGTGCTGAGCGCGGAGGGCAAGGCGCTCATGATGCGCCCCGCGAGCGATGCGTCGCCGTTCTACGGCTTCGGCTGGTTCATCGACTCCGCCCAGGGGACGGTGCGGCACGCCGGCTCGTCCCCCGGGTTCGAGACGCTCGCGACGATGCGCCCGGCAGACGGCACGGGCGCGGTGGTGCTGGTCAACGGCGGCAGCGGAATCGGCTTCGGCGAGACGACCGAACTCCGCAACGGCATCACGGCCATCGCGCTCGGGCTCGACTACGGCGGCGAGGGATCCCGGTGGTCGCAGCAGGCCCTGTTCATCGGCCTCGCGCTGCTGCCCGTCTTCTACGTGATCAGCATGGTCTGGGCCTGGCATCACCGAGCGGCGATCCGGGCCAAGTCGGGGGTCGCCGGCCAGTTCAGCCTGTGGTTCCCGCTGCTGACCACGCTGGTCGCGGCGTGGGTCATGCTGAGCCTCGTGCCGACGATGATGGGGGCGCCGCTGGGCACCGTGACGCTTTTCCAGCCCGACATGGGGCTGGTGCTCATCGCGGGCGCCGTGACCGGGGTCGTCTGGGCGGTTCTCCGGCTCGTCATCGCCTTCACCGGCAGGTCCCGTCGGCCCGACACCGCTCAGGCGGATGCCGACGACAAACGGTACGCCAGCGGCGTCGCGCCGAAGTGAGAGCGGAACGCCCGTGAGAAGGCGCTCTGGTCCGAGAATCCGGTGAGGAACGCGATCTCGCCGAACGAGTTCCCGGTCTGCACGACCAGCGCCTCGGCTGCATCCAGCTGCGCTGCGCGGGCGATCGACTGGAACGACACGTCCTGCTCCGCGAGCCGCCGGTGCAGCGTCCGCTCGCTCATCCCGAGGCGCCGGGCGATCTGGGCGCGCCGCGGCACACCGTCGGGAAGGGCGTCGGTCACGGCCGTGTAGACCTGCGACTCGAGCGAGGCGTCGGGAGTGGCGCGCTTGAGGTTCTCCAACTCGGCCAGGAAGAAGGCCGACAGCCCCTCGTCGGCGAGCTGCGCCGGCATATCGATCGTCGCATGAGTGAAGCGGATCGCGTTGGCGTCGCTGTCGAAGTGCACCGGGCAGCCGAAGAACGCGACATGGTCGGCATCCGACCCGAGCCCGCGATGCGCGAACGTCACGAGCTCGGGCCGCAGCGGCTCCCCCGTGATCGTCCGCAGGACCGACACGACCGCGCCGAGTGCGCATTCGTTCGCGAGCTGGGCGCCGCGCCGGTGGCTCGGGCGCGACATCACGAGCGTCGGGTGGTCGCCCCGGCGAAGCTCGTACTCCAGCGTGTCGCTCAGCACGAGGATGTAGCGGCCGAGGCGCAGCAGGGCGTCGCCGACGGTCGCCGCCGTCTTGAGTCCGAGCCCGAGGGCTCCGAGGTCATCGGGCCGCAGCAGCGCCGCGTACCGCAGAGGCAGCGCACGATCCTCGGGCGGGGTGACGCGTTCCAGGAGGTCGTAGTAGGTCTCTGAGCTGACGACCTCCTTGGCCGCCTCGAGCGGTGTCGCTCCGGGCACCAGTCCGACGCTCGCGAGGAGCTCGTCGCGGGACTCCGGCACGCGCGCCGCGTCGATGACGCGCCGGATGACAGGTCCACGAACGACGCTCACCCGACCCCTCCCTCCCGTCCGGTTCGAAAGCGTAGCGGCGCGGCGCCCGTCAGGGGAAGGCGGCCGCGTGCGGGCGGGGGTGGCCTCGGATGTCAAGAAGCAGGCCGCCATCGGCAATACCCGGCGGCGGCCCCGTTCGTACGGTGAATCCATCCACATCGCGTCGCACAGGAAGGGGAGCACACCATGTCCGACCGCACGCACCCCCGCACCGCCACGAACCGATCCGCCCAGGGCGGATCCCCGACCGGAGGAATCATGTCCACCACGACCCCCACGACCCGCCCGCCGGCCAGGAGCACCGACAGTCGGCTTCGCCGGCTCACCCGCATCGCGGGAGTGCTGTACCTGGCGATCTTCGTCATTTATCCGCTCTCGACCGCCGTGCGCGCAACGCTCGTCATCCCCGGCGACGCCACCGCGACGGCGGAGGGCATCCGCGCCAACGAGACCCTGTTCCGCGTCGGGATGGCCGGGGAGGCATCGATCTTCCTCATCGAGATCGCGCTGGCGGCCGTGCTGTACGTGCTCTTCCGTCCTGTCAGCCGCGCAGGCTCGTTCGCGGCGGCGCTCGCCCGCGTGGCCGAAGGCGTCGTGATGGCCGCGGGCAACGTCTTCACGAGCATCGCGACGCTCGTCGCCGTGGGCGGCGCCGGCTACCTGGCGGTGTTCTCGGCTGGACAGGCCGACGCGCTCGCGCTGTTCTTCCAGGAGGCGAACGATTCGATCGTGCTGGTGTGGGGGCTGTTCTTCGCCCTGTCGCTGGTGCTGACCGGCTGGCTCGCCTACCGCTCGGGGTTCATGCCGAAGCTGCCCGGCATCCTGCTCGCCCTGGCCGGTCTGGGCTACTTCGTGCAGAGCTTCGGCGTCCTGATCGCACCGGCGCTGGCCGGCCCCCTCGAGATCGTCGTCATCGTGCTGGCCATCCCCGGCGAGCTGGTGTTCGCCCTGTGGCTGCTGATCAAGGGCGTCGACACGAGCGCCTGGATCAGCCGCGCGGACGAGGCGCGAGGAGCAGGGCTGTGACGGGCCGCGGGATCCACGCCCAGACGACGGCGCCGACGAGAGGATCGACCATGAAGGCGGTTCGCACGCTTCGTCCGGGGTCATCGGAGCGACTGTCGGTGACCGACGTCCCCATCCCGACCCCCGCGGCCGACGAGGTGCTGGTGCGCGTTCACGCCACGTCGGTGACCCGCGGCGACGTGGTGCTCCGGAAGATGCCCGGGTTCGTCGTCCGAGCCTTCGGCGAGACGCCCAAGCGGGTCCTCGGCCACGAGTTCGCCGGTGTGGTCGCGGCGGTCGGAGACGACGCCGTCGGCCTCGCCCCGGGCTCACGGGTCTTCGGGACGACCTCGGGAACCGAGCACGGCGCCCACGCCGAGTGCGTGGTCGTGGCGGCCGACGGCATGATCGTCGAGATCCCCGACCACATCTCGTTCGACCAGGCTGCGGCGGTCCCCGTCGGAGCGATGACCGCGCTGCATTTCCTCGAGCGGGCCGGCGTCGCGCCCGGGCGCGGCGTGCTGGTCAACGGGGCCTCGGGCAGCGTCGGCACGTTCGCCGTGCAGATCGCACGAGCTCGCGGCGCCCGCGTGACCGCGGTGTGCTCGGGCCGGAACGCCGACCTCGTCCTCGACCTCGGCGCCGACGACGTCATCGACCACACGCAGACGGATGTCACAACGCTCGACCGCACGTTCGACATCGTGCTCGACGCGGCCGGCAACCTGCGCGAGAGGTCCGCGCGCAGGCTGCTCGCCGACGGCGGGAGCTTCGTGACGACCCGCTCGCGCCGCGACGAGACGCTGACGGAGCTCATGGACGTCCGCGACCTCCTCGCTTCCGGCGCGCTGACCGCCGTCGTCGACCGCGAATACGATCTCGATGACATCGCCGATGCGCATGCCCATGTGGAAGGCGGCTGCAAGCGCGGCAACGTGCTCGTGCACGTGATCTCGAAGGAGAACCGATGACCGTGGCACTCGCATCCGTGCTCACCGCCGTGCTCGCTCTGCTCGCCGTCTTCCAGATCGCGCTGGTCTTCGGCGCCCCGCTCGGCCGCTTCGCATGGGGCGGTCAGCACCTGGTGCTGCCGGGGCGCCTGCGGATCGGGAGCGCGGTCACCGTCCTCGTCTACGCGCTCATCGCGCTGATCGCGTGGGATCGCGCCGGCGTCATCGACATCTTCGGCGATGCGTTCTCGCAGATCGCGATGTGGGTGATCTTCGCGTACTTCGCATTCGGCATCGTCGTCAACGCCGTATCGCGCAGCCGGCCCGAGCGGTTCACGATGGTGCCGGTGTCGATCGTGCTGGCGGCGGTCTCCTTCTTCATCGCGCTCGGATAGCGCGGTCGATCAGCCCGCGGGCGTCGGATCCGTCTGCGACGAGGAGGATGCTTCGCCGTCGGCCGATGCCCGCCTGCTCAGCCGCCGCGGGCCCCAGATGAAGACGATGGCGACGGCGAACGCCAGCTGCACGAGGAATCCGGTCCACCGCCCCTGCTCGGTGGTCCAGGTCGGCACAGCCGCCCCGACGACGTTCGCCACCGTGTGGAAGAGGATCGCGACCGACACGGCGCCGCGGGTGTTGGCGAACAGCCACGTGTAGAACACGGCCAGCACCATCTGCTGGAGGACGAACTGATAGATCGGGATGTTCTCCTGCACGGTTCCCGCGATGAAGTGCAGCGGCAGGTGCCACAGGCCCCACGCGGCGCCGAGCACGAGGCTCGCGCCGAGTGCGCCGAGCCGGTTCATCATCGGCTCGAGCGCGTAGCCCCGCCACCCGTACTCCTCGGGGGCGGCGTTCATCACCAGGATGAACAGCGCCATCGGCACGATCGCGACCGCCGACAGTCCGTACTCCCACGCGATCTGCTGTCCGGTGACGGCCATGACGCCGATGGTGACGGCTGCCATCCCCGGCGCGAGCAGCAGTGTCGGCACGAGCCACCGCTTGTCGAAATCGAAGCTCCAGCCGCGGCGCAGCAACTCCCAGATCGCTCCCGGACCGCGGCTTCGGCGCACCATCACGAGGGCTGCGATGAACGGGCCGAACGGCCCGACGATCCCCAGGATGCCGACGGGGTCGGGCATATCGAGCACGCCGGTGGAGTCCAGCACGGTCGGGAACCACGCGAGCCACGAGATCGCGAACGCGAGGACGAAGAACCACACCACGTGGCGGACGGGCACGGGTGCGGATGCGGTCATGACGCTGTGCTTCCTTCACCTTCGGCGGATGGCACCGTCGTGCGGGTCGAGCCGCTGAGCTTCGTGAGCCATTCGACGATGCGCGCCTCGACCTGAGGATCGATCGGGTTGCGGGCCTGCTTCTTATAGTGCTGCACGTTCGAGACCGGCGCGGACTCGGCGCGCAGGATGTGGTCGACGTCGGCCAGCAGGTGCGTCTCTGCCGTCGGGACCGCCGCCGCGATGGCGGTGAGGTCTGCCGGATCGACCTGGACGTCCTTGGACCCCGTCAGCGCGAGGACCGGGACCGAGATGTCGCGCAGCGCCGGCATCGGGTCGTAAGCCATGAACTCCCGCATCCACTTGGCGTTGACGCGAGCGCCCTGCATCCGCACGACGTCGTCGGTCGTTCCCGCGAGCTTGTCGAGCGCCTTGCGCTGCTGCGTCGCGACGTCGGTGCGCATCACACGAAGCACGAAACGGGCGAATGCGGGCAGAGTCTTCGCGATCTCCCGCGCCTGCCAGACCAGAGTGTCCTCTCCGGTCTTCGCGGTCGCCGCGAGCAGGACCGCGCCCACGACCTTCGCGTCGCCGCGCGCGAGCTCGGCAGCCATCGTTGCGCCCGCACTGTGTCCGACCGCGATCACCGGGCCGGTCTCGGGTCGCGCGCTCAGCCAGTCGAGGGCGGCCTCGACATCCGCGAGTTCATCCGAGAAACCCGTGGGCAGGTACTCACCGGTGGAGGCTCCCACACCGCGCTTGTCGAAGCGCAGAGTGGCCCAGCCGTGCGCGTCGAGCATCCGCGCGAGGTCGCGACTGGCGTTCAGCGCCACCCGCTTCGCGTTGCCGTCGCGGTCGAGCGGCCCCGAGCCGGCGATGATCAGCGCGGCAGGGTGCGGTCCGGGGCCGGAGGTCGGCGTCGTGAACGTGCCCGCGAGCGTCGCCCCGGCGGCCGGGATGGTGATGTCGGACTCTGGCACAGCGTTCTCCTCGCCAGTTCGTTATTGGTATCGGTAGTGAGAACATTATCGATTTCGATAACATTACGCTAGTCTGGATTCGTGACGACGAGCAGAAGCGATCTCATCCTCCACCCCGTGCGCCTGCGTCTCGTGCTGGAGTGCTCGTCGAACGATGTGACGGCGAGGGAATTGGCCGACCGCATGCCCGACGTGCCGCAGGCGACGCTGTACCGGCACATCTCCGCCCTGGTCGAGGCGGACGTTCTGCACGTCGTATCCGAACGCCGAGTGCGGGGCGGCATCGAACGCACCTTCCGCATGACCGCCGGTGCAGCCGGCATCGACTCCGCCGACGCGGCCACCATGACCGCGGACGAGCACCGCGAAGGGTTCGCGGTGTTCGCGGGTGCTCTCATCAGCGCCTTCTCCCGCTACCTCGATCAGCCCGGATCGCAGCCGGCCGACGATCCCGTCGGCTATCGCCAGGCGGCGCTGTGGCTTACGGACGACGAGGTGCGCGAGATGGCGGCAGCTCTGAACCAAGCACTCCGGCCCTATCTCGAGAACGAGCAGACACCGGAGCGCCGGCGCATCCTCCTCAGCACGATCCTCATGCCCGAGGCACCGGCCGCGCCCACTCCGTGACGATCACAGCCCGGACTGAGCGCAATGTCGAGCGCATCATCCCCCAGGACTTCCGGCGCTGAACCACACGCTCCGAAGCCGCCTGACAGTCCGCGGTGAATGCGGGCCCCGGCGGCGATCCCGGACGTACAGTGAAGGGGCACGTCCCGGACCCCGACGTGCACGGCACACGCGATGTGCGTAGCCGTGCAGAGCGGGGAATCCGATGACCACCGAACTCACCGCCGGCGATGTCCGGACCACGAGGCGCCCGCCGCGCGCGAACAACGACTTCACGCAGCTGGCGAAGGTCGTCGCCTCGTCGGGCCTCATGCGCCGCCGGTACGGCTACTACTGGGCGAAGCTCATCGCCGCTCCGCTCGCCCTCGCGGCGGTCCTCGCCCTCATGGTGGTCGTCGGAGACACCTGGTGGCAGCTGTTCATCGCCGCCGGGCTCGGGATCGTCTTCACGCAGATCGCGATGCTCGGGCACGACGCCGCCCACCGTCAGATCTTCCGCTCGGGCCGATGGAACGACTGGACCTCGATCCTCCTCGGCGACCTCCTCGTCGGAATGAGCTACGGGTGGTGGCAGCACAAGCACACGCGCCACCACGCCAACCCGAACAAGATCGGATCCGACCCCGACATCGAGCTGCCCGTGGTCGCGGTGACACCCGAGAAGGCCGCGAAGCGCGCGTCACGCCCGCCGAACATGGTGTCGTGGGTGACGGCGCACCAGGGGCTCTGGTTCTTCCCGATCCTGCTGCTCGAAGGGCTGTCGCTGCACGCGTCGAGCGTGCGCCGCGTGCTGTCGCGCGAGCCGATGCGGCACCGGCCCGCCGAGATCGCGTTTCTCGCGCTGCGTCTCGGCGGCTATGTCGCCCTCGTCTTCCTCGTCCTCTCCCCCGGGATCGCCGCGGCGTTCCTCGGTGTCCAGCTCGGGGTGTTCGGCGTCTACATGGGGGCTTCCTTCGCCCCGAACCACAAGGGGATGCCGCTGGTGCCGGCCCACGTCAAGCTCGACTTCCTGCGGCGGCAGGTGCTGATGAGCCGCAACATCCGCGGCTCTCGCCTGCTCGATGTCGCGATGGGCGGGCTCAACTACCAGATCGAGCACCACCTCTTCCCGTCGATGCCCCGACCGCACCTGCGGGCCGCCTCGGGGATCATCCGCGACTACTGCGAGCAGCACGGCATCCGCTACACGCAGACGACCCTGTGGGAGTCGTATCGGATCGTCGTGCGGTACATCAACCGCGTCGGCCTGGGCGAGCGCGACCCGTTCGAGTGCCCCCTGCTCCAGCAGCGCCAGACCGGCTGAGATCACCCCTGGTCGGCGCGTCCGCGCCGTCGTATTCTCACCGGCATGAGACAGAGCCGCGAGGCGAGGCTCGTGGACGCGTTCGTGAGCCTCGCCGACACCCTCGTCGACGACTACGACGTGATCGACCTCCTCAGCAGCCTGTCGCGACTCTCGTGCGATCTGTTCGAGGCGACGGATGCCGGCATCCTCCTCGCCGGCGCCGACGGCAGCCTGTCGGTCGCGGCCGCCTCCACGGAGCGCAGCCGGCTGATCAGCCTGATCCAGGTCGGAGCCGATGAGGGCCCGTGTCTCGAGGCATACCGCACCGGGAATGTGGTGGAGGTGCACGGGTGGGCGGCCGTCTACGCGCGGTGGCCGACGTTCGCGCCGCTGGCCAGCGAGCGCGGCTACGAATCGGTGCTCGCCGTGCCCCTGCGCCTGCGCGAGGACCGCATCGGCTCGCTCAATCTGTTCTTCGACCGCGATGTCGCGCCATCCGCGGCGGACGTGACGGCGGCGCGCGGGCTCGCCGACGTCGCGACCATCGGCATCCTGCAGGAACGGATGCTGAGCGAGACGACGCTGGCACGCGATCAGCTGCAGCGGGCCCTCGACTCCCGCGTGCTGATCGAGCAGGCGAAGGGCATCATCGCGCGCTCGGAGGACGTCGACATGGAAGAGGCCTTCCGGCGCCTGCGCGAGAGCGCCCGAGCCAGCCAGGCGCGCATCTCGGAGACCGCCCGCGAGCTCATCGCGCGGACACTCGGGCCGGGCGGCGGCTCCGGGCAGCCGGGGGCTCCGCTGACGTAGCGGCGGGGCGACGCTCGAGGGCGCCCGGCGGCCCGACCGCGTCGGCGTCCGGTGCCCGCGTGGTCAGGCCGGCTGCGGAACCTCGCTGAGCGCCAGCAGCCGCGGCACCCCGATGGGCTCGGTCGCCAGGAGCGGCACGATCGCGAACCGGTCCGCGCGCTCAGCGACGAGATCGAGCTGCGGTGCTTCGCTGCGCGCACGGGCGCGGAGGAACGGCGATGACGGATGCGCAGCGGCGATCGAGGTGTTCACCACCCACGCCCACGGATGGATGCCGGCGCGCTCGAGGTCGTCCTGGAGCACGGTCGCCTCGAGCACAGGAGTCGTCTCGGCGAGGGTGACGATGACGACCTTGGTCTGCTCGGGATCCTGAAGTCTCATGAGCGGGGTCGTGAATCCGAAGCCGGCCTCGCCCATCTGGCGGGCGATCTCACGGTGGTACGAGCCGGTGGCATCCAGCAGGAGCAGCGTGTGCCCGGTCGGCGCGGTGTCGACGATGACGAACCGCCGGCGCGACTGGTGCACGACGTGGGAGAACTGCTGGAAGACGGCGACCTCTTCGGTGCACGGCGACATGAGGTCTTCGGCCAGCGCCGTGCGACCGTCCTCGTCGAGACCCTTGCCCTTGGTCGCCATCACGTGGGCGCGGTACTGCTCGAGGGCCGCATCGGGGTCGATGCGCGACACGGTGAGGCCTTCGACCTCTCCGTCGAGCGTCGCCGTGAGGTGCGCGGCCGGGTCGGTGGTCGTCAGCAGCACGTCGTGGCCGCGCGCGGCGAGCGCCACCGCGACCGAGGCCGCAACGGTCGTCTTGCCCACTCCGCCCTTGCCCATGAACATCACGAGCCCGTGGCCGTCGGCCTCGATCTCGTCGACGAGCCTCGACAGGTCGGCATCCGGAACCGCGACCTCGCTCGCCCCGTCATCGACGCCGCGCCGGGCGTCCACCGCGAAGAGTTTCCGGAGCGCGTCCACGCCCACGATGTTGTGCGCGGTCAGGCCGATGACGTCGCGCGGCAACGCGGCGAGGCTGTCGGGCATGGCGGCGAGCGCGGCGGTCTCGCGCGCGCGGACGGCCGCGGCGAGCGGCTCGTCGCCGGCCGTCTCGGGCAGCACGCCGTTGACGACCATGCGGCAGTCGGTCATGCCGATGCCCGAGAGCTCACCCCACGTGCGGGCGGCCTCGTCGAGCGAGGAGGTCTGGGGCCGCGCGACCAGGATCAGTCGGGTGCGCGTCGGGTCGGTGAGGGCCGCGACGGCCGCCGCATAGGTGGCGCGGTGCTTGTCGAGTCCCGAGAGCGGCCCGAGGCACGAGGCGTCGCCGCCGGTCGCGAGGAATTCCGTCCACGATCCGGGCAGCTGCAGCAGCCGGATCGTGTGCCCGGTCGGCGCGGTGTCGAACACGATGTGGTCGTACGCGGCGTACGCGGGGTCATCGGTGAGAAGTGCGGTGAACTCGTCGAACGAGGCGATCTCGGTGGTGCAGGACCCCGAGAGGCTTTCGGCGATGCCCGCGAGCTCGACCTCGGGGAGCAGCCCGCGCACGGGGCCGATGATGCGCTCGCGGTAGGCATCCGCCGCCGCTTCGGGGTCGATCTCGAGCGCGTCCAGCCCGGGCACCTCGGCGATCGCGGTGACCGTGTTCCCGACGGCGATGTCGAAGACCTGCCCGATGTTGGATGCCGGGTCGGTGCTGACCAGCAGCACCCGCCTGCCCTGGGCTGCGAGCTCGACGGCGGCCGCGCACGCGACCGAGGTCTTCCCGACACCGCCCTTGCCGGTGAAGAACAGGAACCGCGGGGTCTGATCGAGGAAGCGCATGGCCATGTCAGCAGCAGCCGGAGCCGCCGCAGCAGCTCGAGGCTGCGGCATCCGTCAGTCCGAGCTCGGTGCGGCCCGGCGGCACGGCCGGTGTCGCACGGACACCGGCGACCTCGAGCAGCAGGTCGCGTGACGGATAGCCTCCGGCCGCGACCGTCACGCCGTCGACCACGGTGAGAGGAAGTCCCTTCGACCCCACGGTGTGCATGAAGCCGCGGACGGTCTCGTCGGTCGTGAACGCGACCGGGTCGCTCGCGAGGTTGTGCCGGCTGATGTCGACGCCGAGCTCCTGCAGGCGGCGCACATCGGCGGTGATCGTCACCAGCGCCTCGTCGACGTCGACACCGCACACGCCGGTGTCGCAGCACAGCGCAGCCTCATAGATGCGGATCGCGGTCATCTTCTTCCTCTCTCACGAACAGCACGTTGTCGCGCCGACGTCGGGCGCGGCGATGTCGTCGAACCGCAGGGCGTGACCCAGCGCGCGCAGGGCGTCGGGTTCGGCGGCGTAGTAGACGCTCATGCCGCGCCGCTCCTTCGAGACGAGCCCGGCGCGCTCGAGCGTCTTGAGGTGGTGGCTGACGGTCGGCTCCGAGAGCCCGAGCACCGGCGCGAGCTCGCACGTGCAGGCCTCGAGCGCCGGACGCCCGAGCATGAATGCGATCACGCGCAGCCGCACCGGGTCGGCGAGCGCCTTCAGCCGGACGGCGAGGCGCACGGCATCCGCTTCGGGGAAGTCCGGGGTCGATTCCAGCGGCGCACAGCACACCGGCGACACGTCGTCGAGGACGGGGAGCGCCTTGGGCATGCGACCAGTCTTCTCTTTGATTCGATGAATGTCAAAGAGGTGGTCGGCTTGGGACGAGGACATCGGCGGACTCGCCTCGAGCATGTGACCAACGACTCTGGCCGACGCCGACGCGCGCGCCTAGCGTCGAATGCGGGTCCGAGGGTTCTCTGCAGGCCGATGCCCAGGGGTGCGCAGGCTCCCGGTCTATCTCGAATCGACATCGAGGAGGACCGCAATGCGATCACACAGCGCTCCACGATCGATCCTCGTGACGATCGCGATGGTGGGCGTCGCCATCGCGGGTGCCGCGTGCGGGCCGGCGCCATCCGATCCCCCGGTCCCCACCAGCGACCCCGCCGGCGTCGCGGCGGCGCTCGAGGAGGGCGCACAGCTGACCGTCTGGTCGACCGATCCGCTGTTGGACGCGGCCGCCGAGCGGTTCGAGTCGGATCACCCGGCCGTCGAGATCGACATCCTCGGCCCCGGCGACATGAATGGTCCCGACGCGGGGCTCGAGCTCACCGTGGAGCTCGGGGAGAACATCCCGGATGTCATCGAGCTCTACAGCCCGGACCAAGCCGCGGATTACGTCCGCAACGGATTGCTCACCGACCTCGCGTCCTTCGGCGCGGAGGATCTGGAGTCTTCTTTCGTCGCCGCCGCGTGGGACAGCGTTTCGTTCGCGAACGGCATCTGGGCTCTGCCCGTCCACGCCGACCCGGCGGCCGTCGCCTACCGCGCGGATGTCCTCGGTGAAGCGGGAATCGACGGCTTCCCGGTCACGTGGGAGGAGTTCGCCGAGGCAGCGGCGACGGTGAAGGCCGAGACCGGGTTCTATCTCACCGCCATCGGCGCGGAGGAGGTCGACCTGCTCCTGCGCCAGGATGCGCCGCGTCTGGTGGATTGGGACGGCGGAGACGATGTGGCGGTCGACGTCGTCAACCCCTCCACACTGCGCACCACCGCGTACTGGGACGACCTGCTCGATGATCGTGTCGTACTGAAGAGCGACTTCCCCGACCCCTTCGCGACACTGACTCGGGGAGATGTGGCGAGCCTCATCGGCACCTCCGCCATGGTCGAAGGACTCGCGTACGCACCGCAGATCTTCGGTGCCGCGGGGGAAGTGTGGCGCGTCGCGTCGTTGCCGCAATGGGACGCGGATGCGCCGTCGGTGGTAGGGCGGGTCTTCGAGCAGTGGGCGGTTCCGACGGGTTCCGAGCATCCACTCGCCGCCTACGGGTTCCTGCGCTGGCTCGCGAGCGAACGTGCCGCTGCCGCCGCCGACGACGATCTCGTCTCGAGCGCACCGGCCTCGATCGACGTCCTCTCGGACGTCGGATGGCTCGATGACGAGCCGGCGTTCTTCGGGGGACAGCAGGTGAATCGCGTGTTCGCCGACGCGGCGCGGGAGATGACCTTCTCGGGGCACGATCCCGCGCAGTTCTGGGCGTGGCGGACCATCGGGTCGGCGACCAGCGCCCCGTCGCTGTCCGGCGCGCTGCGCGAAGTGGAGACGGCATGCATCGACTTCTACGTCCGCGAGGGGTACACGGTCACCACTGCCGGTGATGATGGTGGAGCCGGGTGAGGTGCGGCGCACTACCGTGGACGCGTGAGCGAGCACGATCCCCGCGGCCTCGCGCCGGACGCCCCGCTGCTGGCGGCCTGGGCGGGCTTCGTCGACGGCGTCGACGCCGGGTCCGTGACGCCCTTCACGATCCCGGGGCACAAGCAGCGCACGGACCTAGTGGGCGATGTCGTCCGCGGCGACGTGCCGCTGTTCGCCGGGCTCGACACGATGAAGCAGTCCGTCGGGCGGCTGGCGGATGCCGAGCGCCGCGCCGCGGAAGCGTGGGGCGTCGACTGGTGCCGGTTCTCGGTGGGCGGCGCGACCCACGCCAACCAGGCCGCGGTCCTCTCGATCGGCGCACCGGGCCGGCCCGTCGTGGTCTCGCGGACGCTCCACCGATCGGTGCTGCTCGGACTCGTGTACGCGGGACTCACGCCGGTGTGGGTGCGGCCCGAGCTCGATCCCTCGACCGGTCTGCCGGGCGCGGTGCGCCCGGAGGCTGTCGCCGACGCGCTCGCGGCGTATCCGGATGCGTGCGGGGTGCTGATCGGCGACCCCTCGTATGTGGGAACGCGTTCCGACATCCCGGCACTCGCCGGCGTCGCGCATGCAGCCGGAGTGCCGCTGGTGGTGGATGCTGCGTGGGCCGCGCACTTCGGCTTCTCCTCGAGCGTGCCGCAGCACGCCCTCGCACTCGGCGCGGACGTCCTCGTCACGAGCGCGCACAAGATGCTGCCGGCCTGGAGCCAGGGCGCGATCATCGCCGCGCGGACGACACGCGCCGGCGGCTTGGTCGACCCTGACCGGCTCGACCGCGCCTTCGAGGCGGGGAACACCACGAGCCCGTCCGGCGCGATCCTGGCCAGCATGGATGCCGCGCGCGCCCTCATGCAGCGCGACGGCGAGGACCTCATCCGAGGACTGGTCGGCCTCGTGACCCACGCCCGTCGCGCGCTGTCGGCCGTCCCCGGCATCCGCGTTCTGGAGACGACCTCGACGCTCGATGTCGACCCGGCGAAGCTGGTGGTCCTCGTGGCGGGGACCGGCGCGCACGGCCACGACGTCGAGGCCGATCTGCTCGAGCGAGGCGTTCCGCTCGAGATGGCCGACCGCGACGTCCTCATACCGGTGATCACCGTCGCGGACGATGCGGCTTCGGTGGCGCGCCTGATCGATGCGCTGACCGAGTCGATCGGCCGCAGGCGCGGCGCGCCCCGTGAAGTGCGCGGCTCGGCAGCCTGGTCGGTGCAGCCGGGCACCGCCGTCGATCCGCGGGCCGCCTTCTTCGCCGAGCATGAGACCGTCGATGCCGCCGAGGCGATCGGGAGGGTGAGCGCCGAGCTCATCGCGCCGTACCCGCCGGGAGTCCCCGTGCTGGCCCCGGGAGAGACGATCACCCGAGAGGCCCTCGCCGCGCTGACAGAGGCCCGCGCCGACGGCGGGCGGATCGCGTATGCCGCCGACCCGACCCTGCGCACGCTCCAGGTTCTCGCGACTCCGCCCGGCGAGCTCGGCTCGAGGCTATGAGTTCGAGCGCTGCTGCGGATTGACCTTCTTGATCCAGCCGATCAGGTCGAGGCTCGACCGCGTCTGCATCCACACCCGGCCCGGGCCGGTGAAGTCGGTGACGAGGCCCTCGCCGCCCAGCAGCGTCGACTTCCAGCTGCCGGCCTTGCGCACGGAGTACTGCACCGTCTCGTCGAACGCGACCACGTGCCCCGTGTCGAGGGTCAGGGTCTCACCGGGCGTCAGCTCAGTCGCGATGATCGCGCCATAGGACGCCAGCAGCAGGTCGCCGACGCCGCTGCAGCGCAGCAGGATGAGCCCCTCGCCGCTGAAGAACGACCTGCCGCCGCCCCACTTCGAGTCCACGTCGACCGACGGATCCGACGCGCTCCACGATCCCGATTGCACCATGAGTGCACTGTCGCCGAGCGACACCTTCGCCATGTCGCCGGGCAGAACGGCGGCGACGCCGACCTGGCCGCCGCTGTCCGAGTGGTAGTCGTTCACGAAGAAGCTCTCGCCGCCGAGCGCGCGACGGATGCCCTTGAAGAAGCCGCCCTGCGTGGACGTCTCGACCGAGATGTCGCCGCGGGTCATCGCCATCGCCCCGGCTTCCACCCTCACCGACCCGCCCGGCGGCACCGTGACCGTTCCCATCGCGAAGGCCGGTCCTGCCGAGATGTCCACGTCCATGCTCACGCTCCACGTCGTCGTCCGCTGAACGGGCCGAGGGGCGCCGTCGCGCAACACCCTAGCGATACCGCGGCTCAGGCGTGCCGGGACCCGGTCCAGCGGTGCCGTGGCGTCCCGCACGGCACCCGCCTAATGTGACCCTCGTGACGACCGATGACTCCTCCCGATCCCCGTCCGACGAGTACCACGACCTCGCGCGCGTCATGGCGTGGGAGGACCGATGGGCATGGCCCATGTTCGCCGGCTCCCTGCTCATGTTCGCGTGCTCCACATGGCTGCTGGCCGACCTGACACCATCGCCGTGGAGCGTCGCAATCGCTTCGCTCACGATCATCGTGCTCTGGGTGATCTTCATCGTCGACTACCTCGTGCGGCTCCGACTCGCCGGGTCCGCACGCGCGGCGTTCCTCCGTTCGCGTGCGTTCGACCTCGTATCGCTGGCGCTGCCGCTGCTCCGGCCCTTCCTCATCCTCGTCTTCCTGTGGCGACTGCCCTCGGTCCGCTACGGATCGGCGGCGATCCAGCGCTCCATGTTCATCGTGACGACGGTGTTGTTCACGGTGCTGTTCGTCTACACCTCGTCATGGGGCGTGTGGCTGGTCGAGCGGAACGCCGAGGGCGCCAGCATCACCACCTTCGGCGACGCGCTGTTCTGGGGTTTCACCACGATCACCACCGTCGGCTACGGCGACTACGTGCCCGTCACCCTCGTGGGCAGGGTGCTCGCCGTCGGACTGATGATGGGCGGGATCGGGGTCATCGGTGTGACCAGCGCGACGATCGTCTCGGCGCTGAACGATCGCATCCGCCGCGTCGCCGAAGCCGCGCGTCACGGTCGCCCGCCGCATGGAACCGGACCGGACGGTGCCTGACGCCATCGCCGCCGTCGACGCTTCGGGACGACGGACGTCGTCGGGCCCGTCTCGCAGTCCGGACGTCTCTTTCCCGCAACGCCCGCCGGTGCTAAACCGGGTGACGCAGGCCGGTGATTCATCGGCCACCACCGGTTCCGAGGAGGCTGACTGTGGGACGGATGCTGGTCGTCGGCGGGCTGAACATGGACATCCATCTGTTCGGCGTGCGCCAGGCATCCCCGCAGGCGACGCTGGTGGCCGAGAGTCATCTCGCCCAGCCCGGCGGCAAGGCGGGCAACGTCTCACGCGCTGCGGCGCGGATGGGTGTGGCTGCGACGCTGGTAGCCCGCGTCGGCTCGGACGACTTCGGGGAGCACTGCATACAGGCGGCTGCCGAGGACGGCGTCGACGTCGCGGGCGTGATCCGCACTCCGGATCACCACACGGGGTTCGTGGCCATCGATCTGAAGCACGGCAAGCACCGCTCGCTGGTGTTCTCACCCGGGGCGAACGAGCTGCTGACGTGGGAGGACGTCGCGCCGCACGTGGCGGAGCTGACCGCCGATGACATCGTGGTCGCCCAGGCGGAGCTTCCCCCGACCACGCTGAGCGAGCTCGCATCGGCCACGACGACGCGGGGGATCCCGCTGTTCCTCGATCCTGCGCCACCGGACCGCGTGCGCCGCGATCACGTGCTCGCGTCCACCGTCATCACCCCCGATCTCGAGGAGGCGGCGCGCCTCACCGGGCGCCGGGACTCGTCGCTGCTGTGGACCGAGGCCGCAGCCCGTGAGCTGAGAGCCGTCGGCGCACGGCGGGTGGTCCTCAAGACATCCGAGAGCGGCGCGCTGCTGCTCGACGACGACGGCCTGCTCGAGATCCCCACGGCGCGCGTCGACGTCATCGACGAGACGGGCGCCGGCGACGTCTTCCTCGCGGCGCTCGCGGTCAGCCGCCTCGACGGACGCGACTGGGTGGATTCGGTGCGCTTCGCCAACGCCGCCGCCGCCCTGTCGGTGAGCCGCATCGGCCTGGGACTTCCCGGCAGGGATGAAGCGGATGCCGTCCTGCGCGACCTTCCCGAGCCCACGATCCGGAGCGCGTGACGACATCCGGAGCATCGGGCGACGAACCTCAGCCGGCCCCGAACCTGAGTCTTGCCCCTGATCCGAGACGACGCGCCTCGACCGGCGTAGCCTGGTGGTATGAGCGTTCAGCGCCGTGTGCTCGACCGTCGCCTCATCATCGGGGCCTCGGCGATCGGGGCGTCGCTGGTGGTCGGCGCCGCGGTCCTCACCCCGATGGCCGCGAGCGGCGCGGTCGACCTGCCCGACAAGACCGTCGAAGAGCTGATCGAGTTCGCCGGCGCGAGCGACGTGGATGCCTTCAGCGGCACGATCGAGCAGACATCCGAACTGGGACTTCCCGACCTGGGCGCGCTGACCGGCCCCATGGGCGACTCGGGTGACGGATCGGATGCGGCCGACATCGACGACCTGGTCGCCCTGGTCACCGGCTCCCACACGGCGAAGATCTACGTCGACGGCGACCGGTCGCGCCTGCAGGTGCTCGATCAGCTCGCCGAGCGCAACGTCTACGTCGACGGTGCCACGGAGGAGGTCTGGTTCGTCGACAGCGAGTCGCAGACCGCCACCCGGCTGACCATGACCGGGCACTCCGAGCCGGGCACCCCCGACCCCGACGCGCTGGCGCCGAACCCCGACGACATGCTCGATACAGCGTTGGCGCGGCTCGACGAGACCACCGAGGTCACGGTCGGAACCGACGCTCGCGTCGCCGGGCGCGAGGTGTACGAGCTCATCCTCGAACCACGTACCGCCGACACCCTGATCGGCCAGGTGCGCTTCGCCATCGACGGACAGAACGGCGCGGCGCTCGCGATGTCGATCACCGCCCGCGGGGCACAGGCACCCGCCTTCGAGCTCGCGTTCACCGATGTCGACTTCTCGGCTCCCGACCCCGCCGTCTTCGCCTTCGAGCCCGGCGCCGGCATGACCGTCGCCGAGAAGGACCTCGCCCCGCCGGACGGTACGGAGCATGGTGGCGACGGAACGACTCCGGCGGCCACCCCTGTGGTGATCGGAGAGGGCTGGTCGACGGTCGTCGAGATGCAGGCGGCGCCCGCCGGCGAGCAGGGTGCTCTGACGGATCTCGCGCCGGAGCAGTTGGCGATGCTCGAGAGTGTGACGACGGAGGTCGACGGAGGACGGGCGCTGCAGACGTCGCTGATGAGCGTGCTGATCACCGACGACGGCCGGGTGCTGGCCGGATCGGTGCCGACCTCACGCCTGGTCGAAGCCGCGCAGACCGGCCGCTGACGGTCGATCCGTGACGGCCCCGACGCCCGCGCACCCGACGGCGGACCCGACGACGGCGATCGAGACTTTCGCGCTCACCAAGCGCTTCGGAGCGCAGGTGGCCGTCGACGCCGTAGACCTCGCCGTTCCCCGCGGCGCCGTCTACGGATTCCTGGGGCCGAACGGCTCGGGCAAGACGACGACGATCCGGATGCTGCTGGGGCTGATCAGTCCCACGGCCGGTGAGGCACGCGTGCTCGGTTCCCCGGTTCCGCGGGCGCTCGATGCGGTGCTCCCCCGCGTGGGCGCCCTCGTCGAGGGTCCGGCGTTCTCGCCGTTCCTGACCGGAGAGCAGAATCTGCAGCGCTTCGACGCCGCGGCCCGGCACTCCGACGGTCGCTCGCGAAGGGCGCGCGTCGCCGCAGCGCTCGAGCGCGTCGGCCTCGAGCACGCCGCCAGGAAGAAGGCCCACGCCTACTCGCTCGGCATGAAGCAGCGACTCGGCCTCGCCAATGCTCTGCTGATGCCGCGTGATCTGCTCGTGCTCGATGAGCCCACCAACGGACTCGACCCGCAGGGCACGCGCGAAGTGCGCTCGCTCATCCGATCGTTCGCCGCGGACGGCACGACGGTGTTCGTGTCGAGCCACCTGCTCGCCGAGATCGAGCAGCTGTGCACGCACGTCGGCGTGATGAGCGGCGGCCGGCTCGTCGCCCAGGGGACGCTGGACGACTTCCGCCGCGCGGGCGAACCCGCTCGCGCACGCATCCGCACGCCAGACCTCGAGACCGCCCGAGAGGTTCTCGGCTCGCTGAACGCCGTCACCGCGGAGGAGGCCGAGACCGCCGACCGCGAACTCGTCACCGGCGTCATGCCCGCCGGCCTCCCGCCGGAGGAGCTCGTGGCAGCCCTCGTGGCGGCGGGGGTGCGGGTCCGCGGGTTCGAAGTGGTCGGCGAGACGCTCGAGCAGCGGTTCGTGGAGCTGACCGGGGAGGGCTTCGATGTCGTCGCCTGATGCCACCGTGGCGACCTCACGCCCCGGCTCCGGAACCCTCGCGCTGCTCGCGAACGAGCTGGCCACGCAGTTCCGGCGGCAGCGCACGTGGGCAATGCTGGCGGCTCTCGCGCTGATCCCGATCCTGATGGGCGTCGCGATCCGGCTCGTCGGCGGGTCCAGTCCCGGTCGCGGTCCCGCGTTCCTCGACCAGGTCACGAACAACGGCTTCTTCCTGGCCCTCGCGGCGTTGACGGTCGCGATCCCCCTGTTCCTGCCCCTCACCGTGAGCGTCGCCGCCGGCGACGCGATCGCCGGCGAGGCGAGCCACGGCACGCTCCGCTATCTGCTGATCGCTCCCGCCGGCAGGCTCCGGCTCCTCGCGGTCAAGTTCGGCGCCGCCATCGCGTTCTGCGTCGCGGCGACGCTCACCGTGGTGGTGGCGGGCAGCATCACCGGGGGGATCCTGTTCGGGCTCGGCCCCGTCACCCTGCTCTCGGGGGCGCAGGTGTCCGTCGGCGAGGGTCTGCTTCGGCTGCTCGCCGTGGCCGCCTACGTCTCGGTGTCGCTCATCGGGCTGTCGGCGATCGGACTGTTCCTCTCGACGCTCACCTCGGTGCCGGTCGGGGCGATGGCGGCGACGGCGATCCTCGCGGTCGCCGCGCAGATCGTCGGCGCGATCCCCCAGCTCGACGCCGTGCACCCGTGGCTGTTCACCGATCAGTGGCTGGGCTTCGGCGACCTGCTGCGGTCGCCGATCGTGTGGGACTCCTTCGCCAGCAACGCCCTGCTCCAGGCGGGCTACGTCGTCGTCTTCGCCGTAGCCGCGATCGCGCGCTTCACGACCAAGGACGTCCTGTCATAGCGAGGCGGCTTCGGCCCGGCTCTCTCATCGAGGGGCGATCATCGTGATGCCCGCGGCATCCGATCGCTCGAAGCCGGGAAGAGCGGATGCGGCCTCCTCCAGCCCGATCGTGCGCCGGATGAGACGCTGCGGCGCGAGGGCACCGCTGTCGATCATCGCCATCATCGCGGGGTAGTCGGTCGCCGCCATCCCGTGGCTTCCGAGCACGTCGAGCTCCCACGCGATCACGCGGTCCATCGGCATCCGCGGGTGTCCGTCGATCGCCGGCAAGAGCCCGATCTGCACGTGCCTGCCGCGCCGGCGCAGGGAGTGGATGGCGGCTGCGGCCGTCTGCTCGGTGCCGACCGCGTCGATCGCGACATGACTGCCGCCTCCCGTCAGCTCGGCGATGACGTCCGGGGTGTCGTCGGCGGCGAGCACTGCGACCTCCGCGCCGACATCTTCGGCGATCGCCAGCGCGGCAGCGCTGCGATCGACCGCGATGACGCGGGCGTCGAGCGCTCGCGCGATCATGACCGCGCTCAGCCCCACCCCGCCGGCGCCGATGACCGTCACCCACTCGCCCGGCTGGACCCGGGCACGGCCGACGAGCGCCCGGAAGGCGGTCGCGAAGCGGCATCCGAGGCTGGCAGCCGTCTCGAAGCTCACCCCCTCGGGGATGGCGACGAGATTCGCGTCCGCCGCGTGGAGGGCGACGAGCTCGGCCCACGATCCCCAGTGGGTGAATCCCGGCTGCTGCTGGTTCGGGCACACCTGCGCGTTGCCGCTGCGGCACCACTCGCACACACCGCATCCGCAGACGAACGGCACCGTCACGCGTTCGCCGACGTTCCACCGGGTCACCGCAGGGCCTGCCGCCTCGATGACGCCGGCAAGTTCATGTCCCGGCACGTGCGGGAAGGCGATGTCGTCGTGCCCGGCCCAGCCATGCCAGTCGCTGCGGCAGATCCCCGTCGCCATGACACGGACGACGACGCCGTCGTCCGGGACGACCGGATCGGGGACCGATCGCACCTCGGGCGCACCTCGGACCTCGTCGACGACCATCGCTCGCACGAGCCCATTATTCTCCGGCGATGCCGCAGAATGCCGTCGTGGTGATGTCGTCACGCGCAGCGTTGCAGCGCCGCCGCGGCCATGGGCGCGAAGCAGCACCGTCAAACCCTAAGCGACCCCGTGCATTTCAGGTGTGGCGAAGTGCCGACCGTCCCGGCGCCGAGTCGGCGGCTACATTCAGGTGGTGATGGCCGACTCGGATCCGTGACGTCGGACGATCGGACAAGGAAGCCGCGCACATGATCGATTCGCACGACCGAACCGCGCTCGTCACCGGCGCTGGGAGCGCTGACGGGATCGGGTTCGCCGCCGCTCGCGCGCTCGGAGCAGCGGGCCGGAATGTCGTGGTGACATCGACCACGGACCGCGTCTTCGAACGAGCCGAGCAGCTGCGCGCCGATGGCATCGCCGCCGCCGGTGTCGTCGCCGACCTCACCAGCGACGCAGGAGTGGCCGCCGTGATGGCAGGTGCCGAAAGGGCATTCGGCCAGATCCACGTGCTCGTGAACAACGCCGGCATGACATCGGTCACCGACCCCGGACACCCCTCGCCCACCGGTGAGATCTCGCTTGCGGAGTGGAACGCGTCCTTGGAACGGAATCTGACCACGGCGTTCCGAATGATCCGCGCCGTGCTTCCGAAGATGCAGGCGGCGGGGTTCGGTCGCATCGTCAACGTGTCCTCTGTCTCCGGACCCATCGCGGCATATCCCGGGGACGTCGCCTATCACGCGGCGAAGGCTGGGATGGTCGGGCTGACCCGCGCGGCCGCGATCGACACCGCCGCGTCCGGGATCACGGTCAACGCCGTCGCTCCGGGCTGGATCGACACCGGATCCGCCTCGGACCACGAGCGTGAGATGGGACGATCCACACCGGTCGGCCGTTCCGGCACGCCGGAGGAAGTCGCCCACGCGATCGCCTTCCTCGCCGCGGATGGAGCCTCGTACATCACCGGGCAAGTCATCGTCGTAGACGGCGCCAACACCATCGCTGAGGAACGAGGCGCGCGAACGCCGTGGAGGTGACGCCCGCGGGCATCGAGCAAGACCGCAGGATTCGCCGCGCCGGCCCGGCGCTGACTGATCGCAAGGAGGCGACGATGGTCAAGGGATCTCTGCATCCCGATGGCGGCCGCGGCGTTGGCGGGCGCGCTACCCGAACAGATCGAAGACGCTGAGCGGCATCGTCAGAAGCTGGCCGGGTAGGCGAGCGGGTCGGAGGCGGCGTCGAGCACCCAGTCGGCGACATAGCGGGCGAAGGACGTGCGGACCAGCAGCTCGACGCGCGCGTCGTAGCCCTGCTCACGGCTGAGGAAGACCACGACCGCCTGGGCGAGGTGGCTCTGCTGCGCCGCGCCCACGGGGAACGCCGATGGCCCCAGGTCCAGCCCGGCCCCCTTCGCCAGCAGGCCGCGCGCGTCGCCGGAGATCACGAGCGAGATGCGCTGGCCGGACTGCTCGACGACGGCGCCGTCCACGCCGGCCGCGGCGCGCAGCTGTGCCTCGAGGTCCGGCGAGCCCGCCGGATCGATCACGAGCCACTCGTCGGGTCCGAGCCACACGACGGTCTGGCCGCCGGGCGTGCGCGACCACGAGAGCACGGCGGGCAGCGGGATGCCCAGGACCGCCTCGACGTCCGCGCTGGCCGGTCCTGCCGGGTTCAGCCGCAGGTCGTAGTGACGCTGCAGAGGAAGCACCTCGGCGGTCACCGGTCCGGCGATCGACGAGAGGCGTGCCGCGTGCGAGTCGAGCGCGCCGCGGGCGGTGAGGGTACGGTCGGCGCCGGTGTCAGCCATCGCGACGCGCTCCTTCCGGGTCGAGCAGCACGTGGCTGGTGATGGTGGCGGGGACGAGTCGGCCGCCGACGACGGCGTTGATCGTGTCGCCGATGCGGCTGTGGCCGCGGTCGACGAGCGCGAGAGCGAACGTCGTGCCGAGGGCGGCGCTGTCGTAGCTCGAGGTGACGAACCCGTCCATGGGGACCGGCACCGTGTCGATCGCGTCGACGGCGACCAGCTGCGTGCCCTCGGGAAGCTGGACTGTGGCGTCTTCGGGCAGCAGCCCGACGAGCTGGCGGCGATCCTCGCTCAGGTTCGCTTCGCGAGCGAATGAGCGCTTGCCGATGAAGTCCGGCTTCTTCTTGGACACGACCCAGGACATGCCGAGGTCCTGCGGCGTGATGGTGCCGTCGGTGTCCTGGCCGACGATCGGGTAGCCCTTCTCGGCACGCAGCACGTGCATCGTCTCGGTGCCGTAGGGCGTGATTCCGTACGGTTCACCGGCGGCGATGAGACGCTCCCACAGGTCCTTCCCGTACCAGCTGAGCGCGCTGACCTCGTAGGCGAGTTCGCCCGAGAAGCTCACCCGTGCCAGGCGCACCGCAATCCCGCCCAGCTCGGCGTCGCGCCACGTCATGAACGGGAACGCCTCGTTGGACACGTCGACCCCGGGGAACAGGTCGCCCACGACAGCGCGCGACAGCGGTCCGACGACGGGGAAGGTGACCCAGTGCTCGGTGACCGACGTGAGCCGGACCCGCAGCTCGGGCCACTCGGTCTGCAGCCACTCCTCCATCCAGTCGAGGATCTTCGCCGCCCCGCCGGTGGTGGTGTAGACGAGGAACCGCTCATCCTCCAGGCGGAGGACGGTGCCGTCGTCGATGACCATGCCGTCGGCGCCGCACATGACGCCGTACCGCACCGAGCCGACCTTGAGCGAGCTCATCAGGTTGGTGTAGATCCGGTCGAGGAACTCCGCGGCGTCCGGTCCCTGTACGTCGATCTTGCCGAGGGTCGAACCGTCCATGATGCCGACCGTCGTCCGCGCCGCGATGGTCTCGCGGCGCACCGCAGCGTGCATGTCCTCGCCCGGGAGCGGGTAGTACCAGGGACGCTTCCACTGTCCGACGTCCTCGAACCGGGCGCCGCGCTCCACGTGCCAGTCATGCACAGCGGTGACGCGCACGGGGTCGAAGAGGTCACCGCGGGCGCGACCTGCGAGCGCGGCGAACGCGACCGGGGTGTAGGGCGGGCGGAATTTCGTCGTGCCCACATCGTCGATGCGCTCGCCGAGCAGGGTCGCCGCGATGCCCGAGGCGATGATGCCCGACGTCTTGCCCTGGTCGTGCGCGGTGCCGATCGTCGTGAACCGCTTGATGTGCTCGATCGAGCGCAGCCCGGCCGTGATCGCGCGTGAGATGTCGGCGATGGTCGCGTCTCGCTGCAGGTCGACGAAGTGGTGGTCGAGCGTGTCGGCGGTGCCGCTCGCGACATACCAGAGCACCGCGCCGGGGTGGTGGTCGAGATCCTGATCCGCGTAGCTCGCGGGCGCCGCGGTCGGTGTGAGCCCGAGCTCGGCGAGCACGAGGTGGCCCGTTTCGCGCGCGTGAGCGAGTGCGTCGTTCAGTCCGAACCGGCCGGCGGCGGCGCCGGTCACCTCGAGCCCGGCGACAGCCTCACCCGGGACGAAGGCGCCGAGACGCTCGTCGTAGCGCAGGCGCCCACCGGCCTGGCTGTACAGGTGCACCGCGGGGTTCCAGCCGCCGCTGACCAGGAGGGCGTCGGCGTCGATCGTCTGCCGCACACCCAGATCTGCCGCTCCTGCCCGCGTGTACTGCACAGCGGAGACACGCGCGTCGCCGTCCGTGCCGGTGACGACGCAGGCGTGCTCGAGCAGGATGCCGCGCGCGCGGGCACCGCTGATCCAATGCTCACCGATGACATCTCGGCTGTCGATGATCGCTGCGACCTGGACGCCGGCGTCGTGGAGGTCGAACGCGGCGCTGTATGCGCTGTCATTGGTGGTGAAGACCGCGACGCGCTCGCCGACGGCGACTCCGTACCGGTGGAGGAAGGTGCGCGCCGAGCCCGCGAGCATGATTCCCGGACGGTCGTTGTCTTCGAAGACGACGGGGCGCTCGTGCGCGCCGGCCGCGATGACCGTGCGGGCGGCGCGGATGCGCCAAACACGCTGGCGGAGCGCATCCGGCGCAGCGTCGACGCCGAGATGGTCGGTGCGACGCTCCACGCCGAGCGCGAGGCCGTCGTCGTACACGCCGAAGACCGTGGTCCGCTGCAGGTGGGTCACGTCCAGGAGCGACAGCTCTTCGACCGTGTCGGCGATCCATTCGCGTGCGTCGGTCCCGTCGATCGTGCGGACCGTTCCGAGCAGGGATCCGCCGGCCGCGGCCTGATCATCGACGAGCGCCACGCGGGCGCCGGCGCGCGCGGCGGTGAGCGCGGCGACGAGCCCCGCTGGTCCTGCTCCGACGACCAGGACGTCGACGTGCAGGTGCGCGGTGTCGTAGCGGGCCGGGTCGGGCTCGGTGGCGAGCGCGCCCTGCCCGGGCACGCCGTGCGCGCGGATGCCGGGGGCGAGCTCGATGAGGGTGGCGAGCTGCATGGGGTCCGGGAACGGCGCATCGATCTGGATGACACTGCTTGGGTCCTCGGACCCGGCGGCCGCGATCCCCCGGGGACGGCCGAGCTTGATGCTCGTCGTCACCTGGTGCAGTCCGTTCGCCAGCAGGGCGGACGCCAGGGTGTCGCCGGCATAGCCGTCGACCCGGCGGCCGTCGAACTCGAACGAGAGGGGCTTGTCGCGATCGACGATCCCGAGACCGTCGATGCGGAACTTCTGAGCCGTCATGCGTCAGCGCTTTCGAGAGTGGGGATGGAGACGTCGGATGTCGCCGGGTCGGCCACCTCAGCAGCGGCGGACGCGATCGCCGGGCTGCTTCCCACCGGGTAGACGGCCAGGAACCGGTACGACAGCGTGTCGCGGAGCGCGTTGAACCAGCGCCGGCATCCCGCGGAGTGCACCCACCGTTCGGCGAACACCCCCTTCGGGTTGTCGCGGAAGAACAGGTAGTGCGCCCAGGCGACATCGTCCAGGGCGGCGGGGTCGGACGGATAGGCGACGTGCGCCTGTCCGCCGTACGAGAAGTCGATCTCTTCGCGAGGCCCGCACCAGGGGCATTCGATGAGCTGCATGAGGATGCCTTTCTTGCGTGCCTAGTGGGCGACCGCGGCGGCGCCGTGCTCGTCGACCAGACGGCCCGTGACGAAGCGGTCGAGTGCGAACGGTGCGGCGATCGGATGCGGGGTGCCGGTCGCGATGGTGTGGGCGTAGACGTCGCCGAGACCGGGGGTGGCCTTGAAGCCGCCGGTTCCCCAGCCGCACGTGAGGAAGAGGTTCTCGTACGGCGTGAGCCCGATGATCGGTGAGGCGTCGGGAGTGACGTCGACGATGCCCGCCCACGTGCGCAGAAGATGCGCGCGGGCGAAGACGGGGAACAGCTCGACCGCTGCCGCCATCTGGCGCTCGATGATGTGGAACGCGCCGCGCTGCCCGTACCCGTTGTACGCGTCGACGCCGGCGCCCATCACCAGCTCGCCCTTGTGCGCCTGCGAGACGTACACGTGCACGGCGTTGGACATCACCACCGTAGGGTGCACCGGCTCGAGGAGCTCGGAGACGAGCGCCTGCAGCGGGTGGCTCTGGATCGGGACGCGGATCCCGAGGATGTCGGTCAGCGTCGAGGTGTGACCAGCGGCGGCGAGGGCCACGCGTCCCGCGGCGATGTCGCCGCGGTTGGTCTGCACCCCGGTCACGCGGTCGCCGTCGGTGAGGAACCCCGTGACCTCGGTGTCCTGGATCAGATGGACGCCGGCTTCGGACAGCCGCCTGGCGTAGCCCCACGCGACGTAGTCGTGGCGGGCGATGCCGGCGCGGGGCTGATAGGTGGCGCCGAGGACGGGGTAGCGGATGTCCTCCGAGGTGTTGACGATCGGGCAGAGCTCCTTGACCTGCCCGGCGTCCACCCACTGCGCGTCGACGCCGTTGAGCGTGTTCGCCTCGACGCGGCGGCGCGAGTCGCGGACGTCCTGCATCGTGTGTGCCAGATTGAGCACGCCCCGCTGGCTGAAGAGGATGTGGTAGTCGAGGTCGTCCTCGAGACCCTCCCACAGTCCGAGCGCATGCTCGTAGATCGCCGCGCTCTCGTCCCACAGGTAATTGGAGCGGATGATCGTCGTGTTGCGGGCCATGTTGCCGCCCGCCAGCCATCCCCGCTCGACCACGGCGATGTCGGTGATCCCGTGGTTCTTGACGAGGTAGTACGCGGTGGCGAGCCCATGGCCGCCGCCGCCGACGATCACGACGTCATAGCTCTTCTTGGGCGTGGGGTTGTGCCACAGGAAGTCGGGGTGCTCGGGCAGCTCGGCGCCCGGGGTGCGGGGTGCGGCGGTGTTCATGCTCGCTCTTCCACTCCGTCGTAGAGGGGGAATGCGTCGGCGAGGTCGGCGACCTGCTCGGCCAGCGTCAGCATCGCGCCGGCATCGAGCCCCGGCTGCAGCACGGTGGCGATGAGGTCGGCGACGACACGGAACTCCTCGTCACCGAACCCGCGGGCGGCGAGCGCCGGCGTGCCGATGCGCACACCGGAACTGATCATCGGCGGCCGGGGATCGAACGGAACGGCGTTGCGGTTGACGGTGATGCCGATCTCGTGAAGCCGGTCCTCGGCCTGCTGTCCGTCGAGTTCCGAATGGCGCAGGTCGACGAGGACCAGGTGCACATCCGTTCCGCCCGAGACCACACCGATGCCGGCGGCCACCGCATCCGGCCGCTGCAGGCGCTCGGCGATGATCTTCGCGCCGCGAAGGGTGCGCTCCTGCCGTTCCCGGAACTCAGGACTCGCGGCGAGCTTGAACGCGACCGCTTTTGCGGCGATGACGTGCTCGAGGGGCCCGCCCTGCTGGCCGGGGAACACGGAGCTGTTGAGCCGCTTGGCGAGCTCGGAGGTCGCGAGTATGACACCGCCGCGGGGACCGCCGAGCGTCTTGTGCGTGGTCGAGGTGACGATGTGCGCGTGCGGCACCGGGTTCGGGTGCAGGCCGGCCGCGACGAGGCCGGCGAAGTGCGCCATGTCGACCATGAGATACGCCCCCACTCGGTCGGCGATGCTGCGGAATCGCGCGAAGTCGAGCTGGCGGGGGTAGGCGGACCAGCCGGCGACGATCAGCTTCGGTTCGTGCTCGAGGGCGAGACGCTCGATCTCGTCGTAGTCGATGAGGTGAGAGTCCTCGCGCACGCGATACGCCACGGCGTTGTAGAGCTTGCCCGAGAAGTTCAGGTGCATGCCGTGTGTGAGGTGGCCGCCGTGGGCGAGATCGAGTCCCAGGATCGTGTCGCCGGGAGTCAGCAGCGCGGCCATCGCGGCGGCGTTCGCCTGCGCACCGGAGTGGGGCTGGACATTCGCGTACTCGGCGCCGAAGAGCGCCTTGAGGCGGTCGACGGCGAGCCGCTCGATCACATCGACGTTCTCGCACCCGCCGTAGTACCGACGCCCCGGGTAGCCCTCGGCGTACTTGTTCGTGAGCACCGACCCCTGCGCCTGCATGACGGCGAGCGGAGCGAAGTTCTCGCTCGCGATCATCTCCAGTGTGCCGCGCTGCCGCGCCAACTCGGCGTCGATGGCGGCGTGGACTTCGGGGTCGACCTCGGCGAGGTCGGCGGCGAGGCTGATGCCGTCCCGGACTGCGCCGGCAAGTGTCATGAGCGGCTCCATCTCATCTGATCGACGATTGATATATCTACTGCTGATCACAAGGTACGAGGGCCGAACGGCTCTTGTCAACATCCGGGAAGGCCCACCCGGGCGCGCTCACACTCGTCGGCCGGGACGCCGGGGCGGTCACGCGAGCCCACGCGGCGTGTTGCCGCCGAGAACGCCGGACCACCACCGACGGGCGCTGCACCGTCGATGTCGAAGGACGCCGTCCGGCGTCAGAGCACCGTCCGGATCAGCCGCTCGAACTCGGTGACATGCTCGGCCGAATGCGCGGCCGCCACATCGGCGTCGCCATCGGCGATCGCCCGGAGCAGCTCGACGTGCTCGACGACGTTGCCGGCGATGTCGGGGATCCGATCGAGGGCCACGCACCAGATGCGCGTCGCCAGATTGTCGTAGCGCACGAGGACGTCCTCGAGGTGGCGGCTCCCGCAGCTGGCGTAGATCAGCCGATGGACCGCGAGGTCGTAGCGGATCAGGTCGGCAGGTGAGATCGAGGATGCGTCGAGAGCCTCGAGTTCGTCGGCGAGCTCGCGCATCCGGTCCCGCGCTGCGGCTGGGGCGAAGCGCGCGGCGCGCTCGGCGGCGAGCGGCTCGAGGTGCGCCCGGACGTCCGAGATCTCTGCCAGGTCGGTGATGTCCACGTTGGAGGCGAACGTGCCCCGGCGAGAGTACATGGTGACGAGATGCTCGGATTCCAGGCGCTTCAGCGCCTCACGGACAGGCGTTCGGCCGATTCCGAGCTCCTGCCCGATCAGCTCGTCGTTCAGCGGCGTACCCGGCGCGATGTCGAGCACCACCAGGCGGTCCCGCAGCACACGATAGGCACGCTCCGAGAACGACAGCCCCTCACCCTCGTCCGTCAGCGCTGCGCCGACCGTCGTCTGTGCATCCGCCATGCGCCGACCTCCCCGGTTCACGTGCCGCCGATGCTCGGATGATATATCAGCGGCCAACTTGCGGACTCGGCGACGATCTTCAGGCGGTAGATATATCTAATCAATATCAGAAGGATTTCAGTCAGGCAACATCTCGTCCCGGTCGGCGGCGACCGCGCGACCATGGATGTCCCAGTCCGACCCTTTCAGCGCACCAAATCGTCTCTGCTCATGGCTTCTTGCGTCGGAGACGGAGGGATCTTGAACCCCGCCGCTGCGCAGTCACTGGTGGACGGCCAGGGGTGTTCCGGGTGATTGGGCGGTGTTTCCAGCAGGGTACGTGGACGTTCGGAGACGTTCGAGTGCGTTGAGGTTTACGCGATTCTTACGCACGTTTGACCCGCAAACATACCCGCTGGGCTGGCAGGCTCGAGGGCCGCCGCAGCAGACCAACGAGATCCTCTACCTATTGAGCCGAACCCGCGCGGGACCAGATGGACTCGCCAACCGCGGGAGAGGCCGCGGCAGCCGTCAATGGTCCGTCGATCAAGGACGAAACGATGTAGTGCGCGAGGAGCCGAGCGACGGGAGGCAACTCGATGTTTAGCCTTTCCAGGAAGAGGTCAAGGTGGGCGGGGTGGAGCCTGAGTCTCCGCGACGCAATGGCAAGGAGATACTCAACAAGCGGAGACTCCGCCGGGCTTCGCTCGTACCTCTCCACTACGCCATCCAGCACTCCAAGCATGCTTGCGCTGAGACCCGGCGATGCTGAGTAGTCGAGCTCCCACGGGAGCGCACCACGCAGGAGTGCACAGTTGGTGACCGCATCGTTATAGCGGTCGAAGTTGAACGGATGGAGCGCGGTGAGATTGTGCTGGCGCTGCGTCGTGTCCGCATACCTCTCAATCTCCAGCTCGGCGTCTTGGAGGTGGTAGTCCGCAGGGTCCTTCCGCCCGCCCGGGCTTCGCGACCAGTCGAGAACCGCTGCGAAGGTCATGTATACCGCAGACTGTCGAACGCTCGAAGGATCGTAGCCAAACGACCAGAACGCGAAATTCGGATTGAGCCGGAGCGGTTGGGTGGTGTCGTTGATGTCTGATGAGGCCGACAGGAACAGATCGTCCCTGAGTCCACCCGACTCCAGACGATCGCGACGCACTGCGACTTGCTCAAGCGCGCTCGCGAAGTGTCCGCCTTTGCTGCCGTATTCGGAGACACGGGCAATCTTGTCCCAGAATGACAGTTCGTGGTCCCAAACGGACCCAAGGAGTGTCTTCTCGCTCGGAAGCCACGCCGAGATGACTGACTCCACATTCGTCGAACCGGCGGTGTGCTTGCCGACCATGAGGTTACTTCTCACGAAGTTCCAGACGGCGCCATCCTGCGTTCTAGCGAGGAAGACAAAATAGGACACTGATGAGCGCTCGACGAACGGCCGGATGTCCCTGCTAACTGAGTTGATGGCGCTCCCACTTGAAACCGCGGAGGCAACAATGAGGATGCGATTCTCGCGATGCGGGTCAATGCCGGATGTTCCGCTGAGCAGGGCTCGCGCCTCCAAGAGCGTCGGAGTCAGCCCGGACAATCGCTGCGCGCTCCTCGCCAACGCTTCGGACGAAGGATCGGAAAGGTACACGATATGAGTCGGGCGTAGCTTGTCAGTCATCCCCCTCAACTTGGCGACTGTTTCCTCCCGCAGAGTAGTGATTGAGTCGGGCTCGCCCTCGGACTTTGGCGCATCTAGATCGCCGAGAAACGCCTCAAACTCAAGGTAGATCGGTCGGCGGGTAGCATTCTTGCCGCGCGTCTTCGGAACGTAGTGCGCTTGAACTGCATCTAGCGCGACGATGGCTTCGAGATGCCGCGGCTCCCACGCCCGAGCCTGATCGCGAATGAGCAACCGCGAGTAGACGGAGGGGGTTAGCGGTAGCAGTTGCTCGCCATCGATCTTCACTACAGTCTCGTTGTAGTTGGTGCATCGGTGGCATGAGCGTCGGTCCTGAGCCTCGGCATCAACATCGTCGATGCCGTTCTCACTCCCGGCTCGCACGCCGGGCGAGTACATCGCACTTGAACCATGGATTGTTTCGCCGACTGCAACGAGCACGACGATGCGAGCCCCGTCGCGCTCGTCCAGAATGCGCCGGATGAGCGACCCCGTCGAGGATACAGAAACGAGAAATAGCGTAGACCGCGCTGGGTCCAGCGAGAGCCTTTGGTCAAACGCACGGTGGCCGCCGAACGAGCCAACCACCGCCGCCGGCTCGTCTGGGCAATAGACATCCTGAAGGCGACGAAGCTCGTACGCGAGCGCATTGATCGAGGATGTGTCGGTCGATACGTAGCGAATCGAGCCGAGCGAACCAATCTTGTCCAGGATGGAGCAAGCCGCGAACGCCGTGCGTGCCGAGTCAGTGAACATGCTGCCGGCGCGGACGAAAGTGCTCATGTGCTTGCCACCCGGTGCTTCAAAGTGGTACCCCGGCGCGGAACGGATGACAGTCGAACCGCTGTAGAACATCTCCTCAAGCCCGGCAACGAACAACTCATCGCAATATTCCTCGAGCCGTTTCTCGTCCAAGATGCCCTCCGGATTATCACCCCAAATCGTCAACCTACGGTCATGCGAGAGAAGAGCAGTCGCGATCTTGACATCGGGCGGCACCCAGTCCTCTAGGTCGCCCCGGATGTCGGAGAATGCCTCCGCATTCGGCTCAAGTCCCAGCACGAGCACGAGCGCGGGGTCATTTGGGAAGGCCACCGCGGCCTTTAGGCCCTCTCCCAGTCGCTGGCTGTCGAAATAGCGCTCAGCACAGAAGGCGACTGTCACTCCGGCACGGAGTGACTCATGCAATCTCAGATCCGTCTGAAAGTAGAAGAACTCGGAACGCTGGGAAACCGACCCGATCACAGGACATGCTCGCTACTGGCGTCTGGTATCAGCATCGTGATTCGACTCCCTACAACCCTAGATACCGCCGTCCGACGAACAGCTGTGTCGCCGTCCCAACCTCGGAGATCGGTCCAATTCTGCCGTTGCCCCTCGGGCAATGCCGAGTCCGCCGCCTCCCGGTTGCTCGGGTACGGATCGCGCTGGAAGTCACGGTAGACCGAGACCCCACCGGTACGAATCTGCACGATGCCGCCGAGTCGAGTCAGGTTGAGGAACGCGCGGTGGAACCCCATGCCCTTCGTCGGGTCGAGTGAAGTCGTCCTCCGCTTTGCGAGGCTCCAACGTACTAGCGACAGTTCTTCGGAGTCACTCAGGTCAGTCACACGACGGCGGAGGTCAGCCGCCCTCCATCCGGCGATTCCGGGGCCCATGTCCGAAATCGAGATCTCGAAGAACCGCGCGCGGGAGTCCGCGGAGGTGGACGATCGCGTGAGAAACGCCCCGAACTCCGGCGCCTGACCCTCAAGTCGGGCTGCGACCTCCCCCGGGAGGCTATGCCACCGCGCGAAGATGAAACGAGCTGACGGCGAGGACGTGAGGTCCGCTTCGTCGTTGCACGGCAACGACCGGGCCCACTGATCCGTGTTCTGAAAGAGCTCGAGAAGGGTCCAGCTCAAGCTGCTGACGTCTTTCGGGTCCTCGATCGAGCTCCGCCTAGTCTGGCTGAGGCCAATAATCCGGTCAGCGAGAGGTATGTAGTCTGCGTTGAGATCCAGCGGGTAACGCGCGTCCCCATGCCTGTACAGACCGTACGGCGCGAGTTCGGGGCTTTCATCGGACACCAACTCGAGCACACTTCGCATCGATCGCTTGTGCGCACCCCGCTGGCGACTGGAAAGCACCTTGCGAGCTGCACGCCGCACGTCATCAGTGATGTCATGCGACATCCCCTGAGAGAACACGCGAGGCGCGACGCACGCGGCAAACAGGAGGTGCTCCTCCTGATCGAGCAAGTCGACCAACTCACTCTCTGAGAGTCCGTCTCGCAAGTAGGTGCGTAGCGCTCCCGCCTTGCGAAAGAGGCGCGCCCAGGACCCGATCAGCTGCATTGCCGCCGCCTTTGCGCCCAGCGCATCCATGCGGAACCGAGTGGGTATCCGCAGGTCCGCTCCCCGGCCTTCAACATATGCACTCTGAAGGCGAGAGATTAGCTCCTCAACCCGCGCGACGGCGATCGTGCCTGGGACGTCCACCAGCATCACGCTGTCAGCCACCGTCATCTCCCCCCGAACGCCAGTGAGCTCGTTCGGTCAGACTAGTCGCTTCGAAACGCACTGAATGTCCCTCGACACTCTGCATCCACGGCGATCGCGATCCGATCACCCGCATCGCGATCCGTCCGCTGTGAAATGGCGATCGCCTGCGCGCGCGATCTACAGGCCACGCCGCGCCACGGCTTCAACCAGTTGGTCGCGGAACTGAACCGCCCCGCCAAAACTCGGGTGCCGGACAGCTACAGCACGCGTCCCTGCTGTCACACGATCTGGCGCACTCACTGAGATTGCGAGCACGTCTTCGACGCTCTCGACAGCCTTACCGCCGACGCAAACCACGAAGCGCCCGGCCATCGCCAATGAGAGCGCCAGTTTTCCTTCATTCAGTTCCGATTTCGTCGGCGCTCGGTTTGACCTCGGCACACCATGCTTGTGTGGATGCAGTGGGAATGCATTCCAGAGAAGCGCTCGATGTTCCAGCCTCACTTCGGCGAGCGCGCGATGCACGACAGTTGCGCTCGCTTCGCGGGTCCCGACAAGCCCGACAGACGCTGGAGATGTGAACGCCACCCCCGACTGCCGTGCGCCGCGCCAGCCTGCTGCTTCCCCAACAAGGACTACGCCTCCTGCGCTCACGGAACGAAGGTGCTCGGCCAAGCGATCGCGCCGATCGGCCGCTGTGGTCGCGAACCCTCCAGCAGTGTCACTCGAATCCAGATAGAAGTTGACCGCGCTCGCGCCCTCGCGCATTGCGAGCACTGCCTCGAGGAGTTGATGGCTCACCGCGTCGGCTGTCCCAGATGCTCGGCCAGCATTCCAAGTAGGGTCCGCTCGCCGTCAGCGCTTAGAACGTCTACGCTCGCGGGGATTCGCACAACGGGCGTCTTGTCCCAGCTCGCGATGAAAGCCTCGAATGCGCGGTGGATCGCGCCGAGTCGCTCAGCGTCCGCCGACTCCCCATCGCGACCGCGGTTGACGACGCGCTCGACAAGCTGCTCAGAAGTCATCTCGCGGTAGATGAGCAGGTCCGGAAGCAAGTATTGCTTCTCGATCTCGCGCGCTAGGTCATTCAGCAACCCGTACTCGCGGTCACTGATGTAGCCAAGCTCATGCGACGAGGACGCGTAGGCCCCGTTATGCTCAAAGGGCGTGCGATCCTCGATGACGAAGTCCGATTCACTCGCCTCAAGTATCGTCGACAGTTCCGCGTGGCGGACTGCCGATGCGGCCAGGAAATGCGCTTGACTCGCGAATGCCCATCGGTGAGGATCCGCTTGCGCGTCCTTGAAGAACGGGTTGTTCTCCTCGATTTGCCCCTCGAGCAGTGCGTCCGCCTGCCACCGGGTGAGCAACAGGTTTGCCACGGTAGTCGCGCCCGCACCAACGGATCCGGTAACGACTACATACTTGGCCGTCACGCGACAACCCTGCGGTGCGGCGCGATGGAACTCGGGCTCCCAAACCACGCGGGCGGCATCGATAGCCACCGTGCGACGGCACTCCTAAGTTCGTCTTGATGGCCGAATGCGACCACTTCTCCCCCCGTGTCTGAGATGAGGCCCTCGGCAAACCGCGAACCGCGCTCGGAGCTTCGTTTCACACCCAGAACCCGGCGTCCTGACGCCGATGCGAGCGCAATCTCCGCCCCCACGCCCGTTGAAGGTAGGCCGACGTGGGCGATGACCGCGTCTGCCCGGTTGAGAGCTTCAATATCGGCGGTGAACACGGCGTTGGCGGACATGCCGCCCGCCGACTCCGGGTCCGTGAAGTGGTGCGGAACGTAGGCCTCGTGTCCCAGGTCGGCGACCATCACAGCGAGAGCGTCATAGAAACGACGCGCGCTGTCCAGGTCGCCGGCTCCCTGCAACGGTCCAGAAATGTAGACACGCATAGGTATCTCCCCCAAGTGGTCAGTGATCGTCAGCTTTGTAGAACAAGAACACGCGTTCCTCCCGATGCCGGGCGCGATCATCCGCGACCTCCAGCAGTTCGTGCCGGGCGCGAGGGACGTACCACGCTGATACATCTCTCATTGTGGCAACGACACCCTCCAGATTCGCAAGCACTTTGGCAGCAGATGCTTCTCCACGCAGCGCAGCCTCGGCGACCACATCTGGCTGCAGCCGCCTAGATGAGGACTGTCCGGGCGGCAAGTACGGGGCATCATCACGCTGATGCTGGCCCGAGGTTCGCCATGCTTGGCCGCGGGGGTGCGTCGTCGAGAGCTCCCAAAAGATCACGGACCACTCGGGCGACACCTCGACGATTCGTCGCGCAGCTGCTTCGAGTGACACGCGAAAGCGCGTAGCCAAGGCCTCGACACTCTTGCCGGTCGGTGGGAGGAGGGTGCGCAAGGTCTCGGCAACGACGCCTGTGGGCATCAGTACGTGTGCTGCGCCGAGATTGCATAGACGTTCGACATCGGCGAACGTGGCCTTCCCCCGCAGTTGTCGAACCAACGTTGGCTGATCGGCAACCGCCGAGAAGAGGAGGATGTGCCCAATCTCGTGGGCAACGGAAAACCGCCGCCGCTCGATCGAAAGCTCCTTCGGAACACGAATGTGCCAGCGTGATTCGCGCACAGTCAGCTGGCCGTGGTCAGCGAGGCTCCCATCAGCACGTCGCTGCCCTGGAGCGACAGATACTGAAGCCCCGAACCGGGCTGCGACAGCCCCCGGGTCGATTGGGGGAAATCTTGAGAAGTCAGCGGCGGCATGTTCCGCGGCCGCAATCATCGCCGCCTCAGGCGAACTCGCCGACCAGTGGTCGCTGAATACCTCAAGAGCGCTCGAGGTCACGAGCCTCCGCTTTCGCGAACACGGGCCAACGCGTCCGCAACATCCTGAGGCTTGTCCCCAAGTCTTGCCGCGAGGGCGACGTCATCCTGGCGGAGGACCTCTCGAACAGAGACTAGCTCGTCCAGTGTCACAGGTCTTTCTGGGGTGGAGAGGTCGCCAAGAGCTGAGAGAAGCCAGTCGACGTCATCGGCTTTCGACGCTCCCATCGCCACCTGAGCAGCGCCGTGGCCAGCCGTCAGGGGTTCGATTACGTCGAGCGAGAACAGCGCGTCTGTGGAACTGGTGTCGAGCGGTTCAGGCCCAAGAACCTTCTCGATAGCGCCCTTCGCACCGAGCTGAAAATAGCTCGGAATTCGCTCGAACTCCTCCCAAGCCTCTGCTCTCATCCCGCGCTTTGCGAGTCCGTGAACGTAGAGGACGTTGAAGAACCCGGCCCAGTACTCACCCAAGACGTCCCTGGCTTCGTTGGCGAGCTCGACGAGTTCTTCAGCAGTCCCCGCATGCCTAAGCCGTGCCTCATACGCCGCGAGCGAGTTCGCCATCTCGAGCGCCCCTCCCCTGGGCATCTCAGGCATCGTGATTGCCCTCGGCTCCGAAATCGCCAGCACCTGATCTCGCAGTTCATTCTGCGCGTCGATCGTGTGCATCGAGGCAGCCCAGTGAATGTAGCGTTCGAAGGGCACATCGAGTTCTGCGGCGACCATCTCTCCGATCATCGAGAACTCGAAGAAGTTGTACGGCACAAGCGTCACTGCGTTGTTCGATCGCATGACCGTGGTCATCGTCAACGCTCCCGCGCGAACATGGAAGAACAGCCCAAAAGTGCACGGGATGTCGTTCGACGTACGCACTGCATCCTCGGGGAGCCAAACGACCGCTGCAGCTCGGCGACTGTCGGGGTTTGCCTTGAGCTCGTCCACGACGCCGCGCATCTGGTTCGTCCCGGGAGACGCGTTGAAGATTCGCTTGCCGTACGACGAACCCGGCACAGTGAGGCCGTCATCCGTGTAGGTACGTACTCGACTCTCGTAGTAGGCGATGTCCTCGAGCCGGTCGGAACCAGAAACGAGCCACACGAATCGAGCTACAGCGCCAACTGTCGGCAGCGGTCGTTGGCCCGCCCCAATCCTCGCGAGGGGGTTGCTCATGCCGGTCGTGTAACCGAGCAACTCGACGAACCCCCTCCCATCACCGGCCGAATCCACGGCAGAGCCGGTGTCACGCACGTCCTTAACGGTCTTGATCAGCGCCTCAGCGACGTTGGTCGGCAACTCGGTCCCCATCGGTTCCCCTTCCCCCTGTCGATGCATGATAGCGGTCAGGCCGCCATCGATCCGGGCTGCAAATCCACGATCGACTGACCTGGCACCTGCTCAGGCTCCTGGGTGGACAAGATCAGGTGCCATCGCGGAGGTGTGCACGCAGGCTAGCCCACCCGGCGGACACGGGCTTGAAGCCGGGCTTGGGCACATCGGGCCGCAGGATCGGGCGCCATCTCGACCCGAGATCGGCGGGGAACGATACCCGCTGATTGCGCCTGGCCCTATTCGCGCGTCTCAGCGCAGCGACTACGCGCCGCCGCCAGAAAGTCCGTGGCGAGCCGCTTCCACCGAGCTGGATCTGAGTTCCAGACAAGCGTGTGGTCCGCGGCGACCGTCTCAAGCCGTACCGAGCCACGGCGGTCTTCCGCGAGCCGGCGCGCGACCTCGTATGGAGATGACCTGTCGAAGGTTCCCTGCAGGATCAGAGTCGGTACGAGCAGTTCCTCGGCGCGGTCCATCCAGTTGAATCGGTCGAGCGGAACCTCTGCGGCCATCCCGGTCAGGCGCGCGAGGAGACGAGTCCCAAGCCACGGACTCGCGAGTACTCCGACCCGACGCGGGAGTCCTGCTCGGACGCAATTCGCGTCGATCGTTGCCACCCAGTCGAGCACAGGCGAGTCGAGAGCGAGCCTGTCAATTGTGGCGCAGAACTCGTCGTCAGCCGCAATCTGTAGCGCGATCGCTCCGCCCATTGACCATCCGAACAGCACGATCCGCTCGGCGCCGTGCGCGATCGCGTACCTCACGGCAGCGCGAACATCGTCGGTCTCTGTTGCACCGAGCGTGGAGCGACCAGTTCCCACCGTGGGGCCCTCGCCATCGTTGCGATAAGTGACGACGAGTGAGACGAGGCCCGCGTCGGCCGCGACCTTCACTCCACGGAGCGTGCCCGCGCGCGGGCTCGCCAGTCCATGGATGTGGATCGCCCAGTTGTTCGTCGCGTTCCCGGACGGGCGGATCAGCCAGGCGGGCGCGGGGCCGACCGGGGTCTCCACAATCACGTCCTGGGCGACGAGACCAGCGTCGGCGGGATCGCGATAATAGATGCCGCTCCACGACGCGCGCTTGCCAACTGCCAGCGCGTCCGCCGGCTCGGCCGACTCAACCAGCCGCGTCACCGTTCGGGCGTCCTCGCCGACGATCGGGCCGAGCCGAACCCACCCGCCGTCCTCGAGCCACAGGTTGTAGACGCCCGTCGCCACCGTCGATGCGTTGCGGTCAAGGACGACCGCGTCGTGGCCCTCATGGCGCAGGATACCCCGGACGGTGAGATCGTAGACCCTGCCCGACGGCGGTGCCGTCAACCTCCGCGCGATCGCGAACCCGAGGCCTGCCGCGCTGGCGACAAGGGCCAGGCCGATTCCGGCAGCGGCCGCGACTCCTGCACCCGCCCTCAATGAGTCGCCCTCGTCGCGAGGCCGCTGCTCGAGGGACCCGTGCCAGCACCGCGCCCGAGCAGGTGCTCCTCCGCTGCCTCGACGACCACGCCCTCAGCATCACTCAACTCGAACGAAACGCGTGGATCGACAGCGGCATCTCGGATCTCCACGAGTTGGCGGTGCAGCCGCGTCTCCGCATCCGCCGCGCTGAACCCCGCCGCATCCTGTTGGCTCATGTCCGGCCGGGTTCAATCACCGGAGCCCGGGTAGGCAACTTCCCGCGACTTTACGCAATCCTTACGCAAATCGCGTTCCTATGAGAAACCTATGGCCCGCGATCCCAGTGTTTTCAAGGGATTGCGGGCCAGGAAGTTCTGCGGAGACGGAGGGATTTGAACCCTCGGTCCCCTTGCGAGGACTCCACCTTAGCAGGGTGGTGCACTAGGCCTGACTATGCGACGTCTCCAGGTGATCACGGCCGAAGCCGCAGAACACACCAGGTAATCATAACCGGTCGCGGGGCGAGCACCGAACCGGCAGCGCCCGCCCCGCACCGACAGCGCAGTCAGTGTGCGGCCACGGGCTCGCGGTCCTCCTCCGCCGCCGGCGGTGCCGCGTGCGAGAGCGAGAGACCGTGTCCGCGGCGCCGGAACAGCAGCGCCGACATCACGGCGCCGGCCGCGAAGAAGATCGCCGCCCACAGGTACGCGGTGCTGTAGCTCGCGAGCGCGGCGTCCACCCCGACCTCGGGCGTGACAGGCGTGTTCGCGGCGAGGTAGTCCGCGGCAGCTGTCGCGGCGAGGGTGTTCAGCAGCGCGGTGCCGATCGAGCCGCCGACCTGCTGGCTGGTGTTCACCATCGCCGAGGCGACGCCGGCGAACTCGCGGTCGACGCCGAGCGTCGCGGTCTGCATCGAAGCCGGCATGATCGTGCCCATCGCGAAGCCCATCACCATGAGCGGCGGCAGGACGTGAGCGGCGTACGTGCTCGACGCGTCCAGGAAGGTGAGCCACATCATCGCGATCGCCCCGAGGGTCATGCCGATGGGCACCATGATCTTCGGCCCGAGGCGCGGCACTAACAGGTTGGTGCCCAGCTGCGCCGCGAGCACGAGCATCGCGATCATGGGCAGGAATGCCAGGCCGGTCTGGATCGGCGAGTACCCGAGGGTCGTCTGCAGGTAGTAGGTGACGAACAGGAAGATGCCGAACATCCCGGCGCCCGCGATCAGCACCGACAGGTAGGCGGCGGCTCGGTTGCGGTCGAGCACGATGCGCAGCGGCAGAAGCGGATGCGACGCGCGCGTCTGCCAGGCCACGAACGCCACCAGCAGGGCCCCGGCGATCGCGAGCACGCCCCAGGTCAGTGGCGAGTCCCAGCCATCGGTCTCAGCATTCGAGAACCCGTACACGAGCCCGAACAGAGCTCCCGAGACGAGCAGGGTGCCGGGCACATCGAGCTTCGGGCGCCGCCCCGACCGCTCCACGTGGGGCACGAACATCATGGCTCCGACCAGCGCGAAGGCGGCGATGAAGACGTTGATGTACAGGTTCCAGCGCCAGTCGAGCGCTTCGGTGAGGACGCCGCCCAGCAGCAGGCCGACGGCGCCGCCGGCACCCGCGATCGCGCCGAAGACACCGAACGCGCGAGCGCGCTCCTTCGGGATCACGAACGCCGTGGTGAGCACCGCGAGGGCGGTCGGGGCCAGCAGCGCACCGAATGCGCCCTGCAGCGCCCGAGCCAGAACGAGGAGCTCGAACGTTGCGGCCGCACCCCCGAGGGCGGATGCGGCGGCGAAGCCGATAAGCCCGGCGACGAACGTGAGCTTGCGGCCCATGAGGTCCGAGAGACGCCCCCCGAGCAGCAGCAGGCTGCCGAACGCGAGCGAGTATGCGGTGATGATCCACTGGCGCTGGCCGTCGCTGAAGCCGAGGTCGGCCTGCGCCGACGGCAGCGCGATGTTCACGACGGTGGCGTCGAGCACGACCATGAGCTGGGCGAGCCCGACCACGACGAGGGTGATCCAGCGACGACGGTCGGTCGCGGGCAGGGTGGATGAGGTCATGTCGGGTACTCTATACGGTACTGAGCAGTTCCGGATATGGATTGTTCAGGAATTCACCCGCCGGTAACATCGACACGAGCGGAAGGGAGGCGGGTGCGATGACGCAGGTCGAACCCGACGCCAAGCCGCGCCTGGGCCGCAAGCGCGACCACACGCGCGATCCCGAGATCCTCGAAGCCGCGCTCGATGTACTCGCCGAGACCGGCTACGACGGCATGACCATCGACATGGTCGCGGCACGCGCCAAGGCCGGCAAGGCCACGCTCTACCGCCGCTGGGCCTCGAAGCCCGACCTCGTGCTCGACGCCGTGGCATGCATGAAGGCATCCGACATCGACTTCGCCTCACCACCCGACACCGGCACGCTGCGCGGGGATCTCGTCGCTCTCGTGGGAACGCCATCGATCCGTGACGCGGAGCGGAAGCTCAAGGTCATGGCGGGCATCGTCTCGATGATCGCCCGCTCCCCCGAACTCGCCGAGGCCGCGCGCGCCGCGCTCGTCGAGCCGCGCGCCGAAGCCAACCGCATCGCCCTCCGCCGCGCCATCGCGCGCGGCGAGATCTCCCCGGAATGCGACGTCGAGCACCTCGCGCTGGTGGGACCGGCGATGGTGGCGTATCGCGTGCTCATGCTGGGACAGCCGGTACAGCGCGAGGTCATCATCGAGATCATCGACCGCATCATCCTGCCGGCCGCGGGCATTCGCCCCGGCCGCCCGGAGGACTGACCAGGAGCGGATGCCGTTCGCACGCCGCTCCTCGTCACCCCGCTACCCCTCCGGAACCGTGCAGGTGACCTGCGCGGCGGTGGTGCCGGTGATCTGCGAGGGCAGTTCCACCCGCTCCTCGGCGGGCGCGGCGCTCTCGGTCGGCGCGGGAGTCGCGGTCGGCGACGCCGTCTCGCCGGATCCGGCATCCGCATCCGCGGTCGGGGTGGGCGTCGGCTTCTCGGCCTCACCCGTGACCTCGACGCCGTAGCCTCCGCTCGCCTCGCCGGTGAGCGTCAGCGCCTGGTTGTCGCGCAGCGCCTGGAACAGAACGTCGGCGGCATCCGTCACCGGAAGCACGTGGACGAAGTCGCTCGAATACACCGTCGGGTACTGCACGAAGACGATGTCCTCGTACGCGACGTCCTTCACGGCCATGGCGATCTGCACCATCAGCGTCGGGTTCGTCAACGTCGAGCTCAGCACGAGCTGACCCTGCGTCACCTGGCTCACCGCGGTCGTGGCCAGGTTGAACAGCACCGACGGATTCGCCAGCACCGACTCCGACTGGAGCTTGCGCACCATCGACGACATGAACTGCTGCTGGTTCGAGATGCGACCGAGGTCCGACCCGTCGCCGATGCCGTGACGGATCCGCAGGAACTGCAGCGCCTCGGCCCCCACCAGGGTGTGGTTGCCGGCCGTCAGGTTCAGACCCGTGTGGCTGTCCGAGATGTCACCGGCGACACACACGTCGACGCCCCCGATGGCATCGGACATGTTGATGACGCCCGTCCAGCGGATGGCCGCCGCGAACTGGATGTCTTCGCCGGTGAGCTCCTCGACGGTGCGCACGGTGCACGCCAGGCCGCCGTACATGTACGACGCGTTGATCATCTGGGCGCTCATGGCCGAGTACGACCCGCCCTCGCCGTCCGAGCACGACGGGATCGGCACGATCATGTCGCGCGGGAAGGAGACCACGGTCACGCGGCGGGGGTTGTCGCTGATGTGCACGAGCATCGTGACGTCATTGCGCTCACCGCCGTCGTCGTGCGCGCACCGCGGGAAGAGCTCGAGATCCTGGCCCTCGCACGAGTCGGTGCCCACGACGAGGACGTTGACGCCGCCCTCGATCGCACCCAGCGACGGCGGGATCTCCTCGTCCTCATCCAGCACGACGGCGTTGTCGCCGATGGCGGATGCCGCACTCCACACGTTCACGGTGCCGATGCCGACGACGCTGACCGCGACGACGGCGACGAAGACGCCGATCATCGACAGCACGCGCATGATCGGCGCGCGCTCGTCGAGCTGCGCGTGGCGCGCGAGCGGCTTGCGCCCGTTGCGCGGGCGTCCGGTGAATCCTGTCATCAGCCCCTCAAGTTCCCTGCTGAGCATGTCTCGTCGGCGGCGGTCGTCCCCGGGATCGTGCTCGGCAGCTCGACGACCTCATCGGCCGGCGCGGGCGCCTCGGTGGCGCCGGGTGTCGGTGTGCCGGTGGGTGACGGCTGCGGCCTCGGGGTCTCGGTCGGCGTGACCGTGACGACGCCGCCGGTGTTGTTCGGGTCGCTCGTGACCGCGAGCTGGCTGTTGGCGCGGAGCGCCGCCCACAGCTGCTTCGCCGCGTCATAGTTCGGGGCCACGCGGTTCGGGTCCGGCGCGTACTCGACGACCGGATACTGCACGAACACGATCTCGTCGAACGGCACGTCCTTGACCGCGAGCGCGACCTGCACGAGCGTCATCGGGTTGGTCAGGCTCTGGCTCGGCGTCACGTTCTGCACCGCGGTCGTCGCGAGCCGCAGCAGCGTCGTCGGGCTCGAGAGGACCTCTTCGCTGACGAGCTTGCGCGACAGGCGCGACATGTACTGCTGCTGGTTCGAGATGCGCGCCAGGTCGCTGCCGTTCTGCAGCCCGTGGCGGGTGCGCAGGAACTGCAGCGCCTCGAACCCCTTGACGGTGCGCATGCCCGCCGGCCAGTTGATGCCGGTGTGGCTGTCACGGATGCCGCCGTTGCCGATGCACACCTCGACGCCGCCGATGGCGTCGGTGATGGCGATGACGTTGCCGAAGCTGACCTTGGCCGCGAACGGAATGTTCTCGCCGCTGAGCTGCGAGACGGTCTTCACGACGCAGTTCAGGCCGCCGTAGCCCCACGCCGCGTTGATCTGCGAGACGCTGATCGCCGAGGACGGCGTGCCGTCCTCGCTCGTGCACGAGGGGATCGGCACCATCAGATCGCGCGGGAACGAGATCACCGTGACGCGACGGGGCTCGTCCGAGATGTGGACCAGCAGGTTGACGTCGTTGAGCTGGCCGGTCGCCGTGGCGCCCGAGCAGCGGGTCGGGAAGTACTTCGCGTACTTCTCCTCGCACTCGTCGGTGCCGACCACGAGCAGGTTCACGCCGCCTTCGATGGCGCCGATGTCGGGCGGGACCGACTCCTGCCCCTCGAGGGCGACGGCGTCCTCGGTGAACGACGAGGTCAGGTCGTAGGCCGCGAAGGAGACGATGCCCATGACCGAGACGACTCCGACGGCAGCCACGATCGCCGCGACCTTCATGACGATCCCGACCGGGCTCGGAGACGACAGGACCGCGTGGCCGGCGACGGGACGTCGTCGGCGCCTCGGGGGCCGGATCGTCTGGCTCACGGGGTCCTCTCGGGCGGGATTCGGGTGGGGATCTCCCCCCGACGCAGCCCTTGAGCGGAGGGTGTGGGATTCGAACCCACGGGACATTGCTGCCCACTGGTTTTCAAGACCAGCTCCATCGGCCGCTCGGACAACCCTCCCGGCGGATGCCGGAGCACCCGTCGAACGGCGTCGAGTCTAGCCGACACGCTTGTCTCGCCCATTCTGGCAAGGCGATCTGTGGAGGGGCTGTAAGGCGCGCGAACCCCTGTCCACCCGGAGCGGGCTCAGCGCTGGGGCACGGTGCACGTGGTCTGCGCCGCCGTCTGCCCCGCGATCTCCGAGGGCAGCTCGACCCGCTCCTCGGCCACCGGCGTCGCGGTCGGACTCGCGGATGCTTCGCCAGCGGCATCCGTCCCCGGCTCGGGCGACGCGCTGGGGATCGGCGCCGGCGCCGCGGCCTCGCCGGTCACCTCGACACCGTAGCCCTGGCTGGCCTCGCCGGTCAGCGTGAGGGGCCGGTTCTCCTGCAGCGCGGCGAACAGGGCGTCCGCCGCGTACGTCACCGGCATCACGCGGCTCGCGCCCACGCCCGCGACGTAGGCGGTCGGGTACTGCACGAAGACGATGTCTTCATACGGCACATCCTTCACGGCCATGGCGATCTGCACCATCAGGGTCGGGTTGGTCAGCCCCGAGCTGAGCACGAGCTGACCCTGCGTCACCTGGCTGACCGCGGTGGTGGCCAGCGTGAGCAGCCGCCCCGGGTCGGCGAGCACCGCGTCGGACTGGAGCTTGCGCACCATCGACGACATGAACTGCTGCTGGTTCGAGATGCGACCGAGGTCCGACCCGTCGCCGATGCCGTGACGGATCCGCAGGAACTGCAGCGCCTCGGCGCCCACCAGGGTGTGGTTGCCGGCGGCCAGGCTCAGACCGGTGTGGCGATCCGAGATGTCTCCCGCGACGCAGACGTCGACCCCGCCGATGGCGTCCGACATGTTGATGACCCCGGTCCAGCGGATCGCGGCCGCGAAGTCGATGTCGTCGCCGATCAGCTGCTCGACGGTGCGGGCCGTGCAGGCGAGCCCGCCGTAGAAGTACGACGCGTTGATCTGCTGCGCGGTCATGGCGGAGTGGGTGACCCCGTCGCCGTCGGTGCACGACGGGATCGCGACGTTCATGTCGCGGGGGATCGAGACCACGGTGACGCGGCGCGGCGGGTCCGAGATGTGCACGAGCATCGTCACGTCGTTGCGCTCGCCCGGGGAGTCGCCGTTGGCGCACCGCGGGAAGAGCTCGAGGTCCTGCCCCTCGCACGAGTCGGTGCCGACGACGAGCACATTCACCCCGCCCTCGATCGCTCCCAGCGACGGCGGCAGGTCCTCATCGGGGTCGAGATCGACGGCCTGATCGGTGATCGTGGACGCAGCATCCCACACGGCGTACGCACCCACGGCCGTGGCGCTGAGCGACAGCACGACCGCGCCGACGGCGATCAGCGTGAGGATGAGCGACACCGGGTGGGGCGTCGACAGGCGGCCGTGTCGGGCCAGCGTCGGGCGGCCGCGCCTGACCTGGTGGGGTTCTCTCATCCGCGTCCTCCTGGGGGCCTGGGTCGACGTCCCCCCGGACGCTCGTCGAACGGATCCGATTTTACCGGACGGCACCATCCGGACAGACCCATCCGGATCGCGGCCGCGACGCGACCCCGCGGATGGTGCGGCCGATCAGGATCGGGACGCCGCCTCAGAGGTGGCGGAGGACCTCGGCGACGCCGCCCTCGTCGACGGATGCCGTGACCTCGGTCGCGGCATCCCGCACCTCCTGCGGACCCTGGGCCATCGCGACGGCGCGGCCGCCGTTGCGCCGAGCCCACTGGAACATGCCGACATCGTTGCGCCCGTCGCCGATCACGAGGACGTGGGCGGGGTCGATGCCCAGCTCCTCGCGCACGCGCTCGAGCCCCGTGCTCTTGTCGACGCCGAGCGGGGCGATGTCGAGCCACGCCGTCCAGCCGACGGCGTACGAGACCTGGTGCAGGCCGATGCGCTCGACGAGTTCGAGGAAGTCGTCGGACGCCTGCTCGGGCGCGACCACGACGACGCGGCACACCGGGTGCGCCGACAGTTCGGGGAACTCCACGCGGCGCGCCTCGAAGAGGTTCCAGTCGTCGAGGTACTCGGTGTACAGGCGCTCGCCGTCGGGCAGTTCCACGAGGTACCGCGCGTCGGGCAGGTGCCCGTGCAGGTGCGCGAGCACCTCGGCTGCGTCGAACGTCTCGATGTGCCAGCGCTGGTAGCGGAGCTCATCGGCATCCTCGCGCTTGAGGACGACCGCGCCGTTGGAGCACACGATGTACTCGGGCGCGATCTGGAGCACCCGCAGCACTCCGCGCGTCCCCTCCCAGCTGCGGCCCGTCGCGAGCATCACCTGGTGACCGGCGCGGTGCGCGTGCTCGACGGCTTCGACCACGCCGGGGCTGAGCGACTCGTCCTCGAGCAGCACCGTGCCGTCGATATCGAGCACGATCAGCAGGCGCTCGGCGTGCTTGTGCGGATCCTCGGTGTCGCGCGCCACGCGCTCGACGAGACGGGCCGCGCGCCTCGGGCGCACGACCTTCACTTCGCCCGTCGGCGGCAGGTGCGCTTCGGTCACGCGATCGGCTCCATGACCTCGAGTCCGCCCAAGTACGGGCGCAGCACCTCGGGAACGAGGACCGAGCCGTCCGCGCGCTGGTGCGTCTCGAGCAGCGCCACGATCCAGCGCGTGGTGGCGAGGGTGCCGTTCAGCGTCGCGACGTGCTGCGTCTTGCCGCCCTGGTCCGCGGGCAGGCGGTGACGGATGTTGAGACGCCGCGCCTGGTACGTCGTGCAGTTCGAGGTCGACGTCAGCTCACGGTAGGCGCCCTGCGTGGGCACCCACGCCTCGACGTCGTACTTGCGGGCGGCGCTCGAGCCGAGGTCGCCGGCGGCGACGTCGATCACGCGATAGCTCAGACCCAGGTCCTGCAGCATGCCCTCCTGCATCGCGACGAGACGCAGGTGCTCGGCCTCGGCCTCTTCGGGCGTCGTGTAGACGAACATCTCGAGCTTGTTGAACTGGTGCACACGAATGATGCCGCGGGTGTCCTTGCCGTACGACCCCGCCTCGCTCCGGTAGCACGTCGACCAGCCGGCGTAGCGCTTGGCACCGCGGTCGAAGTCGATGATCTCGTCCATGTGGTAGCCGGCGAGGGGCACCTCGCTCGTGCCCACGAGGTACAGGTCGTCGGCGTCGAGATGGTAGACCTCGTCGGCGTGCTGACCGAGGAACCCGGTTCCCCGCATCACCTCGGGGCGCACGAGCGTCGGCGGGATGAGTGGCGTGAAGCCGGCCTGCAGTGCGCGGTCGAGGCCCAGCGACATGAGCGCGAGCTCGAGGCGCGCGCCGATGCCCTTGAGGAAGTAGAAGCGCGCGCCCGACACCTTGGTGCCGCGCTCCATGTCGATCGCGTCGAGCATCTCGCCGAGCTCGAGGTGGTCGCGCGGCTCGAAGTCGTACACGGGCGGCTCGCCGTGCGTGCGCAGCGTGATGAAGTCCTCTTCGCCGCCGGCGGGAACACCCTCGATGATGATGTTCTCGAGCACCGAGAATGCCGTTTCGGCCTCTTCCTCGGCGACGGTCACGGCACGCTGCGCCTCCTTGACCTTCTCGCTGAGCTCCTTGGCCTCGGCCACGAGTGCGGCCTTCTCGTCCTTGGGGGCTTTCGCGACCTTCTTGCCGTGGGCGTTCTGCGCCGCGCGCAGCTCCTCGAACGCCGTGATCGCGGCGCGACGGGCCTGGTCGGCGGCGACCGCGGCGTCCACGGTCTCGGGCGATTCCCCGCGGGCCTCCTGCGAGCGCTTGATCAGCTCGGGGTTGTCGCGGAGCAGCACGGGATCGATCATCCGTTCAGTCTAATCGGGGGTTTTCTCCGTATGCCGCGCGCCGGGGCTGCCGGCGCATGCACATCCGGTATCCGGCTGAGACGGCATCCGATCCCGTCCGGCCCTACTCTGTACCCATGGCGAGCGACTCCGACCGCGCAGGCGAACCCGGCTCGCCCCGGCGCGCGGCCCTGGTCTACAACCCCACCAAGGTCGCCACCCCCGCGATCCGCGCCTCAGTCGAGAAGGCGTCTGCCGCCGCGGGCTGGGGGCCGCCGCTCTTCTACGAGACGACGCCCGAGGACCTCGGCGACGGCGTGGCGCGCACCGCGCTCGACGACGGGGCGGATGCCGTCCTCGTGGCCGGCGGCGACGGAACCGTGCGTGCGGTCTCCGAGGCGATGTGCGGCAGCGGAGTGCCCCTGACGATCGTCCCCAGCGGCACCGGCAATCTGCTCGCACGCAATCTGCGGCTGCCGCTCGAGAACCGCGACAAGATGATCCGCGCGACCTTCGACGGAGACAAGGTCGCGATGGACGTCGGCTTCGCCGCCATGCGGCGCGCCGACGGCACCCATGAGGAGCGCGCGTTCGTGGTGATGGGGGGCATGGGCCTGGATGCCGCCATGATCGCCAACACGAGCCCCCAGCTGAAGAAGACGGTCGGCTGGGTCGCGTACGTCGACGGCGCCGCCCGTTCGCTCGTGAACGCCAAGCCCTTCCGCGTGATGTACCAGATCGTGGGTCACCGGCTGCACGCCGCGAAGGTGCAGAGCATCCTGTTCGCCAACTGCGGGTCGCTGCCGGGAGGGCTCTCGCTCATCCCCGAGGCGTCGGTGGCGGACGGCGAGCTGGACATCGTCGTGTTCGAGCCCAAGGGCCCGCTCGGCTGGATCTTCGTGTGGCGTCGCGTGGCGTGGGACAACAGCGTGCTGCGCAAGTTCCGCGCCGGCCGCGAAGTGCTCAAGCTCCGCACCGAGGACAGCTCCGTGCGGTACTCGCGCGGCGAAGGCCTCGACATCGGCTCCACAGAGGGTCCGCAGGCGGTGCAGCTCGACGGCGACGAGTTCGGCCTCGCCGTCCACGTGACGGTGCGGATCGAGCCGGCATCCCTTGTCCTGGCGCTCCCGAAGGGCCACGCGCTCCCCACCTGACCCCGATGCCGGGCCCCGCAGCGGGCCGGACGGACCGCCGCGGGACGCGACGAGAACGATACGAACCGTCGCCGGTCGCCCCGGGGGCGCGCGGGTATCGTCGATCGGGACACGCCACAGGAGGCCCCGCATGTCCACGACCACCGACCGCCACGCCCGCACCGAGGCAGAGCTGCAGGGGATGGCGCGCGACCACCTCTGGATGCATTTCGCCCGCCAGTCGGTGATGACCGAGGGCCCCGGCGTCCCGATCATCGTCAAGGGCGAGGGCCACCACATCTGGGACTCGCAGGGCAAGAAGTACATCGACGGCCTCGCCGGCCTCTTCGTCGTCAACGCCGGCCACGGCCGCCGCCGGCTCGCCGAGGCCTCCGCCAAGCAGGCCGAGCAGCTCGCTTTCTTCCCGATCTGGTCGTACGCCCACCCGGCCGCGATCGAGCTCGCCGACCGCATCGCCGGCTACGCGCCCGGCGACCTCAACCACGTCTTCTTCTCCACCGGGGGCGGCGAGGCCGTCGAGACTGCGTTCAAGCTCGCCAAGCAGTACTGGAAGCTCGTCGGCCGGCCGATGAAGCACAAGGTCATCTCGCGCGCCATCGCCTACCACGGCACGCCGCAGGGCGCCCTCGCGATCACGGGCCTTCCCGGCATGAAGCAGATGTTCGAGCCGATCACGCCGGGCGGCTTCCGCGTGCCCAACACGAACTTCTACCGCGCCGCGGAGCAGGGCTTCCCCGGCGGCACGGAGGAGGAGTTCGGCAAGTGGGCCGCCGACCGCATCGAGGAGATGATCCAGTTCGAGGGCCCCGAGACCGTCGCGGCGGTCTTCCTCGAGCCCGTGCAGAACTCGGGCGGATGCTTCCCGCCCCCGCCCGGCTACTTCCAGCGCGTCCGCGAGATCTGCGACAAGTACGACGTGCTGCTGGTCTCGGACGAGGTCATCTGCGCGTTCGGGCGCATCGGCGAGTTCTTCGCCGCCGACGCGTACGGCTACCAGCCCGACATGATCACCTTCGCCAAGGGCGCCACGAGCGGCTACTCGCCGCTGGGCGGCACCGTCGTCAGCGACCGCATCTACGAGCCGTTCTCGACGGGGAACGCCTCGTTCGCCCACGGCTACACCTTCGCCGGGCACCCGGTGTCGGCCGCGGTGGCGCTGGAGAACCTCGATATCTTCGAGGAGGAGGGGCTCAACGAGCGCGTGCGCGAGAACTCCCCGATCTTCCGCCGCACGCTCGAGAAGCTCACCGACCTGCCGATCGTGGGCGACGTGCGCGGCGACGGCTACTTCTTCGGCATCGAGCTGGTCAAGGACAAGACCACCAAGGAGACCTTCGACGACGACGAGTCCGAGCGCCTGCTGCGCGGCTTCATGTCGAAGGCGCTGTTCGACGCCGGGCTGTACTGCCGCGCCGACGACCGCGGCGACCCCGTCATCCAGCTCGCCCCGCCGCTGACGATCGGCCCGAGCGAGTTCGTCGAGATCGAGCAGATCCTGCGCGGCGTCCTCACCGAGGCCTGGGCCCGGCTGTAGCCAGGGCGCCCGGACCCGTCCCGGCGCTCAGCCCGCGGCCGGCTTGCGGGCGCGGAGCCCGGGCACGAGGGCCACGAGCATCCCCAGCGCCGAGCCGACGAGCGTGTCGATCACGCGCTCGTCGGCGACCGCGATCGAGCCGATGGAGCCGGTCGCGGCTCCCGTCAGCAGCAGCACCAGCGGCGTGATGAACAGCAGCGCGAGCGCATAGTTGCGCACCACGAGCAGCTCGATCACGAACTGCAGCGTGCCCAGCAGCGCCGCGAGGGCATAGCCCGCCCACGGCACGAGGATGAGCAGGAAGTACAGGCCCGCCCCGGCGACCGTGCCGATCGCACGGTGCAGGCCGCGGCTGATGGCGATGCGGCGCTCGAGCGCGACGACGCCGGCAGCCACGGCGATGCCCGACGTGACGATCCAGTACGCGCGGTCGGGATCCACCCAGATGCCCACCACGGCGCCCACCGCCGCGACGGCCACGGCCCGGAGGATCATCGTGACGGTCGGGGCGTCCCACACCGGCCGCGCCATCAGCTCGGCGACGGGGCGAGCCGGCTCGCGACGGACGCGCGGCAGCACGAGCGGGGTCACGGCGAGCAGGTACGAGAACACGCAGCCGCCCGACAGTGCCAGCAGGAACTCCCCCGCAGAGAACGACGGGGCGACCGCCGAGACGTGGGCCGAGACGCCGAAGACGAGCACGAAGAAGATGGGACCCGGGGGGCCCAGCCGGAACCCGAACGTGAACGCGCTCGCGAGCGCCGTGAGGACGACGAGGCCGACGAGCGTGGCCGCGATCGACGGTCCGACCAGCACGCCCAGGGCGCTGCTCGCGATGAGGGCTGCGGCGACGAACGGGAGCAGCCTCGCGCGCTCGCCCGGGCGGAGCTGACCGACGTGCAGGGCCGTGAAGGCGCCGGTGGCGGCCTGGTACCCGAGCTCGGGGCGCCCGACGAGCGTCATCACCGCGATCGGGACGGCGACCGACAGCGCCGCCTGCAGCGCCAGGGGCCAGCGCGGTCCCGGCGACGGCCGCAGCGTGTAGAGGCTCCGCACCGTCGCGACGGTCGCCGTGGGCCACGGCATCCGCCCCGCACGCCGACGGCCTTCCTCGTCGCTCATGGGCACCTCCCCGATGACGCTACCTCCGGATCGCACCGAAGACCCCGGTCACGCTCTAGTGTTTCCTGCGTGGGCACCATCTATTACGGCGGGTCGGACACCCCGATCCACATCGAGGATCGAGCGCTGGCGCACCTCAAGGTCGTCATCGTGACCAAGCTGCGCCGCAACGAGACCTTCACGCTCTCGTGGCGCCACCCCGACGACGAGCCTCGCGGACGCAGCACGATCTGGCTGCATCCGTCGATCCCGCTCCGCTTCGTCTTCGACGACCCCGAGCCGACCGAGCTCAGCCGCGAGTGGATCGCGGATCTGGCCAATTCGGTGTCCTCGACCGGCGGCATCGTGCTCGTCGCCGAGCACATCGACACCGATCCGTCCGAGGACGGCGCCGGCGGTCAGCCCACTCCCGAGTCGGGGGATGTCATCCTCGGCAGCGTCGAAGTCGAGAACCTCGAGGTCGACCGGCTCCAGGTGTCGGATGCACGCGTGTCCCGGTCTCCGAAGAAGCGAGGCGAGATCTCCGGGTGATCACTCGTCGGTGAGCGGCGCCGCCGTCTCCTCGGCAGGCTCCGGCATGATCGACAGCCCGTTGGGGCCACCCGCCGCGAGCATCATCTCCTCGACCCAGACGCGGTTGATGCGCGGCTGCCGGCTGCCGTAGAAGTGGAACTGCAGGGGCACCGAGGAGTGCATCCAGAAGCTGCGTCGCCCGCTGCCGTCGCCCACCTCGACGTCGAACATGAACGACTCGCCGCGGCGCAGCTTGTTCATCACGACGATGCGCAGATGCGCGAGAGTACGGTCTTCGATGTCGACGCCGTTCGCGACGGTGTCGTAGATGAACCTGCCCACGACAGGAGCATAGATCCCTCGGGCTCACCGCGGGGCGAAAGCCGCCGCGAAGAGAGCCTGCGCGCGCGCCGCGACCCGGGGCCTGTCCGGTTCGGGGGTGTGGGCGAGCTCGCTCGCGAGCATCCCGACGGCCATCGCGACGTCCGCGTCCTCGACGTGTGCGCCGATGCGTCCGGCTGTCCGATCGTTCTCGACGAGGCGCGCGACGACCCGCTGGAACCGCTCGCCCAGAGGCGTCACGCGCGGATCCTCCAGGTCCGATGTGACGAGTCCGATCAGGGCGGTCGAGGCCATCGCCTGGTCGGCCACGCGGGCGAGCAGATCTGCCACCCCCGCGTCCGGGCCGGCGAGCTGCGCGTCGAGCTCGGCGATGTTGTCCTCGAAGACCGCCACGGCCATCGCGATGCGATCCGGGAAATGGCGGTACAGGCTGCCCTGGCCGACACCGGCGCGCTTGGCGATCGCGCTGAACGGCGCCGACGGGCCCTCGGTGGCGTAGATCTCGCGCGCGGCCGCGATGAGCGCACGCCGGTTCTCGGGCCCGGCGGCTCGTCCGCGGTTGGGGCGCGGCGTGGCCGTGTCGTTCGTCACGTCTCCACACTACGCACCGAGGTTCGCGGATGTCAGAAGGGCCAGATCACGGGGACGTAGAGCACCGCCATGACGATGAAGAACAGCGTCAGGGGGATGCCGAGCTTCCAGTAGTCGCCGAACTTGTAGCCGCCGGGATCCATGACCATGAGGTTGGCAGGCGTCGCGATCGGGGTCAGGAATGCCGCGGCGCCCGCGACCGTGAGCGCCATCATGAACGGCAGCACCGAGACCTCCATCGTCGCCGAGATCGCGATGGCGATGGGGGCGATGATCAGGACCGTCGCGGTGTTGCTGATCAGCTGGCTGAGCACGACCGTGACGACGACGAGGACGAGAAGCGCGAGATGCGGACTCGAATCGCCGAGCACACCGAGCAGGTACTCGGCGACGAGGTCGGCGGCGCCGGTCTTGGTGAAGGCCGTCGAAAGCGGGATCATGCCCGCGATGAGGACGATCGTCGTCCACGAGATCGAACGGTAGGCGCGGGTCGGCGTGACGGTGCCGGTGACCACGAGAGCGCCGGCGGCCAGCAGCGCGGCGACGGCCGCCGGCACGAGACCGGTCGACAGCAGCACGACCATGAGCCCCAGGATCACCAGCGCCCGCTTCGCGCCGCTGCCGAGAGGGACGGAGCGCCGCATCATCTCGGGAGCGTCGACGGCCAGCACGCCGGGGGCGGCGGCGTGGCGGCTCAGCTCATCCCACGTTCCCTGCAGCAGCAGCACGTCCCCCATCTGCACGGCGATGTCGGGGCCCTTCAGCAGATCGTCGCCGCGGCGCACCGCCAGGACGACGAGGTCGCCCGACGGGGTCTTCATCCCCGGCGACACCGATTCACCGATCAACGGCGAGCGCGGCGCGACCACGATCTCGCTGACCCCGCTCGAGGCGCCCAGGATCACACCCGTCTCGAGGCTCAGGGAGTACTGGTCGCGCAGCAGCCTCGCGTGCCGGATGAGATCCATCGGCATGATCGCGCCGGTGCGCTCGGGCAGCAGCCGCTTGCTGAAGATCACCAGCAGGATCACCGCGCCGACGACCACGGGGACGCCGACGAGGGCGAACTCCCAGTAGCCGAACGCCCGCGCGCCGCTGCTCGCGGCGAGGTCCGACACGATGATGTTCACCGGTGTCCCGGTCAGCAGCAGCAGAGAGCCCGCGGATGCCGCGAAGGCCAGCGGCATGAGCATCTGCGAGGCCGGCAGGGCGGCCCGCGCGGCCACCACGACCACGAGCGGCAGCAGCGCCGCGGTGGCTCCGTTGACGCTGATGATCGCCGACACCAGGGCCGCCAGCAGCGCGATCACGATGATGAGGGTCGTGCGCTTCGTGCCCGCGCGCCCGATGACCTTCTGCCCCGCCCACGCCATGACCCCCGACGCGTCGAGTGACTCGCTCACCACGAACAGGGCCGCGATGAAGAGCACCGTCGGGTCGCCGAATCCGGCGAGCGCCTCGTTGAGGGTCAGCACGCCCGTGAAGTACAGCGCCAGAGCGACGCCGATCGCCACGATGCCGAGCGGAACGCGGTTGCTCACGAACGCGACGATCGCGAGCACCAGGATCACGAGTGTTGCCACGACCGGGTCCACGCGCCCACTGTATCCAGTCGCCCGCGCCGGACACACGCGCATTCGCGGATCCGGCCGGATCCGGCTCTCCCGGCGCAGCCGCCGTACGGTTCGCGGACGCGGGCGCGGACCGGCTCAGGCGGCGGCGACGAAGAGGCGACCGTGGCCGCGGACGCCGAGGCTCGCGGCATCCGTCACGAACAGCGTCGCTCCTCGGCCCGCCTCGGCCGTCGCGTCCCCGGCCGACACCGTGAACGCGCCGTCGGCCACCAGCACGATCGCCGGGCCCGACGTCGTCACGACGTCGTCGCCGGTGACCTCGAACAACTCGAACGGCACGTCGCGGCCCGACGGCAGCGACGCGGGCCGGTAAGTGACGGTGCGCTCCGAGACCTGGAGGGCCGGCAGGTGGGGCGGCTCACCGGTGGAGAAGTCGAGCACGCGGCTCAGCTCGGGGATGTCGACGTGCTTGGGTGTCAGGCCTCCGCGCAGGACGTTGTCGCTCGGCCCCATGAGCTCCATGCCGGTCCCCCGCAGATACGCGTGGATGTTGCCCGCGGGCAGCCACAGCGCCTCCCCCGCGGCCAGCGTGACGTGGTTCAGCATGAGCGCGATCGCGATCCCCGGGTCGCCGGCGAAGGCGCCGGCGAGCCGCCCCGGCAGCTCGAAGCGCTCGGGGTCGGCGGCGGCCGCGGCCGCCACCTGGGCGATGAGCGAGCTCACGGCGGGACCGCCCGACAGCAGCCAGTCGAACGCGTCACGGACGCCGTCGGGCGCACGCAGCATCCGCTCCCACTCGGCGAACGGCGACGGATCCTCGGCGACGGCCGCGAGCGCTGCGACCGTGGCGAGCGTCTCGGGCAGCGGCCGGAAGCCGCACAGGGCCTCGAAGCCGTCGTCCAGCGCCACGATCAGCTCGGGCTTGGCGTGGGGGTCCTTGTAGTTGCGCTCCCGCGCGCCGGGGGCGATGCCGGCGGCCTCCTCTGCGGCGAACCCGACCCGCGCCTGGTCGGGCGTCGGGTGCGCCTGGAGCGACAGCGGCGACGCCGCCGACAGCAGCTTGAGCAGGAAGGGCACCGTCGCGCCGCTCGCCTGCTCCCACGCCGCCAGGTCGCGAGCACCGGCGGCATCCGCATCGACGAATCGGCTCGGAGCGGACGGGTGCGCGCCCAGCCACAGCTCGGCTTCGATCGCATCGGTGTCGCCGCGACCGAGCGCACGCGAGACCCCGCCGGGCATCCCCCAGGCGTAGTCGCGGACGTCGCCGGTGATCTCGAAGAGCTGAGCGGTCATGCGGGGTTCCTCCGGTGCGTCCATGGTCGTTCAGCACGCCCAGGAAAGCATGTCACGACTCCAGCAGGACCATCGCCTCCTCGAGCGTGGGGGCGACGTCGGCGACCGCCGCGTCGATGCCTCCCAGGGCGTCGCGGACACGGTCGGTGTCGACCCCGGCGACCCGCACGGTGCGGCCGGCGAGCATCGTCGGCAGGCCCGCCTCGCCGAGGGCGGCGAACGCGTCCTGCCATCGCGCCGACCGGACCTCGACGGCGCTGACGCCCGCGATCAGATCGTCGACCGAGCCCATCCCCAGCAGCTTCCCCTGCGACATCAGCGCCAGCCGCGTGCACTGCTCGGCCTCCTGCAGGTAGTGGGTGGTGACCAGCACCCCGCGCCCGGCATCCGCCTGCGCATGGATGATGTCCCACAGCCGCGCCCGCGAGAGCGGGTCCACGCCCGATGTCGGCTCGTCGAGGATCAGCAGATCGGGATCGTGGCCCAGGGCGAGGGCGAAGGCGAGCTGGCGTTCGCGACCGAGCCCGATCTCGCCGACGACGTCCTTGGTCACGGCCGCGAGCGACGCCGGCAGCTGAGCGGGCGGCGTGCCGTACACGCGCGAGAAGAACTCGACGTTCTCGCGCACACTGATCGTGCGGTAGAGCCCCAACCCCTGCGGCACGTAGCCGAGGCGCCGACGCGAAGCGGCGTCGGGCGGGGCGCCGAACAGCTCCGCGTCGCCGGAGTCGGGCCGGTCGAGCCCGATGAGCGCCCGCAGGAACGTGGTCTTCCCCGCCCCGTTCGCGCCGATGAGCCCGACCACCTCGCCGGCGGCCACCTCCAGGCTCACGTCGTCGACGGCGACCTGGTGCCCGAACCGGCGCGTCACGTGCGCACCGGCCGCGAGCGTGGTGCCCTTCTCGAGACCCGACGGCCGCGCATCCGGCATGTCGACGGGCACGTACTCTCGGTGGTGCGTGCGGGCGATGCGGCGGGCGTGCGCCGCGCGGCGCGGGTGCTGCTCGGCGTCCACGCCGTCCACGCGGCGAGACAGCGTCAGCGCGATGAGCGCGTCCTCGAGGTCGGGCTCGGCGATGGGAGCGGAGCCGGCCGGTGCCGTCGCACCGCCGAACCACACGTGCCGGGCCGCGCCCCGCCGCCACGAGTCCGCGACGGCGCGCTCGGGCTCGGGGAGCGTGGCGATGCGCCCGGGCACTCCCGCGATGATCGCGTCCGGCACGCCCGCGGCGATCACCCGTCCCTGATCGAGGGCGGCGACAGATGCCGCGCGCTGCGCCTCGTCGAGGTAGGTCGTCGCCATCAGCACGGCGGTGTCGCCGGCGGCCACAGCCGACACCAGCCGCCACAGCTCGACGCGGCTGACGGGGTCCACGCCCGTGCTCGGCTCGTCCAGCAGCACGAGCGCCGGGCGGTGGAGGATCGCGAGCACGAATCCGAGCTTCTGCCGCATGCCGCCCGACAGCCTCGACCCCAGCCGCGACCGCGCCTCCACGAGCCCTGCGCGCTCGAGCAGCTCGTCGCCGCGCGAGCGGATCGCCGCGCGCGACATCCCGTACGACTGCCCGACGAACTCGACGTTCTCGGCGACGCTGAGGTTGCCCCACACGCCGCTCGTCGCGGGCTGATAGCCGATGTCGGCCTTGCCGAGCGTGTGCACCGTCCCGGCCGAGACCCCGACGCGGCCGGCGAACACCTTGAGCAGCGTGGACTTGCCGGCGCCATCGCCGCCGACCACGCCCGTGACCTCGCCCACGGGCACCTCGAGCGAAACGTCGTCGAGGGCGAGGGTGTCGCCGAACGAGACCCGGATGCCCGAGACGCCGAGCTCGGTCACGTCGCGTCCTTGGCCGCGCGCGGCTTCGCCGGGGCGATGCTCCGGTGCAGGCGAACGACGGCGAGGCCGAAGATGACCACGGCCATGATCGCCAGCACCGTCAGCGGCAGCCACAGCGAGTCCCACGGCGCGTCGCGAAGCATGACGCCCTGAGACAGCATCGTGAAGTACGTCAGCGGCAGCAGATAGCCGATCCAGCGGACCCCGGGCGCCATCGCGTCGAGCGGGAAGATCATTCCCGAGAGCAGGATCTGCGGCAGCAGCGTCATCATCGCCAGCTGGATCGCCTGCCCCGACGTCTGCGACACAGACGAGATGAGCACGCCGATGCCGAGCACAGCGAAGAGGAACAGCGCCGCACCGACGACGAAGATCCACGGATTGCCGTTGAACGGCACGCCGAACAGCCAGATGCCGATGAGCGCGATGAGGGCCATGTCGAACGACGCCAGCAGGAAGTACGGCATGATCTTGCCCAGGATCACCGCCGGCGCCTTCAACGGCATGACGGCGAGCTGTTCGAGGGTGCCCGCCTCGCGTTCGCGGACCAGCCCGATGCTCGTGATGATCGTGCCGATGAACGTCAGGATCAGGCCGATGATCGCCGGGATCATCACCCAGGACGTCTTCAGGTCGGGGTTGAAGAGGATCTCGACCTCCATCGCCGGCGCCTGAGGGTTCTGCGCCAGCTGCTGCTGCACCTGCGCGAAGAGCACCTGCGCGCCCTGCGCGGCGAACAGGTTCGAGCCGTCGATGTAGACCGTGACGCTGTCGCCGTCCGCGAGCATCGCGACGTCGGCCTTGTCCTCGCGAAGCTCTGTCACGGCATCCGTCTTCGTCCCGTCGGTGTCGACCGTGAGGATGTCGAAATGGTCGGCCAGATCGGCGTTGTCCTCGATCTGGGACTGGACGTCGTCGGCGGCGCTGCCGTAGATCGACAGCGTGAACGTGTCGACGGTGAAATTCGCGGCGTAGCCGAAGATCACCAGCAGCAGCAACGGCATGACGATGAGCATCCCCAGCGTCCTGCGGTCGCGGCGCAGCTCTTGGAACTCCTTGAGGAAGACAGCCCGCATGGCCGCATTATTCAACGACTGATGAAATCTTGGCAAGGCCCTTCGCCGCACGTAGCCTGTGCACATGCCCGAGCACCTCGCCCCGACCCCGAGGCGTCGCCGCGGACGCCCGCGCGGAGGCGATTCGGGCGCCCGTGGACGGATCGTCGAGGCAGCCGTGGCCGAGTTCGGCGAGCGCGGCTACGACGCCGCCACGATCCGCTCGATCGCCGCCCGCGCAGGTGTCGATCCGGCCCTGGTCCACCACTACTTCGGGACGAAGGCAGACCTGTTCAGCGCGGCGCTCGACGCACCGCTCACTCCTGCGCTGGCCGTGCCGGGCATGCTCGACGGCGACCTGGAGCATGCCGGCGAACGCATCGCGCGCCACGTGCTCGAGACGTGGGAGGATCCGGCGTTCCGCCGTCGCGGCGTCGCGATCCTGCGGGCGATCGTCGGCAGCCGCCGATCGACGTCCCTGCTCGTGGGATTCATCTCGCGCGAAGTGCTCGGCCGCATCGCCCACCGTCTCTCGGGACCGGACGCCGAGCGGCGCGCCGCACTGGTGGGCAGTCAGCTGGTCGGCGTGCTGATGACGCGCTACGTGCTGGAGCTGCCGCCGATGGCCGCGGCATCCGTCGACGAGCTCGTCGCCGCCGTGGGACCCACACTCCAGCGGTACCTCACCGGGCCGCTCGATCCTCCGTCATAGCGACGTCGGGATCCGCGCGGACGGCCTCCCGCGAATCGACCAGGTGGGAGCGGGAGAGCACGCCGGGAAGCCCCCGCGCCCCGCGTGTCGTGAACACCATGACGACCGCCACCGCCGCGAAGAGCGGGGTCGCCCAGCCCGAGATCGCGGGGATGGCGCTGATCACCTGATAGCCGCCGATGCCGCCGCCGTAGACGAGCAGTCCCGCGAGGACCCGCGGGTACGGCGAGCCGACGTAGCGCAGCTGAACGGCCGCCTGGCCGATCGTTCGGCCCGTCACGAGGAAGAACCCGGTGCTCAGCACGAAGGGGACGAGCGCCACCGTCCACGTCACCCACGCGGCGGACGGGTCGAGGACGTGATCGCCGACGGTGAGTGCCGCGCCGAGGGCGATCACCACCGCCGTGGCGACGGCGGTGAGGGTGACGCTGAGGAAGTCCGACAGCGACGCGACGAGGCGGCGCACGCGGGTCACCGGATGCGGCAGCAGCGCGGCCTCGAGGCGATCGGGCCGCACCCGCAGGCGCGGCGCGATCAGCAGCGACAGCAGCGATCCGACGACCGCGCCGAGCGTGTTCGTCAGCAGATCATCGACGTCGAACAGACGGTACGCGCAGGGGTACAGCCCCCAGACGCCCGTCACCTGCGTGGTCTCGATCAGCAGCGACAGCAGCACCCCCGCGACGAGCGAGACGACGATGCCCCGGCGCCAGATGAGGCGGATGAGGATCCCGAGGGGGACGAACAGCAGCACGTTCAGAGCGAGCTGCAGGAACCCGGCATCGGTCAGGAAGCTCCCGCTCGCCGCGGCGCCGCGCAGGTCGTCGACGAAGGCGAACGGGTCGAGCTGCGGATGCGTGCAGACGATCGCGCCCGGCTCGGGCATGGGAAGCAGCGTGTAGACCCACACGGCCATGAAGTACACCAGCGCCGCGGCCCACAGGGCGAGCGTGGACAGGGCGAGCCGTCCGTGGCGACGATACGAGACCGCGACGGCGGGGACGAACAGGAGCAACCCCGCCATGACTCCGAAGACCACGGCGATCACACCCAGCAGCACCTGTGACATCAGGCGTCCCCTTCCCGGCGCGTTCGGAGCGCTCCCCCATGATGTCGGCGCGCGTCCACCGGCGCCAGCCTCGCTCGCTTGCGGTCAGTGGGCGCCCCTGGCCGCATCCGCGTCCTCCCCCGACAATCAACGCCAAGCAAGCAGGCCGAGACAGCCATCACTTGGCGCTCACGGCCGCATCCGCGCCCTCCCAAGACAACCAGCGCCAAGCAAGCACCAAGCAAGCGCGCCGAGACGCCCATCACTTGGCACCCCTGCCCGCATCCGCGCCCTCCCCCGACAACCAGCGCCGAGCAAGCGCGAAGCAAGCACCAAGCAAGCGCACCGAGACGCCCGTCACTTGGCGCCCCTGGCCGCAACCGCACGCCCACGCGACACCCAACGCCAAGCAACCGCGCCGAGGCGCCCATCACTTGGCGCCCCTGGCCGCAACCGCACATCCCACGACACCCAACGCCAAGCAACCGCACCAAGGCACCCATCACTTGGCGCCCCTGGCCGCAACTGCACATCCACACGACACCCAACGCCAAGCAACCACACCAAGGCACCCATCACTTGGCGCTCACGGCCGCATCCGCGCCCTCCCACGACAACCAGCGCCCAGCAAGCACCAAGCAAGCGCGCCGAGACGCCCATCACTTGGCGCCCCCTGCCCGCAACCGCACGCCCACGCGACACCCAACGCCAAGCAACCGCACCAAGGCACCCATCACTTGGCGCTCCTGCCCGCAACCGCACATCCACACGACACCCAACGCCAAGCAAGCGCCAAGCAAGCGCGCCGAGACGCCCGTCACCTGGCGCTCGTGGCCGCGACCGCACGCCCACACGACGACCAACGCCAAGCAAGCCGGCGCGGTGGGCGCTGGTGGGCGCTCGTGGCCGGTTCGCGGCGCCGGATGCCGCAACGGCCGCCACCTTCATGCGCGGTGCCGCGAAACATAGGCGGATCGAGGTGCCGATCGCCGGCTTCGGCCCGTCCGCCCACCAGGAGACGCAGACCCATGTCTTCGGGGACACGACCCTCGAGCTGGACCTGTGCATCGTGGTCGACGAACCCGCCGGCGGCGGATTCGACCTCGCGGCGGGTGTCCAGGACGAGGCCCGCGACCGGTGCGCGGAGGTGAGCGTCGCCGCGGGCGGCTGAACGGATGCGCGCGGGACGCGGCGCACCCGGACGCTGAGGAAACACTTGGTGGACGCTGTGGAGAAATCCTCGATCAGAGACTCCCGGAGCCGCTAGCGTTCAGCCATGACCTCGCAGACTCCCGCCTCGCAGCCCGGCTTCAACATCTTCGCGATCCTGTCGATCATCTTCGTGTGGTTCGCCGGCGTCCTCGGCCTCATCTTCGGCTACATCGCCCTCTCGCAGATCAAGAAGACCGGCGAGCGCGGACGCGGCCTCGCCCTGGCCTCGGTGATCCTCGGCTGGATCGCGATCGGCTTCGCGGTGATCATCACGATCTTCGTCCTCATCGCCGCCGGAGCGGCCGTCACCCAGGCCTGACGCGCACAACGTTCCCGCACGCACGAAGCGGCGGTGGCACCCGAGGACGTGGGTGCCACCGCCGCTTCGGCGCTTGGTGCCAGGCGGCCGGCTCTAGGCGGCCACGGGCTCGGCGAACAGGGCGAGCCGCTCACGCAGCACGGTCTCGGCCTGGGCCACCGTCCGGCGCACGACGTCGCCGGCGGGCGGCACGTCGTTGATGAGGCCCTGGACCTGACCGACCGTCCAGATGCCGGCATCGAGGTCGCCCTCCTCGAACACCTTGCGGCCGCGGGCTCCGGCGACCAGGTGACGGACGTCGGGGAACTGTCCGCCCTGGGCGAGGATGTCGACGACCTCGTCGCTCACGGCGTTCTTCGCCACACGGGCGGTATTGCCGAGGCTGCGGAAGATGAGGTTCGTGTCCAGCTCGCACGCCTCGACGATCCGGTCCTTCACCGTCTGCGACACCGGGGACTCCTGCGTGCACATGAAGCGCGACCCCATGTTGACGCCGTCGGCGCCCAGCACGAGCGCGGCGGCGAGCCCGCGCCCGTCGGCGAAGCCGCCCGAGGCGATGAACGGGATCGACAGCTGGTCCGCCGTCGCCGGGATGAGGATCAGCCCGGGAACATCGTCCTCACCGGGGTGACCGGCGCACTCGAACCCGTCGATCGAGACCGCCGTCACACCGACCTTCTCGGCCTTGAGCGCGTGACGCACACTCGTGCACTTGTGGATGACCTTCACGCCGTGCTCGCCGAACATCTCCATGTGCGGCTCGGGGCTGGATCCCGCCGTCTCGACGATGGTCACGCCCGCGTCCACGATCGCGCGCCGGTACTCGTCGTACGGCGGCGGGCTGATCGACGGCAGGATCGTGAGGTTCACGCCGAACGGCTTGTCGGTGAGCGCGCGCGCACGCTCGATCTCCTTGACCAGATCGGCCGGGGTCGGCTGCGTGAGCGCCGTGATCATCCCGAGGCCGCCGGCCTCGGAGACGGCCGCGGCGAGCTCGGCGCGGCCGACCCACATCATGCCGCCCTGGACGATCGGATGCTCGATGCCGAGCGCCTCGGTGAAACGGGTGCGAAGCATTCGTGCTCCTCCTACTCGTAGGTCTCGCCGGCGTCGGCCTTGGCGACGAGGGATGCCGGGGGCAGGAACCGGTCGCCGTAGGCCGCGGCGAGCTCGTTGCAGCGCTCGACGAAGCCCGGCAGACCGCCGTCGTACTGGTTCACGTACTGCAGCACGCCACCGGTCCACGCGGGGAAGCCGATGCCGTAGATCGAGCCGATGTTCGCGTCGGGCACGCTCGTGAGCACGCCCGTGTCGAGGCACTTGATCGTGTCGATCGCCTCGGCGAACAGCATCCGCTCCTGCAGGTCCTTCAGCGGCAGCACGGTGCTGCCCGAGTCGTACTTCTCGCGCAGGCCCGGCCAGATGCCGATGCGCTTGCCGTTCTCGTCGTAGTCGTAGAAGCCCTGACCGGCCCGGCGCCCGGGGCGCTCGACGTCGTCGACCATGTAGTCGATGACGGCGTGCGACGGATGCGTGCGGACCTCGCCGCCCTCGGCGAGCACGGCCGCCTCGGTCTCGTGGCGGATCTTCTGCGTCAGCGACAGCGTCAGCTCGTCGAACAGCTGCAGCGCGCCGGCGGGGTAGCCGGCCTGCAGCGCGGCCTGCTCGACCGACGTCGGCTCGACGCCCTCGCCGACCGCGGCGACGGCCTCGGCCATGAACTCGCCGATGACACGAGAGGTGAAGAAGCCGCGCTGGTCGTTGACGACGATCGGCGTCTTGCGGATCTGCATGACGTAGTCGAACGTCTTCGCCAGCACCTCGTCGCTCGTGTTCTTGCCGCGGACGATCTCGACCAGCGGCATCTTGTCGACCGGCGAGAAGAAGTGGATGCCGATGAAGTCCGGCGTCCGGGTCACACCCTCGGCGAGCTCGGTGATCGGCAGCGTCGAGGTGTTCGACCCGAGGACCGCGTCCGGTTCGACGATGTCCTGGATCTCCTGGAAGACCTTCTGCTTGACCGGCACCGACTCGAACACCGCCTCGATGACGAAGTCGACGCCGGCGAAGTCCGCCGGGTCGGCCGTCGGGGTGATGCGCGCGAGCAGCGCGTCGGACTTCTCCTGCGTCGTCTTGCCGCGTGCGAGCGCCTTCTGCTCGAGGCTGCGCGAGTAGTCCTTGCCCTTCTCGGCCGCCTCGATCGTGACATCCTTGAGCACGACCTCGATGCCGGCCTTCGCCGACACGTACGCGATCGCGGCGCCCATCATGCCGGCGCCGATGACGCCGACCTTGGTCGCGGTGAACGTCGGGTACCCGTCGGGGCGACTGCCGCCGGAGTTGATGTGCTGCAGGTCGAAGAAGAACGCCTTGATCATGTTCTTCGCGACCTGGCCGTGGGTGAGCGACACGAGATAGCGGGTCTCGACCTTCGACGCGGTGTCGAAGTCGACGTATGCGCCCTCGACGGCTGCGGCCATCGCCGCGCGCGGCGCCGGCAGCGGCGCGCCCTTGAGCTGCTTGCGCAGCATCGCGGGCATGACGCCGAGGAGTCCTGCGACCCCGGGCGAGGTGGGTGCACCGCCCGGCAAGCGGAAGCCCTTCTCGTCCCACGGCTTGACCGGGGCGGGGTTCGCCGCGATCCACGCGCGGGCGGCGCTGTCGAGGTCGGCCGCTGGGACGACCTCGTCGACGATACCGACGGCGAGCGCGTCCTCGGCCGAGAACTTCGTCGCGGGCAGGATCACGTCGCTCAGCGCGCGCTGCAGCCCCAGCATCCGCACCAGGCGCGTGATGCCGCCGCCGCCGGGGAGCAGCCCCAGCGACACCTCGGGAACACCGAACTGGGCGCGGGGGGCGTTCGTGGCGATCCGGTGGTGGGTCGCGAGCGCGACCTCGAGGCCGCCGCCGAGCGCGGTGCCGTTCATGGCGGCCACGACCGGCTTGCCGAGCTGCTCGAGGCGGCGCAGCAGGTCCTTGACGCCGTCGATGTGCGCGGTCTCCTCCGCCGCCTTCGACGGGTCGGCCGCGCGCAGCTGGTTGAGGTCGCCGCCGGCGAACCAGCTCTTCTTCGCCGAGGCGAGGATCACACCGGCGATCTCGTCGCGCTCGACCTCGAGGCGGTCCACGGTGGCGCCGAGCGCCGCCGTGAAGTGCGCGTTCATGGTGTTGACGGCGCTGTCGGGGTCGTCCATCGTCACCGTGACGATGCCGTCGGCATCCTTCTGCCACGCGTAGCCGGTGTAGACCGCGGTCTCTTCGATCATGCTCATTCTCGTGTCTCCCCTCAGACCCGCTCGATGACGGTGGCGATGCCCATGCCGGCCCCGACGCACAGCGTCGCGAGCCCGCGCTTCTGGTCACGGCGCTCCAGCTCGTCGAGCAGGGTGCCGAGGATCATGGCGCCGGTGGCGCCAAGCGGGTGGCCCATCGCGATGGCCCCGCCGTTGACGTTGACCTTGTCGTGCGGGATGTCGAGGTCCTTCATCCACTTCATGACGACCGAGGCGAAGGCCTCGTTCAGCTCGAACAGGTCGATGTCCTCCGGGGTCAGCCCGGCCTTCTTGAGCGCCTTCTCGGTCGCGGGCGTGGGCCCGGTCAGCATGATCGTCGGCTCCGAGCCGGTCACGGCCGCCGAGACGATGCGCGCGCGGGGCGTCAGGCCCAGCTTCTCGCCGACCTCTTTGCTGCCGATGATCATGAGGGCGGCGCCGTCGACGATGCCCGACGAGTTGCCGGCCGTGTGGACGTGGTTCACCCGCTCGACGGCGTGGTACTTCTGCAGCGCCACCGCGTCGTAGCCGGCCTGGTCGCCGACGCCGGCGAAGGCGGCGTTGAGCCCGCCGAGGGACTCGGCCGTCGTGCCCGCGCGCATGTGCTCGTCGCGCTCGAGGAGCGTCACGCCGTTCATGTCCTTGACCGGCACGATCGAGCCGTCGAAGTAGCCCGCCTGCCACGCGGCGGCGGCGCGACGCTGCGACTCGGCGGCGTACGCGTCGACATCCTCGCGCGAGAAGCCCTCCATCGTGGCGATGAGGTCTGCTCCGATGCCCTGCGGCACGAAGTACAGGTCGTAGTTCGTGCTGGGATCCTGCACGTACGCGCCGCCGTCCGAGCCGATCGGCACGCGCGACATCGCCTCGACGCCGCCCGCGAGGATGAGGTCGTCGAAGCCCGAGGCGACCTTCTGCGCCGCGGTGTTGACCGCCTCGAGGCCCGAGGCGCAGAAGCGGTTCAGCTGCACACCAGCGACACTCTCGGGAAGGCCCGCGACGAGCGCGGCCGTGCGGGCGATGTCGCCGCCCTGCTCGCCGATCGGCGACACGACGCCGAGGACGATGTCGTCGATCAGCTCGGTGTCGAGGCTCGGGTTGCGCTCTTTGAGCGCGTCGATGAGACCGACGACGAGGTCGACCGGCTTGGTGCCGTGGAGCGATCCCCCGCGGTTCTTGCCGCGCGGGGTGCGCACGGCGTCGTAGATGTATGCGTCTGCCATGTGAGTCTCCTGGTGCTTCAGAGTCCGAGGCTCCGGCCGACGATCTCTTTCATGATCTCGGTCGTGCCGCCGTAGATGGTGGTGATGCGCGCGTCCTCGTAGTCGCGTGCGATGCGGTACTCGCGCATGTAGCCGTACCCGCCGTGCAGCTGCAGGCAGCGGTTGACGACGTTCACGTACTGCTCGGTGGTCCAGAACTTCGCCGCCGCGGCGTCCTCAGCGCTCAGCTCGCCCGCGGTGTGGCGCACGATGCACTGGTCGATGTACGCCCGGCTCACCTGGGCGCCGGTGACCATCTCGGCCAGCTCGAACCGCGTGTTCTGGAACGTGCCGATCGGCTTGCCGAACGCCTTGCGGTCCTTGACGTAGGTCAGGGTGCGCTCGAGCACGCCTTCGATGCTCGCGACAGCGGCGGCCGCGATCGACAGGCGCTCCTGCGGGAGGTTCTTCATGAGCCCCAGGAACCCCTGCCCCTCGACGCCGAGCACATTGGCGGCGGGGACCCGGACGTCCTCGAAGATCAGCTCGCTGGTGTCCTGTGCGTGCAGCCCGATCTTCTCGAGGTTCTTGCCGCGCGAGAAGCCGTCGGCATCCGTCTCGATCACGATGAGGCTGATGCCGCGGTGCGGGTCGTCGCCGGTGCGCACGGCCGTGACGACCAGGTCGGCGTTCTGCCCGTTCGAGATGAAGATCTTCGTGCCGTTGACGATGTAGTCGTCGCCGTCGCGCACGGCGGTGGTGCGGATGCCGGCCAGATCGCTGCCGGTGCCCGGCTCGGTCATGGCGACCGCGACGATCAGTTCGCCGGCGGCGATGCCGGGCAGCCACCGCTGCTTCTGCTCGTCATTGGTGAGGTCGGTGAAGTAGGGGATGACGATGTCGTTCGACAGCGCGATGCCGGCCATGCCGTCCGACACCGGGTTGCGAGCGAGCTCCTCGCCCATGATCGCGTTGAAGCGGAAGTCCTCGGCGCCGCCGCCGCCGTACTCCTCGGGGATGCCGAAGCCGAGGATTCCCGCTTCGGCGGCCTTGGTGAACAGCCAACGGTCCACTTTGCCCTCGGCTTCCCAGCGCTCGGTGTTGGGGCGGGCGTACTGCTCGACGAACTCCCGGACGATGTCGCGGAACTGCTCGTGCTCCTCTTCGTAGAGTCCGCGGACCTTCTCCGCGGTGACGGGTGACATCAACGTCATGTTCCTCGATCTCCCTCGATCTGCCAGGGCCGGCGGACGGCAGGGTGCCATCCGCCTGTGATACGGTTATGTTAACCACGATTCACATCGGATCGCAACTTCCGAATCACTCGACACAAGGATGTGCATGAGCGTTCCCGTCCCTTCCGCGCTGACCGAACGAGTCCGGGATTTCATCCGCGACGAGGTGATCCCCGTCGAGGAGCAGGTCGCGGGCGTGGTGCACGGCAACGGCCACGAGGCCGATGAGGCCCTGCGGGCCCGCCTGCAGTCCGCCGCGCGGGCGGCCGGACTGCTCGCACCGCAGCTGCCGACCGAGTGGGGCGGCCACGGCATCACCGCTCTCGAGCAGGCCGACGTCTTCGAGGCGGCCGGCTACTCGCTGCTGGGGCCGATCGCCCTGAACATCGCCGCCCCCGACGAGGGCAACATGCACATGATCGAGCGCGTGGCATCGGTCGAGCAGAAGGAGCAGTGGCTCCGCCCCCTCGCCGCAGGCGACATCCGCTCGGCCTTCGCGATGACCGAACCGCCGCCCGGAACCGGCAGTGACCCGCGCGCCCTGAACACGCGCGCCGAGCGCGTCGCCGGCGGCTGGCGCATCTCGGGCGAGAAGTGGTTCATCACGGGCGCGCGCGGCGCGGACGTCGTCATCTGCATGGCCCGGACCTCCGGCGAGCGCGGCGACGCCGGCGGCGCCACGATGTTCCTGGTCCCCGGCGGCACGCCGGGCATGAGCATCGTGCGCGACATGGAGACCGTCGATGCCGGCTTCTTCGGCGGCCACAGCGTGATGAGCTTCGACGACTGCGTCGTCACCGACTCCGCCGTCCTCGGCGAGGTCGACGAGGGCTTCCGCTACGCGCAGGTGCGCCTCGCGCCGGCGCGGTTGACCCACTGCATGCGCTGGCTCGGCCTCGCCGGCCGCGCGCACGACATCGCCCTCGGCCACGCGACCGCGCGCGAGGGCTTCGGCGCCCGCATCGCCGACCTGGGCCTGGCCCAGCAGCACATCGCCGACAACGAGATCGACATCGCCGCCTCCCGCGCGCTCATCCGTGAGACCGCTCGCCTGCTCGATGCGGGGGCGGATGCCGGCACGGCCTCGTCGATCGCCAAGACGTTCGTCGCCGAAGCGGTCGGCCGTGTCGTAGACCGCAGCGTCCAACTCGCCGGCGGCCAGGGCGTGTCGGGCGAGCTGCTCCTGTCCCGCTACTGGCGCGAGGTGCGCCCGTTCCGCATCTACGACGGTTCGAGCGAGACGCACCGGTGGTCGATCGCGAAGCGCGCCATCAGCCGCTTCCGGAAGGGAGAGCGCCATGACCTCGCTCGCTGACACGACACCCCCCGGCATCCTGCGCGACGAGCTCGAGGCATGGCTGCGCGAGCACACCGCGATCGACACCGATCGGATGCGGATCCGCACGATCTCGGGCGGCAAGTCGAATCTGACCTACGAGCTCGCCGACGGAGCCGTGCGGTGGGTGCTCCGGCGCCCGCCGCTCGGTCCGCTGACGCCGAGCGCGCACGACATGCTCCGTGAGCACCGGGTGATCGCCGCCCTGGGCGACACCGCCGTGCCGGTGGCGCGAGCGATCGCCGCGTGCGAGGACGACGCGGTGCTGGGTGTGCCGTTCGCGATCTACGAGTACGTCGAGGGCCGCACGGTGCGCTCGGCGGATGAGGCCCGCGCCCTCCCGTCTGCGGCGCGGTCACGTGTGGTGGGCGAACTCGTGTCCACCCTCGCAGAGCTCCATCGCGTCGATCGGGCCGCAGTGGGTCTGGGGACCCTCGGCCGGCCGGCGGGCTTCGCAGCCCGCCAGGTGACGCGATGGCGAGGGCAGTGGGAGCGCGTCGCGACTCGCGACGGCGCTTCCGCTGTTCTCCTGGCCGACCGTCTCGCCGACGCCGTCCCCCCCGGCGCCGGCGAGGCGGTCGTCCACGGCGACTACCGGCTCGACAACGTTCTCGTCGCCGAGGACGGCGGCATCGCCGCGGTCGTCGACTGGGAGATGGCCACCCTCGGCGACCCGCTCACCGACCTCGGTCTGCTGCTGGTGTACGCCGACCCGCTCAGCGAGCCGGTGCTCGGCGTCGAACACGTCAGTCGGGCGGGCCTGCCCGACTTCGAGCGCATGGCCGAGCTGTACGCGGATGCCTCGGGACGCGACCTCGGCGATCTCGACTTCTACCTCGCGCTGGCCTACTTCAAGCTCGCGGTGATCGCCGAGGGGATCCACCAGCGGTTCCTCGCGGGCAAGACCGTCGGAGAAGGCTTCGCCTCGATCGGCGAGGCCGTGGACCCCCTGCTGCAGGCGGGGCTGGAAAGGATCGGACGATGACGGATGCTTCAGCTCCCGCTGCCCTGATCACCGGCGGATCGCGCGGCATCGGCCTCGCGATCGCGCGGGCCCTCGCCGCCGAGGGGTACGCCCTGACGCTGTCGGCGCGCACGCCCGAGTCCCTCGCGGCCGCCGCCGAGGACCTGCGCTCCCGCGATGCGGTCGTCGAAACGGTCGCGGCGGATGCCTCGGACGAGGAGGACATCGCCCGACTCGTCGCGGCCCACGACGAGCGGTACGGCCGCCTCGACGCGCTCGTGCTCAACGCCGGTATGGGGCACGGCAGTCCCATCGCCGAGACTCCGCTGCGCCGCGTCGACAAGCACTACAGCCTCAACGTCCGCGGGACCTTCTCGCTCATGGCGACCGCGATCCCGCTCCTGCGGGCCACGGCGGCCGGCAGCGAGCGGGGAGCGCGCGTGATCGCGATCGCGTCGCTGGCGGGGCTCGTGCCCGAGCCGAACCTCGCCGCCTACAGCGCCACGAAGGCGGCCGTCGTGTCGCTGTGCGAGGCGCTGTGCATCGAGGAGTCCGGCAACGGCGTCTCGGCAACCGCGGTGTGCCCCGGGTACGTCGACACCGACATGGCCGCGTGGAAGCACGGCGAGATCCCACCCGAGCAGATGATCCGCGCCGACGACATCGCCGAGCTCGCAGTGAGCATCACGCGCCTGTCGCGGAACGCCGTCGTCCCGCAGCTGGCGGTCTACCGGGCCGGCGACGGCCTGCGCGGCGCCTGACCCCGGGTGCGCGGGTAGGGCCACCCGCGCACCCGGTTCCTCCTCGCGAAGGTGGCAGCAGTCGCCGCATCCGCACGCCCCAGGCGACCCGTAGCGCCACCTACTCAGCGCGCACTCGAGCCTGGCCGCCAGAGGTGGCAGCACATGCCACATCCCCAGCAGCCAGGCGACCACACGCGCCACCTTCACAGGATGGACTCGACCCTCACTCCCCAGAAGTGGCAGCACCCGCCGCATCCCCAGCGATCAGGCGACCACACGCGCCACCTTCGCTGCGACGGGGCCGGCGCCTGGCGCGCGGGGTCAGGCGCCGCGCTCGGGGAGGGCGCCGAACTCGCCGGGCTCGCGCTCGAGGACGAAGTAGTACGGCAGCCCGTGGTCGAGCGTGCCGCGGCCGGCCATCACGCCGAGCAGCGTGTGCTCGTCGACGCGCACGAAGTGATCGTGGATGGGCTTGTTGTCGTACGCCATCGTCGCGGTGACCTTGCCGCGGTGTGAGGCGTCGGCGAGCCATGCTCCCGCATCGCCGGCGAGCCGGACATCGGCGTACAGCTCACCGGCGTCGTCGCGGCACACGATCGGCTGCACGTGCTCGGCGTCGACGAAGTTCTTGCCGAACCAGCCGGACCGCTCGAGCACCTGCTGCGTGGGGTGGCCGGTGTCGATGCCGGTCCCCCGCCACAGTCCGGTCAGGTCCGCTGCGCGAACGGCCGGGAGGATGTCCCACAGCGTCGCGAGCTCCTCGGCGTCTCCGCTGCGCTCGGCGAGGATCGTCCGCACGCGTTCGACCGCCGAGCCCGCGGTCGTCGCGACCGGTTCGGCCGGCCCACGCGAGTCCGGCCCCATGACGAGGACGGCCTTGACCGCCGCTCCGGTCCGCGCCGCCCGCACGGCCTCGTCGAGATCGGCGAACGGGTACAACGTCACGAGCTTCTCGAGCGGGAACAGCCCGGCGCGCCACAGCGCGATCAGCTGCGGGATGCCGGTTGCCGGCACCGCATCGCCCTCGATGACACCGGTCAGCGTGCGCCCCCACAGCATGGCGGTCTGGCTGATCGTCACCGGGTTGGCCCCGCGGCGCAGCGCCACGGTGGCGCACGTTCCGGGGGTCCGGAGCGAGCCCAGCGCGGCATCCAATGCGCGCTGGGTGCCGACCGTGTCGATCGCCAGGTCGTGCCGGACGTCATCGGGAACGAAGTCGTCGGGAGTCACGACCTTCTCGGCGCCGAGCCCCAAGGCGAGCCGGCGCCGCGCCGGATCCGGCTCCACGACGGTCACGCCCGCGCAGCCGACGGCACGCGCGGCCATGAGCGCCGAGAGCCCGACGGTGCCGGCGCCGATGACGAGCAGACGGTCCTCGGCGGTCGGCCTCAGGACGTTCAGGACCGTTCCGGCGCCCGTGAGCACACCGCATCCGAGCGGGGCTGCGAGCGCGAACGGGATGTCGTCGCCGATGGGGACGACGTTCGTCGCACGCGCGATCGCCCGCGTCGCCCACGAGGACTGCGCCATCCACGAGGCTCCGATCGGGGCGCCGGCGGTATCGCGTACCGTGCTGGAACCGTCGGGGCGGGTTCCCCGGTAGTTGCGGCTCGCGAAGTCCCGGCAGTAGGCGGGGTGGCCCTCCCGGCACGACCGGCAGCGGCCGCACGCGTCGAACGTGAGCACCACGCGATCGCCGCGTGCGACATGGTCGACGTTCGCGCCGACCGCGGTCACCGTCCCCGCACCTTCGTGTCCGAACACCGCCGGGTAGGCGAACGGCACGCCGCCGTCGATCGCTGTGAGATCGGTGTGGCACACGCCCGACGCGGCGATCTCGACGAGGACCTCGTCGTCCCGCAGCGCATCGAGGTGCACGCGGGCGCGCACGGGCGCTCGGCCGCGGCCGTCGACGACCGCGGCCAGCGCATCCGGCATCAGACGCTCGCGGGAACGGGGTCGTCCTGGCGCAGCGCGACCTTGTTGACCTTGCCGGCGGCGTTGCGCGGCAGCGCCTCGAGGATGACGACGTCCTTGGGCTGCTTGAACCGCGCGAGGGAGCCGTCGAGGAACTCCGACAGCCCGGCGCTGGTGAGGTGATGCCCCGGCACCAGCGAGACCGCTGCCACGGGAACCTCGCCCCACTTCTCGTCGGCACGACCGTAGATCGCGACCTCGAGCACCGACGGGTGCGCCGCCACGGCGTTCTCGACCTCGGCGCAGTAGATGTTCTCGCCGCCCGAGATGATCATGTCCTTCTTGCGGTCGACGACCCACACGAAGCCCTGCGCGTCCTGGCGCACCAGATCGCCGGAGTGGAACCAGCCGCCCTCGAACGCCTTGGCCGTCTCTTCGGGCTTGCGCCAGTAGCCGCTCATCATCGTCGGCCCGCGGTAGATGATCTCGCCGACCTGGCCGACGGCGACGTCGTTCATATCGTCGTCGACGACGCGGTACATGATGTTCGGGATGGGCCGGCCCACCGATCCGAGCTTGCGCAGCGAGTCCTCGCCGCGCAGGACGCATGTGATGGGCGACATCTCGGTCTGCCCGAACACGGCCACGTTCATGGCGTCGGGGAAGGTGTCCTCCATCGTGCGCAGGAGCGTGTCGGTGGCGGGAGCGGCTCCCCAGCTGATGATGCGCAGGTCGAGGTCGCGGTCCTTGATGCCCGGCAGGGCGCAGATCGCCTGCCACTGCTGCGGGACGTTGAAGACGATGGTCGCCCGCTCGGCCTCCCACGCGTCGACGAGCGCCGCAGGATCGAAGGCGCCGAGCGGATGGAAGACGGTCTTGATGCCGAGCACGAAGTTGGGGGCGATCGAGCCGAGCCCGGCGATGTGGAACAGCGGTGCCGTCAGATACGCGATGTCGGTCTCGTCGACGATGCCGTTCGCGCGGATGCACGTGACCGCCTGCGCGAGCATGTTGTTGTGGTCGAGCATCGCACCCTTGGGGCGCCCGGTCGTGCCCGACGTGTACATGATGAGTGCCGTGGTCTCCTCGGGCACGTCCGGCGCCTCGAAGCCGTCCGGGTCCTCGGCGATGAGCGCCTCGGTGGCCTCCTGACCCTCGCCGGCGGCCTCACCGAGGACGAGGACGCGCTCGACGCGCGAAGTGAACTGCGAAACCGCCCCCACCAGCGGCGCGAGCGGCGCATCCACGATGAGGATGTCGGCATCGGCGTCGTCGACGATGTAGGCGATCTCGGGCGGCGTGAGGCGGATGTTGATCGGGACGGCCATCGCGCCGAGCGTGTTGATGGCGAACACCGACTCCACGACGGCGGGGCTGTTGAGCGTGAGCATGAGCACGCGGTCTCCGAAGCCCACGCCACGACGCGCGAGCGCCGCGGCCAGCGACGTGACGCGGTCCTGGAGCTGCCCCCACGTCGTGTCGGCGCCCAGGTGGCGGAACGCCACGGCGTCGGGCTTGTTCACGGCATGGGTGGCGATCTGGGCCATCCAGTGGTTGCGGCGGGAGGCCGCCGGGATGATCGGGGTGTCGAGACTCATCGGTCTTCCCTTCGTACAACGCTGTATCGCACCGACCGTTGGTGCGCGGGGGTTCTTCGATTATGACCCGCGACCGGGCGGATGTCACGACTTTTGTTAATTTCAATTCACAAGCCCGCAGAGGCGGGACGGGAGTACGCTGATCGAATGGCACCGACAAGCGCGCAGTCTGCGCCGGCCGCCCCGACCCGAACGCGACCGAAGGATCGACGCCAGCAGATCGCCATGGCGGCGGCGCTGGCCTTCTCGGAGCGCGGCTATCACCAGGTCAGCCTGAGCGACGTCGCCGACGCCGTGGGGATCTCGGCACCGGCCCTGTACCGCCATTTCCCGAACAAGTACGCCCTGTTCGTCGACGCGACCCAGCGATTGGCGCAGGGACTGCTCGAGGCGACCGAAGCCGTCGAGGTGCCCGAGGAGCCCGACACGGCGCGCGAGCGCCTCGACGCCCTGTTCGCCGCGATCATCGCCAAGACGAACGAGAACCGGCTCACCGGCGGCCTGTACCGGTGGGAGGGCCGCTACCTCGAACGCCCCGAACGCGACCGCCTGCGCGCCGAGTTCTCGGAGCTGCGGGCCCGCGTTCGCCGACCGCTGCAGATGCTGCGTCCCGAGCTCGACGAGGCGGATGCCGACATGCTCGCGAGCGCCGCACTGAGCGCGATCGCGAGCATCACGGCTCATCACACGACGATGGCGCAGAAGCCGATGACCGAGCTGCTCATCGCCAGCGCCGACCGCATCCTCGAGGTCACCCTGCCGCCGGCGGCGTCGAGCCCGTTCGTCCCCGAGACCGGGCTGACGAGCTCCGCCAAGCGCGAGACGATGATCCGCGAGTCGATCTCGCTGTTCTACCACCGCGGCTACCACGAGACCTCGGTCGAGGACATCAGCGCCGCCGTCGGCATCACCGCCTCGGGGTTCTACCGTCACTTCGCCAGCAAGTCCGAGATCCTCCTCGAGGCGTGCGTGCGCGCCGCAGAGCGGCTCAGCGCCACTACGGCCGGCGCGCTGGCCTCGGCGGCATCAGCGGACGAGGCCCTGCGAAGCCTGGTGGATGCGTACGTCGACTACAGCTTCGTGCACCACGAACTGGTGAGCGTCTACTTCTCGGACGTGGGTGCCCTCGACAAGGTCGACCGGACGCGCCTCCAGGCGATCCAGCGCGACCACGTCGACGAGTGGGTGGGGCTGCTGCAGGCCGTGCGCCCGACGCTCACGCCGAGCGCGGCCCGCTTCCTGGTCCACGCCGGACTCACGATCGTGGTGGACGTGGGACGCACGGTTCGCTTCGACGGCGCACCGAAGACGCGCGCACGGGTGAGCACCCTGGTGCGCGCGTCCCTCGGTGTGGACTGAGAAGCGCCTCAGCTCTTCTTCTTGCCGCCGTGCAGCATGGCGAGCATCTTCTCGGACATGTGCATGTCGCGCTCGGACCGGTCGATCGTCAGAAGGTCGAGCATGGGCTTGCTGGTCTGCACGGCGACCGACTTCGCGACGCTGAACTCGCGCAGCCCGTCGGCACCGTGGATGCGGCCGAACCCGCTGTCGCCGCGCCCGCCGAACGGCAGTCCCGGGATGCCGGCGAACCCGAGCACCGAGTTGACGGTGACCGCGCCGGCGCGCAGCCGCTCGGCGACCGCACGACCCCGGGCGAGGTTCCTGGTGAAGACCGAGGCCCCCAGCCCGTACGACGTGGCATTCGCCCGCTCGATGGCCTCGTCGATCCCCGAGACCCGGTTGACCACCAGGACGGGCCCGAACGTCTCCTCGCGCACCGCCGCGGCGTCCTCGGGCACCTCGCAGATGACGACGGGGTGGACGTAGCCGTCGCCGACCGACTCCGGCCCGCCGAGGACCGCCGTGCCGCCGCGCGCGATGGCGTCCTCGATGTGACCCGAGATGATCGCGCCCTGCTTGTCGAGCGTCATCGGCCCGTAGCTGGAGGTCGCATCCGGTCCGGGCACGAGCTTCTGCGCGGCCGCGACGAGCTTGGCGGTGAAGTCGTCGGCGATCTTCTCGTCGACGTACACGCGCTCCACGCCCACGCACGTCTGCCCGGCGTTGCCCATGCCGCCGAAGACGGCGAACGACACGGCGGCGTCGATGTCGGCATCCGCCGCGACGATCATCGCGTCCTTGCCGCCGGCCTCGACGACGATCGGCGTGAGGTTCTGGGCGCACGCGGCCATGACGCGGCGGGCCGTGCCCGGCGACCCGGTGAACGCGATCTTGTCGACGCCCGAGAGCGCCAGGGCGTGACCGGTCGACCCGTCGCCGATCAGCGCCTGGAACACGGGCTGCTCGGGAACGGCGCGGCTCCACGCATCCGCCATCCACTGCGCCGTCGCGGGCGTGAGCTCGCTCGGCTTGAACACCACCGCGTTGCCGGCCGACAGCGCGTACGAGATCGAGCCCATGGGAGTGTAAAAGGGGTAGTTCCACGGCCCGATCACACCCACGACGCCGTACGGCTCGTAGCCGACCGACGCCGACTGGTTGTAGCTGGCCAGGCCCGACTTCACCTTGCGGCGCTTGAGCACCTTGTGGGCGTTCTTGGACGCCCAGTCGAGGTGGGTGAGCGTGAGGATGACCTCGAGCAGCCCGTCGTCCGGGGTCTTGCCGGTCTCGCGCGAGATGACGGCGGCGAACTCGCGGGCTCCGTTCGCGATCTCGGTCTTCCAGGCCTGCAGATGGCGCTTGCGCCCCGCGAAGCCCTGCGCGTGCCACCACGCGGCGGCCTCTCGGGCGCGGGCGACGGTGGCGTCGACGTCTGCTTCCGACGCGATGGGGTAGGTCGCGATGACCGCACCGTCGCGCGGGTCGCGGGTTTCGAGCAGGGAGGCGGCCTGTGTGCCGTCGGCGATGAGTGTCATGTCCGTGTCCTTCGACGTTGACGGATTCGAACCAGGGGACGAATTCGGGTGTAAGTGAATTCCGATTCACAGTAGGCCGAGCGGCGGAGAAAGGCAATACTGCAGGCGGAGGATGTGAACGCGCTGTCACAGTGTCCTGTGAGTCCGCCCCGCGACCACGCGCCAGCGGCTAGGCTCCCCGCGTGGACGAACCCACCTACCGCTTCGGCGACTACACCCTCGACGGCGCGGGATACCGGCTCGTCCGCTCGGGGGAGCACGTCCACCTCGAGCCGCGGGTTTTCGATGTCCTGCTCCACCTGGTGATCCACCGCGAGCGCGTCGTCCCCAAGGAAGAGCTCATCGACAGCATCTGGGGCAGCCGCTTCGTGAGCGAGGCGTCGCTGACGACCGCGCTGCGGGCCGCGCGGGCCGCGCTCGGCGACAGCGGGGACCGACAGCGGATGATCCGCACCGTCCACGGTCGCGGATACCAGTTCATCGCGTCGACGACGGTCCACGACGGCGAACCCGATGGCGCGGATGCCGACCGGCCGACCGACACCTCACCCGAGACGCCCGACGACGTGACCGTCGCGCCGGAGCGACAGAGCATCCGCGTCTGCCGCGCCGCCGACGACGCGCGCATCGCGTGGGCGTCTGTCGGATCGGGGCCGGTGCTCATGAAGGCGGCGAACTGGATCAGCCACCTCGACCTGGAGTGGCAGACGCCGATCTGGTCGCACTGGCTGCACGGGCTGGCGCGAGGACGCCGTCTCGTCCGCTACGACGAGCGCGGCTGCGGCCTCAGCGACTGGGACGTCGACGGCTTCACGTTCGACGACTGGGTGAGCGACCTCGAGACGGTCGTCGACGCCGCGGGGCTGGACACGTTCCCGCTGCTGGGGGTGTCACAGGGCGGCGCCGTGGCGATCGCCTACGCCGTCCGCCACCCCGAACGCGTCAGCAAGCTGATCCTCGCCGGCGCGTACGCCCAGGGCCGGCATGTTCGCGCACAGGGCGAGGCCGAGCGGGCAGCCGCCGCGCTCGACCTCGACCTCGCCCGGGTGGGGTGGGCTCGTCAGGATCCGAGCTTCCTCCGGGTTTTCGCTTCGCAGTTCCTCCCGACAGGAACCCACGAAGACTGGGAGGAGTTCGTCCGCTTCCAGCGCGAGACCGCCTCCCCCGAGAATGGTGTGCGCTTCCTCGAGCAGTTCGCCGTGATCGACGTCGCCGACCTCGCCCCCCGCGTCGCCTGCCCGACGCTGATCCTGCATTCGCGCGGCGACGTGCGCGTGCCGGCATCCCAGGCCGGAGAACTCGCCGCGGCGATCCCCGACAGCAGCCTGGTGCTGCTCGACAGCGCCAACCACCTGCTGCGCGCGGATGAGCCGGCGTGGCCCGAGTTCCTAGCCCACATCGACGACTTCCTCGCGGAGTGATCCGCTGTCCTCGCCCCGACCCCAGGCCGGGCGCACGAGGTACCACGAGTTCACCGCCACGAGGATGAGGTTCAGCGCCACCATCGACCCGATGCCGAGCACGGCGTTGAAGACGATCAGCACGATGCAGGCGACGATGTTGATGATGCGCAGGCGCTTCAGGTCACGCTGCACCAGGGACAGCACGATGAGCCCCGAGCCCACCCAGCCGAGCAGTTCGATCATGTGCGCGCCCATCGGCCCGGTCACCGCGTCGCCCGGCTGAGCGCACCGGCCGACAGCACGTCGGCGTGCAGCGCGGCCATGCCGCGCACGGAAACCCGCTGCCCCCGCGCCGGCGCCGCGTACGCGCCGGCTGCCGCCCGGTCCGACGCGCGCCGTGACGCCGCCAGCACGCGCACGAGCATCGCCGGCGTCGCCAGCGAGACCGGCGATGCCAGCAGGTTCTGCACGAGCATCATCTGGCGCGAGACCGCGGGCGACGTCGTGCACGCGCGCAGCACGCGCTCGAGGTAGCGGCCGGCGATGCCGGTGCCCGCCGGTCTGTCCCCGGTCGTCTTCGGATGCAGGAAGTCGCCTGCCGCGGCCATGCGCCAGGGCACGTCGACGATGCGCGCCACGCCCCTGTTGTAGGCGCGGACGAACCGTGCGGAGCCCAGTGAGTGCCGTTCGGCGACGACGCCGAGCAGGCGCGCCTCGAGGGCGGCGACGGCCATGCCCTGCCCGTAGATCGGGTTGAAGGCGCACAGGGCGTCGCCGAGGGCGACGAACCCGGCGGGCACGTGCGCCGCGTTCTCGACGCGGCGGCGACGGCTGCCGCGGATCGCGTGCCGCTCGACGCTCCCGCGCGCTGCGGCGGCCACGACGCTCGCGATCTCGTGGGACGGCAGCGAATAGGCGAATCGCTCGAAGGCGATGTCGTCGAAGGGGGCGGTGTCGCCGTGAACCGAGGCTGTCGTCACGATCCACCGATCGCCCTCGACGGGCACCATGGTGCCCACACGACGATGAGGCCCGTCCCCCACGAGCACGACGCTCGTCTCGTCGAAGGTCGCGGCGCGGCGGGGAAGCACCCGCGTACGGTAGGCGACATCGACCCGCAGCGCGTCCTGCGCCGGTTCCCGATACCCCGCTCGGGCGAGGTGGGAGAAGGCGCGGGTGCTGCGCCCGGAGCAGTCCACGACGAGGTCCGCCTGGATGAGCCGGCCGGCCGCCCTCACGCCGACGACGGCGGCACCGTCGACGACGATGTCGTCCACGCGCGTGCCGTCGAGGATCTCGACCGTCGGGCGCTGCGCCAGCAGCCGCCGACGCAGCGCGTGCTCGAGCGCTGGACGCGACATCGACATCGCGACGAAACCGACGTCGGCCGGACGGCGGTGACCGCCGCCCTGGTGCCACACCATCTCGTCGCCGTAGAGCGCGACGGCGCCCTTGAGCTTCAGCTCCTCGGAGAAGCCGGGGAACCACCCCTCGAGCAGGTTCTGGCCGGCGCCGAGCATGACGTGGGCGTGCCGTCCCTGGGGGACTCCCCGCCGAGCGACCGGCTCGCTCGGCAGATGGTCGCGCTCGACGACGATCACCTTCTCGACGTGCGGCGACACGGCGCGCGCGGCCATGAGTCCGGCCATCGACGCTCCGATGATGATCACTGTTCCCGTGGGGGTCTGCATGAGTTCGTCCTCCGATTCGAGCGCGCCCTTGTGGAGCGCCTCGACGATGCTTCCGAATCGGCGGATCGAGTACGTGGCGGAGATCTGAGGGAGTTCTGAGGAACGTGGCGGCGCCGGAGGGGAAGGGCCTCACGCCGGACGCGCCGACGTCAGCGCGTGATGGTCGGCGGCTCGCCGGGCCGGTCGGGGTCCTCGAGGTGCACGCGCGCGCGTCGGTCTCGCAGCGCCTCGACGGCAACCCACACGAGACACGCCACGGCGATCCCCTCGAGCAGCCCGCCGACGACGTCGGTGAGCCAGTGCGCACTGAGATATGTGCGGCTCCACGCCATGAGGAGCGCCCAGAACACCGCGGCCGCCCACACGTACCACCGGCGCAGCAGCAGTGCGAGTGTCAGCATCACGGTGGTGGCCACGGCGGTGTGCCCGGACGGGAACGACGTGTCGACGACCTCGGCCAGCGAGTCCGTGGGCCGCTCACGACCGATGACCGAGGCCATGGGCGCGCCGATCGCGACGACGATCACGATCGCGGCGCCGACGTTGATCGCGTCCCACTTCCGGTGCAGCACCGAGAAGACGACGATCAGCAGCGTGCCCACGAGGATCATGCCGATGGTGCCTCCGCCGACCGCCGGGACATGCGCGACCGCGACGAGCACGTCGCTGCGCCCGTCGACGATCAGATCGTGCCACCACTGGTCGACGGCGAGCGGCTCTTCGCCCTCCAGCGCGATCGTCACGCGGAGCAGGACGAACAGGACGGCCGCGGCGACGCCGGTGACGAGAGCGACGACGCGCCTGTGATCGGGGTGGGGCGCGGCGGGATCCACCACCGGGACTGGGGCGTCGTCGCTTCGGGACATCCCCCAGAGCCTAGACGAGGCCGTCACCGCGGGTCCCGGGGGCTTGCGCGCTCGCTGACAAGCGTGTAGCGGAACCCGATGGCCTCCTCACCGCCCACATCGGAGGCATCGAGTCTCTCTCCCCTTGGGGCTTGACTGCGTCGTGACCGGCAGCAGATGCGACGCCGTCGCGTCCGCTCAGCTCTGCGCGGGCCCCGTGGATCCCCGGACGATGAGCCCGGTCCGGAGCGGCTCGTCGTCCTCGGGCCCGCTCACCGGCACGTCGAGTCGTCGCAGAACACGGCGGACGGCGCGCTCGCCCGCCTCGACGAGCTGCGTGCGCACGGTCGTCAGGGGAGGGACGATGAGCTCGCTGCCGAAGATGTCGTCGAAGCCGGCGACGCTGAGCGCGTCGGGCACCGACACGGCGCGCGCCGCTGCGGCCTGCATCAGTCCGATGGCGAGCAGGTCGTTGAAGGCGACCACCGCGGTCGGACGCGCGGCGAGCACCCGCCGCAGAGCATCACGCCCGCCGTCGATCGTCGGCGAGTTCGGGCCGATCTCCACGAGCGCGATGCCGCGCGATTCGGCGGCGTCCAGCATCCGCTCCCATCGTCGTGTGCTGATCCACGACGATTCGGGACCCGACAGGTACGCGATGGAGCGGTGCCCGAGACCGCTCAGGTGATCCATGAGCTCCAGGACCCCGCGATCGACGTCGGGGAGGACACCCTCGACCCCGTCAACGGCCCTGTTGATGAGCACGAGCGGCTTGCGCGCCGCGATGTCGGCGATCCGGTCGTCCGCCAGACGCGTGGTCGCGAGGATCACGCCGTCGACGCTCGGGATCAGCCTCTCGACCGCCTCGGCCTCCGCCTCGCCGGACTCCTGCGATTCCGCGATGACGAGCGTGTAGCCGGCGGCGCTGGCCGCGTGCTCGGCTCCGCGCACGATCCCGAACACGACCGGGTTGGTGATGTCGGCGACGACCAGCGCCAGGGTGTGACTGCGACCGGTGTGCAGAGCCCGCGCGATCGGGTTGACGCGGAAGTTCAGCTGCGCGGCCGCATCGCGGATGCGCTGCTCGGTCTTCGCGCTGATGCGCCCCGGTTTGGACAGCGCCCGCGACACCGTCGAGGGGCTGACACCGGCCAGTTCGGCGATGTCGTAGATCGTCGCCGCGCCGCCGCGGTCGCGGATGCGGGCGGCGAGGTGCTCGGGCAGGTCGCCGCCGCCGACCGCCCGCGACGGCTCAGGCATGCTCTGCAACCCAGCGCGCGGCGTCTTCGGCGATGTCGTCGACCGACGCCTCGACGTCGATCACCACGCCGCGCTCAGCCGATTCGAGCGGCTCGAGGGTGGCGATCTGGGAGTCCAGCAGCGCGGGAGGCATGAAGTGATCCTCCCGCGCGCCGGCCCGCGCGGCCAGGAGGGCGCGCGGGCCGTCGAGGTGGACGAAGACGGTGGCCGGGCACTCGGCGCGCAGCTGATCCCGGTAGACGCGCTTGAGCGCCGAGCAGGCCATCACGATGCCGCCCGCCGCCGCGCCATCGGCCAGGCGCGCGCCCACGGCGGCGAGCCAGGGGCGGCGATCGTCGTCGTCGAGCGGGATCCCCGACGACATCTTCCTGACGTTGGCCGCGGGGTGCAGATCGTCGGCATCGGCCCACGCCACGCCCAGTCGCGCGGCGAGCGCGGCTGCGACGGAGGACTTCCCGGAGGCCGAGACCCCCATCACCACGACGGCGGGTCCCGGGTCGGCGTTCCGCGTGCTCATCTCACCAATCATGCACCGTGCCGTCGGCGAGGCGGTTGTACGGCAGGTAGGCCTGCTCGTACGGATACTTCCCCGCCTCATCGAGGTTCAGCTCCACGCCCAGCCCCGGCTCGTCGCCCGGGTGCAGGAGGCCACCGGACCAGGTGAACGACTGCTCGAACACCTCGTCGGTCCTGCGCCCGTGCTTCATGTACTCCTGAATGCCGAAGTTGTGGATCGACAGACCCAGGTGCATCGCGGCGGCCATCCCGACCGGCGAGATGTCGGTGGGACCGTGCATGCCCGACTTGATCTGGTACATCGCGGCGTACTCGAGGGTCTTCTTCAGCGGGCTGATGCCGCCCATGTGGGTGACGGCGCCGCGGACGTAGTCGATGAGCTGGTCGCGGATGATGTCCTTGAAGTCCCACACCGTGTTGAAGATCTCGCCGATCGCCAGCGGCGTCGTGGTGTGCTGCCGAACCAGCCGCAGCGCCTCGGCGTTCTCGGCCGGCGTGCAGTCCTCGAGCCAGAACAGGTCGTACGGCTCCAGGGACTTCCCGAGCTTCGCCGCCTGGATCGGCGTCATCCGGTGATGGCCGTCGTGGAGGAGCGGGATGTCGGGACCGAACTCGTTGCGGACCGCCTCGAAGACCCCGGGCAGATGGTTCAGGTAGGCGCGGGTGTCCCAGTCCTCCTGCACCGGCTTCGCGCCGCGGCGCGCCGGCTCGTGGTCGTAGCGCGCTTCGCCGCCGCCGGTGTCGGACGACTGCGACGCGATGCCGTAGATCGCCTTCAGCCCGGGCACACCGGTCTGAATGCGGATCGCGCGGTAGCCCTGCTCGAGGTGCGAACGCACACTGTCGAACAGCTCGGGCAGCTCCTTGCCCGACGCGTGACCGTACGCGAGCAGCCCGGAGCGGGACGCGCCGCCCAGCAGCTGGTACACCGGCATCCCGGCGGCCTTGCCCTTGATGTCCCACAGCGCCATGTCCACCGCGGCGATCGACGCCATCGTCACCGGACCACGGCGCCAGTACGCCGACCGATAGAGGAACTGCCACGTGTCCTCGATCTTCGACGCGTCACTGCCGATCAGCAACGGCACCACATGCTCGGTCAGGTACGCCACGACGGCGAGCTCGCGCCCGTTGAGGGTCGCGTCGCCCAGACCCGTGAGCCCGTCGGCGGTCGTGAGCTTGAGCGTCACGAAGTTGCGGTCGGGGCTGGTGACGATCACCTCGGCCTTGTCGATGATCATGGCGTTCCTCCTTCGTGGTGGGCGAGGTCCGGCCCCGCCCACCGTCTCGTGCTAGTCCTTCTTGCTGCGGCGCCCGAACAGGTGCGGGCGCGCCTTGCCCGTGCGCAGGGCGGCGGTCGAGAGCGAGACATCGCTCGCGGGCTTGGTCATCGCCTCGTCGGCGCCCTCCGGGTGCTCCTCGGCGGCGATGTCGACGACGCCGCCGTGCCCGGCGATCTCGGCTTCTTCGTCGCGGTGGGCCTCGATCTCGGCGACGATCTGCGCGTGGATCCTGTCGGTGAGCGGGTAGAACACCATGATCGCGCCGGACAGGAACACCAGCACGGCCGGGATCAGCGCCGCACCGGTGCGGATGCCCCACTCGGCCGGCGTGCCGACGACCTGCTCGCCCACGGAGTATCCGCCGATGCCGATCGCGTACGCGGCGAGCGCGCCGCCGACGGCCTGGCCGGCCTTGCGCGTGAACGAGAACACCGCATACGTGATGCCCTCGGTGCGCACGCCGGTCTTCCACTCGCCGTACTCGACGGTGTCGGCCTCGAGCGCCCACACCAGCATCGAGACGAACATGATGCCGGGCAGGCCGATCATGCTGCCGGCGAGCGCGACCCACTCGTTCGGGGCGAAGAACGTGATCAGCTGTCCCACCGCGCCGACGACGGCGCCGGCGATGTAGGCGTTGCGCTTGCCGAAGCGGCGCACGACCATCGGGACGAACGGGGCGACGACGAAGATGAGCACCAGCTGCGCGAGCGAGACGACCGGCACCAGGTACAGCGCGTCGAAGACGTCCCGCATCAGGTAGATCTGCGCGGTCGTCGAGGCGATCATGCCCGACAGCAGCAGCAGCGACGCGATGCACAGCATCAGCAGCGGCTTGTTGCCCTTCAGCGTCGCGAACGACTGCTTCATCGACACCTTCGGCACCGCCCGGTACACGCGCTCCTTGGCGGTGAAGAAGGTGAACAGGTACAGCGCCATGCCGATGAAGAAGAACGTGATGGTGACGGTCGTGAAGATCTGCTGCAGGTCGTTGTCGGGCGACAGCAGCGGCGAGATCACGATGCCCAGCGCCGCACCCGTCACCGCCGCACCCATGGTGCGGAAGGTCGCGAGGCGGGCCCGCTCGGCGGGCACCTGGGTCATCGCGGCGGCGAGCGAGCCGTACGGGATGTTGACGAGCGTGTAAGCGATGCCGAGCAGACCGTAGGTCAGGTAGGCGTACAGCAGCATGCCGGTCTCGCCGATCTGCGGCACGTGGAACGTCGCGATCGACAGCAGAAGAAGCGGCGCCGAACCGAAGAGCAGGTACGGCCGGAACTTGCCCCATCGCTTGTTGTACGTATTGTCGACCAGGCGCCCCGCGATGATGTCGGTGAACGCGTCGAAGATGCGCAGCACGAGGAACAGCGTTCCGACCGCGGCGGCGGAGATGCCGGCGACATCGGTGTAGTAGACGAGCAGGAACATCGACGCGAGCGTGAACGACAGGTTGTTGGCCATGTCGCCCGCGCCGTAGCCGACGTAGCTGATCTTGGGGAGCTTCCCCAGTGCCGGGGTCTTCGCCTCGACGCTCTCGGTGGTGGTCACTTCGGCTCCTTTGCCGTGGGGGATGTCGGGAGGGGTCGCGGGGAGGAGACCCGGCGGCGCCTCCCCGCGCCGCCGGGTGGTCGGGTCAGGCCTGGCCGTCGCGGATCGCCGTCCAGCGGGCGCGCAGCGAGTGGGCGGATGCCTTCGGCTTGCGGTCCCGCGTGAAGACGCCCTTCTTGTTCCCGTCGACGCGGAAGATGCCGTTCGAGGTCTGGAAGTCGGCGAAGTTCCAGACCTGCTCGCCGACCATGGTGTCCACGCGGTCGAAGACGCGGTGGTACATGTCGAGCATCTTGGCCTGGTACTCCTCGCTCCACGGCTGGTCCCACACCGAGTGCAGGCCCGCCACGGTGTCGGCGCCGTACTCGGTCATGATCATCGGCTTGCCGTACATCTGCTCCCACCCGCGCAGCTCCTGCTCGAGGTGGATCTCGGCGGTCGCGATGTCGCCGGTGTCGATGTACCAGCCGTAGTAGCGGTTGAGGCACAGCACATCGGCGAACTTCGACACGCGGCACACGTTCGGCGGCGCCATCATGACGTTCACGAACGTGACCGGACGCGTCGGGTCGAGCTCGCGGGTGAGGGCGAACAGCGGCTCGAAGTAGTCGTCGGTGCCCTCCGCCATCGTGTCGGGCTCGTTGGCGATCGACCACATCACCACCGACGGGTGGTTCTTGTCGCGCCCGATGAGCTCGCGGATCTCGCGCCGGTGGGCCTCCTGCATCTTGGGGCCGAAGCCCTCTTCGCCGGCTGTGGTGTTGCCCGACATGAGGTCGGCGATGCCGCCGGAGATGCGCTTGTTCAGCCCCACCGCCGCGGTCTCGTCGATCACCACGATGCCGTGGCGGTCGGCGTAGTCCATGACCTCCTCGGCATACGGGTAGTGCGCCGTGCGGAAGGAGTTCGCACCGATCCAGTCGATCAGCTGGAAGTCGTGGACCAGGTAGGCGTTGTCGTGCCCCTTGCCCTTGACGGCGATGTCCTCGTGCTTGCCGAAGCCGGTGAAGTAGAACGGCTCGCCGTTGATGAGGAACTCGCCACCGCGCACCTCGACGGTGCGGACGCCCACGTTCAGCGCGTACGCGTCGACGACACCGCCGTCTGCGACGAGCTCGATCTCGAGCCGGTAGAGGTACGCGGCGCCGGGCTGCCACAGCCGCACGTCCTCGACGGCGAGGGTGCCGGTCGCGCCCGTGCCGGTGGCGACGACCGCGCCGTCCTCGTCGCGCAGTGTCACCCGCACCTCGGCGTCCCCGGTCGCCTCGACGGTGTAAGCGACCTCGCCGGCCGAGCCGTCGAAGCCGGTCACGACGGTGACGTCCGACACGTGAACCGCGGGGCGGCTCAGGAGCCAGACCGAGCGGTGCAGACCCGAGTAGTTGTAGAAGTCGTGCATGTAGGTCTGCTGCTTGCGGCCGTCCGGCAGGTCCTTGACGAGCCCCGGCGGGATCGTGTGCGGCGTGAGGACGTTGTTGACGCCGATCGTGAGGCGGAACTCCTCGCCCGCGGTCACGTGGTCGGTGATGTCGGCCTCGAACGGCAGGTAGCCGCCCTCGTGCTGCGTCACGCGCTCGTCATTCACGTAGACGACGCCCTCGTGGGTGGCGGCGTCGACGCGGATCACGATGCGCTCGCCGGCCCAGCCGCGCGGCACGCGCACCGAGCGCTGGTACCAGACCCAGCCGACGTGGTCGCGGATCGCTGCGTCGGTGAACAGATCGTTGTAGCTGGCCGGCACGGGAGCCTGGAGCGGGGTGTCGAGGGTTCCGGTCCAGGGCTCGGCGACCTCGGCGGAGTCGAGGGCGAAGTCCCACAGGCCGTCGAGGGAGACGAGCTCGCGGGTGGCGGAGGTCTGGGGCTTGAGCATCGGGTGCCTTTCTGCGCTTCGACGCGCGGGGGTGTGCGCTTCGGTGCGCGGTGGGTCAGTGGGCGCGCGCGACGAGCGCCGGGTCGGGTGTCGGGTCGGTGGCCGAGAGCGCCGCGCAGGCCGACCGGACCCGGTCGACGAACTCGGGCGAGCGGGCGAGGCTTCTCGAGACGAGGCTCAGGAGACTGTAGACCGGGTCGCTGGATGCGGCCGCATCGGCGACCTCGCCGGCGCGGGCGTCGGCTGCCCCGGGTCCGGCCAGCACCCATCGGATCCAGGTCGCGAGGGCGAGGACGGACCCTTCGGGGTCGCGCCCTGCGGCGACGGTGCGCTCGGCGACGGCGGCGAAGCGGAACTGCACCTTCACGGTCGATTCCGCGGCGATCTGGGCGAGCCGGTGGACGATCCGGGGGTTCGCGAACCGCTCGAGGAGCTGCTCGCGGTAGCGATCGTGCTCGGTGCCCGCGGGCAGGCACTGGACGGCCTCGGCCCAGAACGCCTCGACGGCGCCGCGGCACGCGGCATCCGCCACTGCCTCGGCGACGGTCTCGAGACCGCGCAGCTGACCGGCGAAGGTGAGGATGCTGTGCGCTCCGTTGAGCAGCCAGAGCTTGCGATGCTCCCACGGCTCGATGTCGTCGACGAAGCGGGCACCGGCGCTCTCCCAGCGGGGACGGCCTGCCGGGAAGTCTCCCGCGAGCACCCAGTCGGCGAACGGCTCGGCGACCACGGGGGCGCGATCGATCCAGCCCGCTTCTGCGACGGCCGGAGCGTCGTCGGTGTGGGGGGTGATGCGGTCGACGGATGTGCTGACGAACGACACGTTCGCGGCGATCCAGTCCGCCAGCCGCGGATCGACCTGCGCGGCGAGCGTCGTGATGCCGTGCCGGACGAAGGCGCCGTTGCCGGGGATGTTGTCGCACGGGACGATCGCGATGGGGCCCGCATCCGCTCGCCGGCGGCCGTCGAGGGCGGCGAGGAGTCGTCCGGGAACGGTGACCGGTTCGCCGGCGCCGCGGCGCAGCGCCTCGACGTCGCGGCTCAGCTCAGGGTCGTCGGGGTCGGGGGTGCCGTCCGGGCGCAGCCGGTAGCCGCTCTCGGTGACGGTGAGGGTGATGACCGCGACGTCCGCATGCGAGACCAATTCGATCAGGCGCGCGACGTCGGTGCCGGGCACCGCCTCGACGACGCTCGTGACGATCTCGACACGGTCGGCCTCAGGGCCGCGCTCGACGAGAGCGAAGAGTCCGTCCTGCGCGTCGAGCGCCTCGGCCATGTGCGTGCTGCGCCCCGTGACGGCCGCGATGCCCCACTCGGCGGCGTCGGATGCCCGACCGGTGAACCAGGCCTGGTGAGCGCGGAAGAAGTGCCCGAGGCCCACGTGGACGATGCGGACGGGGGCGGGCGCGGCGACGACGCTGTCGTCGCGCCCTGCCAGGGCGGCGCGGGTGAGGGGTACGGCGGTCACAGCTTGAACACCTCGCGGGGGATGGCGTCGACGAGGTCTCGCGCGATGCGGCGGGCCGTCGGCAGACTCGCGCGGCCCTCGACGACGAGACGCGCGAGGAACGCGGCGTCCAGGCGCCGCGCGGTGTCATGCCGGGCCGGGATCGACAGGAACGCGCGCGTGTCGTCGATGAAGCCGCTCGAACGGTAGAACCCGGCCGTCTCGGTGACCGCGGAACGCCAGCGCAGGATGGCGTCGGGTGCGTCCAGGAACCACCACGGCGCTCCGATGTACACGCTCGGGTAGAAGCCGGCCAGGGGCGCGACTTCGCGGGAGTACACCGTCTCGTCGACGGAGAACAGCACGAGGTGGAAGCCGGGCTCGGTGCCGAAGGCCTCGAGGAGCGGCCTCAGGTTCTCGGTGTACTCGGTTCGCACCGGGATGTCGTGTCCCGTGTCAGGGCCGTAGGTGCGCAGCGTGCGCGAGTGGTGGTTGCGCCGCACGCCGGGGTGCAGCGTCATCACGAGCCCGTCATCGACGCTCATGCGCGCCATCTGGAAGAGCAGGTGGCCGCGGAGCATCCGCGCGTCGGCGTCGCCGAGGTCGCCGGCGAGCGCGCGGCGGAACAGATCCTCGGCCGCCGAGGCGCCGAGGTCGGTCGTGAACGGCTCGTACACGCCGTGGTCGGCCGACACGGCACCGTGCTCGATGAAGTAGGCGCGCCGCTCCGCCAGAGCCGACAGGTAGCCGGCGAAGCTCGCGGGCGCCGACGCCGTGGCCAGCATCCTCTCGACGCGCGTGGTGAAGCTCGGGTCCTGAGGGTCGAGATACGGGTCGGGGCGGAAGGTCGGCAGCACGCGGCCGGCGAACGACGGATCCGCGGCGAGCCGGTCATGAGCGGCGAGGTCATCGAGCGGGTCGTCGGTAGTGGCCAGCACCGAGATGCCGAACCGGTCGAAGAGCGCACGCGGTCGGAATGCCGGCTCGGCCAGTTCCGCGGCGATGCGGTCGTAGATTCGGTCCGCGTTCGCCTCGGAGAGCTCTTCGGTGACGCCGAACAGCGTTTCGAGCTCGTGGGTGAGCCAGTACGCGCTCGCGGTTCCCGTGAACCGGTGCCAGTGGGAGGCCAGCAGCCGCCAGGCATCGCGCGGGTCCGCGGGCCGGGCGGGGTCGAGGCCGAGCGCACCGAGAGGCACACCCGCCGCGTGCAGCAGGCGGGTGACGTAGTGGTCGCGGGTGATCAGCAGATCGGCGGGGTCCGTGAAGGCCACGTCGTCAGCGAGGACAGCGGGATCGACATGGCCGTGCGGCGAGATGATCGGCGCTTCCGCGACCTCGGCGTAAAGGTCCTGGGCGATCTCATGCGCCGGCCCCGAGGTGGGGAGGAGGCGTGTCGCCTGAAGGAGGGTCGTCGTCGACATGTCCACCAGTGTGCACGACCGAAGAGAGATTGTCAATCGGTTGCCACATGGGTCCCCTGTCGTTCTTCATCTTAGGTATTTGGGGACTCCAGGTGGGACAACCGATTGCAGGATTGCCGCTTCACGCGGGTCGCTGCAACGGTGGGCGTCGGGCGGGAACGACGGAGCGCCCCGCCGAACTCGTCGGCGGGGCGCTCGCGGGATGCGGCTTCGGCTTAGAAGTCGAAGTCGGCGATGTTGTCGGCGTCGAACACGTACGGGTCGCCGAGCAGGACGGTGGCGTCCGCGTCGACGGTGTACGAGCCCAGCTCGCCGGCCTCGAAGGTGTCGCCCTCGGCGCCGGTGATCTCACCGGTCGCGAGCGCCTGTGCCGCGTAGGCGGCCAGGTAGCCGAGGTCGGCCGGGTTCCACAGCGCGAACGCGGTGACGGTGCCGTCCTCGACGTACTCGCGCATCTGGTTCGGGGTGCCGAGGCCGGTCAGCGCGACCTGGCCCTTGTACTCCGAGGTCGACAGGTAGCGCGCAGCGGCCGAGATGCCGACCGTGGTGGGCGAGACGATGCCCTTCAGGTCGGGGTAGGTCTGCAGAAGCGCCGCGGTCTTGTCGAACGAGATCTGGTCGTCGTCGTCGCCGTACGCGATCTCGACGAGCTCGACGTTCGGGTGGTTCGCCGCGAGCTCCTCCTCCATCATCGCGATCCACGCGTTCTGGTTGGTCGCGTTCGCCGATGCCGACAGCACCGCGATCTGGCCCTCGTCGCCGATCTGCTCGGTGATCAGGTCGACCTGGATCTGGGCGATGCCCTCGGAGGTGGCCTGGTTGATGAACAGGTCACGGCAGTCGGGGTTGGTGTCGGAGTCGAACGTCACGATGGCGACACCCGCGCCGCGGGCCTCGTCCAGCGCGTCGCACAGCGCCTCGGGGTCGTTCGCCGACACGATCAGCGCGCTCGCGCCCTGCTGCGCGGCCGTCTGGATGTACGGCACCTGCGCGGTCGGCGACGCCTCGGTCGGGCCGACCTCCTCGAAGGTCCCACCGAACTCGGCCACCGCGGCCTCGGCACCCCCGGTCGAGGTGTCGAAGTACGGGTTGCCCAGGTTCTTCGGCAGCATCGTGATCGACACGTCTCCGCCGGCGTCACCGCCCGCGTCGCCCGAGTCGCCGGAACCACCGGAGCTCGAGCAGCCGGTCAGCGCCAGCGCGGAGGCTGCCACGAGTGCGGCCAGCCCCATGCCGACGCGCGAGGACTTGCGTCCGAGATTGAACATCGTTGTTTCCTTCCTTGGTGCCGTTTCCGGACCGTGATTGACAGGCGAGTGGTCAGGCGGTGTCGCTGCTGGAGCCCGACCGACCCTTCTTCCTCCCGATCGCCGCGACGCGCTTGGTGCGCATCCAGGCGAGGAAGCTTGCGGACACCACCGACAGGATCAGCAGGATGCCGGTGATGATGTTGATGATGTCGCTGGTGACCCCGGCCAGGCGCAGGGCGCTGGCGAGGGTTCCGATGAGGAACACACCGGCGATGACGCCGTGCATGGCCCCGCGACCGCCGAAGATCGACACGCCGCCGAGGAGCACGGCCGCGATGATCTGCAGTTCCATGCCGATCGCGTTGTCGCCGCGGGCGTTGCTGTACAGCAGCGTGAAGTACACGCCCGCGAAGCCTGCGACCGAGCCGCTCATGACGAACAGCCAGAACTTCGTCATGCCGACGTCGATGCCCGAGAAGGCCGCGGCCTCCTTGTTCAGCCCGATCGCGTAGAGCGTGCGGCCGAAGGGCGTGAAGTGCAGCAGGACGGAGAAGACCAGCGCGAGGACCAGGAACGGGATGATGATCACCGGAACGGGCGTTCCGGGGATGTTCGCCCGCGCGAGATCCGTCCAGAACTCGGGGAAGTCGCTGATCGCGGTGGTGCCGAGAAGACCCACGGCGACGCCGCGGAACAGCGCCAGGGTGCCGATCGTGACGGCGAGCGACGGCAGGCCGACGAAGGTCACGAGCGCGCCGTTGATGGCGCCCGCCACGGTGCCGACCAGGATGGCCAGGAGCGCCGCGACCGGCAGCGGCCACCCCGCCTGCACGCCGAGGCCGGTGACGACGCTCGACAGGCCGAGTGTGCTCGCGACCGAGAGGTCGATCTCCTCGGTGATGATGATCAGCGTCATCGGCAGCGCGATGAGCAGGATCGGCGCGATCTCGCGGATGAGATAGGTCAGCGTGAGGGGGCTGTCGAAGTTCGGCACCACCACGGTGGCGACCACGATCACGAGGGCGAGCAGCCCGATGATGGCGGCCTCGCGGTTCACGATCACGCGGCGCCACAGCGGGTGCTGGTACGCCTTGTATTCGCGGGCGGGCTTCTGAGTCAGAACGGTCACGGTGCTCATGACTTCGTTCCCTCCCTCGCTGCGATGAGTCGTCGATGCTGGCGGACCGCGAGGACGCGGTCGAGGACGATGGCGCCGATGATGAGGATGCCGACCACGGCGCGCTGCCAGAAGTCCTCGATGCCGATGATCGGAAGGGCGCGGTTGATCGTCAGCAGCAGGTAGGCGCCGATCGCGGCGCCCCACACGGTGCCGACGCCGCCCGAGATCGCGACGCCGCCGATGACGGCCGCACCGATCGCCTGCAGCTCCCAGCCGTAGCCGGCGTTGGAGCTGACCGTGCCGTAGCGCGCGGCGTACAGGACGCCCGCGAGGCCGGCGAGTGCTCCGCCGACGATGAACGCGCCGAGAACGCGACGGGTCACGCGCAGTCCGTACAGGTGCGCGGCGTCGGGGTCCGAGCCGATGGCGTAGAGCTCGCGGCCGCTGCGCAGGTTGCGCAGGTACCAGGCCGCGATCACGAGGACGACCACCGCGAGGATCGTCAGCAGCGGGATGCCGAGGAAGTCTCCCGTGCCGAGGGCGCGGAAGCCGGCCGGCATGTCGGAGGCGTTGATCCGGTCGCTGCCGGCCCACGCCACGTTGATGCCGCGGTAGATGTACATCGTTCCGAGCGTGATCACCAGCGCGGGCACCTTGCCGAACGCCACGAGTGCGCCGTTGATGAGGCCGAGCAGGGCGCCGAGCGCGATGCCGGCCACGAAGACGAGGCTCGGGTGGATGCCGGGCACGTCGATGAAGAGGCGGCCGGTGAGGTAGGCGGTCAGTCCCACCGTCGAGCCGACCGACAGGTCGACGTTGCGCGTGATGATGATGACAGCCGAACCGACGGCGACCACCATGAGCAGCGACGGCGTCAGGAGCAGGTCGCGGAAGCCATCCGACGAGAACAGGAAGGTCGGGTTGATGGCGGTCGCGACGACGACGACGAGGACCAGCGCGATGCCGATGCCCGTCTCGCGCGCCTTGAGGATGTGGCCGGTGGCGGAGACCAGGGGGTGCTGCTTGGGCTCTGCCTCTGTGGTGAGCGTCATCGCGCCACCTCCTCTTCTGCCGTCGCGGCGTACATGACGGACTCGGGCGTGGCTTCGGCCCGGTCGAACTCACCGGTGAGCCGGCCCTCGCGCATCACCAGGACGCGGTCGGCCATGCCGAGCACCTCGGGGAGCTCCGACGAGATCATGATGATTCCGAGGCCCTCCTGGGCGAGCTGCGAGATCAGGCGGTGCACCTCGGCCTTGGTTCCGACGTCGATGCCGCGGGTGGGCTCGTCGACGATGAGGACCTTGGGGTGCGTCGCCAGCCATTTGCCGAGAACGACCTTCTGCTGGTTGCCACCTGAGAGGGTTCCGGTCTCGGCGTCCAGCGCCGCGGTCTTGACCTCGAGGCGGCTCGCCCAGACCTTCGCGGACTCGTTCTCGAGCGCGCCCCAGATCAGGCCCATCTTCGCCAGGCGACCGCGGATCGCCAGCGTGATGTTGCGGGTCACCGATGTGTCCAGCACGAGGCCCTGCTTGCGGCGGTCCTCGGGGACGAGGGCGATGCCGCGCGCCATAGCCGCCTTGGGCTTGCCCTTCGGGAGGAGTTCGCCGCCGATCCGCACCGAGCCGGACTCGTAGGGGTCGACGCCGAAGATCGCGCGCACCACCTCGCTGCGCCCCGCGCCGACGAGGCCCGCGAGGCCGACGATCTCGCCCGAGCGCACGGTGAACGAGATGTCGTCGAACACGCCCTTCTGGGTGAGGCCCTCGACGACCAGCAGGTCGTCGCCGACCTCGGCCTCGAGCTTCGGGAACATCTCGGTGACGTCGCGGCCGACCATCTGGCGGACGAGGTCGTCGACCGTGGTCTCGGCGATCGGCATGGAGTCGACGTATGCCCCGTCGCGCATGACCGTGACGGTGTCGCACAGGTCGAACACCTCGTCGAAGCGATGCGAGATGAAGACCAGGGCTCGGCCCTCGTCGCGGAGACTCCGCGCGACGGCGAACAGGCGCTCGACCTCGACGCCGCTGAGGGCCGCGGTCGGCTCGTCCATGATCAGCACCCGCGCGTCGAGCGAGATGGCCTTGGCGATCTCGATGATCTGCTGGTCGGCGATCGAGAGCCCCTCGGTGAGGCGGTCCGGATCGATCCGGACGCCGAGGCGCTCGAAGATCGCCGTCGCCTCCTCCTTCATCGCCTTGCGGTCGATGCGGCCGACGCGGTTCGTGGGCTGGCGGCCCATGAAGATGTTCTCTGTCACCGACAGGTCGGGGAAGAGCGTGGGCTCCTGGTAGATGACCGCGATGCCCGCGGCCTTGGACTGGGCGGTGCTGTGGAAGTCGACCGGCTCGCCCTCGAGGAAGAAGTCGCCGGCGTCGCGGCGATACAGCCCGGCGATGATCTTGACGAGGGTGGACTTGCCGGCGCCGTTCTCACCGATGAGCGCGTGGATCGAGCCCTTCTCGAGGCGGATGCTGCCCGAGCGGAGGGCGACGACGGCGCCGAAGGACTTCACCACCCGAGACAGTTCGAGTGCGGGGGCGGCCTCGCTGTGCGGCATCTCCGACACGGCTACCTCCTCCTTGAGGGATTGCGGGTTTGAAAAGATATGAATCGATTCACGTACGATTCAGGCATACTCTATGGAGCGTCTCGGCAACGGTCAAGTCCGATCTGCCGAACGGTGCCGAATCGATGTGGAGGTAGCACCAGCGATGGCGAGTGTGAGCATTCGTGACGTTGCCCTGCGGGCAGGCGTGTCCGTGGGGACGGTGTCGAACGTGCTCAATCGCCCCGATGAGGTGTCGGCCGAATCGGTGCTCAAGGTGCAGGAGGCCATCGACGCACTCGGCTATGTGCGCAACGAGGCCGCGCGCAAGCTGCGCGCCGGCGTCAGCGCGACCGTCGGCTTCATCGTCCTCGACGGCCAGAATCCGTTCTTCTACGACGTCATGCGCGGCGCCGAGGACGAGGGCACCAAGCAGGGCATCGCGATCCTGTACGGCAGCACCGACGAGAACCCGCTCCGCGAGAAGATGTACCTCGACCTTTTCGAAGAACACCAGGTCAGAGGGCTCCTCATCGCTCCTTACGGCGATGTCCACACACGTCTCGAACGGCTGCGCGCGCGGGGCATCCCGGCCGTGCTGATCGATCGCCACAGCGGGGGGAGCCGCTTCAGCTCAGTGTCGGTGGACAACGTCGTCGGGGGCCGCATGGCCGTCGAGCACCTCATCGCGACGGGCCGCCGACGCATCGCCTTCGTCGGCGGGTCGTTCGAGATCCGGCAGGTGAGCGACCGCCTGGCCGGTGCGCGGGTGGCGGCCGAGAACGCGACGGAGGTGAGCCTCGAGGTGATCGCGACGAGCGCGATGAGCGTGGCGGAGGGCGCGGCCGCGGGCGCGAAGCTGCTCGCCCGTCCGCGGAACGACCGTCCGGATGCCGTGTTCGCCGCGAATGACCTCGTCGCCCTCGGACTGCTGCAGTCTCTGCTCGCCGACGGCACACTGCGCGTCCCCGACGAGATCGCGATCATCGGCTTCGACGACATCGCATTCGCGGGCGCCGCCGCCGTTCCCCTGTCGTCCATGCGCCAGCCCAGCACGACCATCGGCAAGACCGGACTGCGGATCCTCCTCGAAGAGGCGGCCGACCCGGAGTTGATCCCGCGCCAGACCGTCTTCCACCCCGAACTCGTGGTCAGGCGCTCGACTCAGACCTCCTCCTGACGCCGCAACGGCGCGACCGACCGGAGACCGGTCCGGCCGCGCCGGAGGCGCTCACGGGCGCCTTCAGCCGAGCCAGGGCGACGAGACGCCGAACGCCTCTGCCACGGCGCGGATCTCCGCCTTGCTGAGCCCCTCGCCGACCCCGCCCGCACTGAGGTTCATGTGCTCGTACTTCGCGCCCGTCTCGGCGTATTCGATGCGATCCACCGCGCGCGTCACCGACAGATCGGAGCGGGCCATCACGCCGTGCTTGCTCCACAGGACGATCTGGTACTCGCGCAGGCCGGCGACGTTCGCGGCCATCAGCTCGGCCGACCCGGGGACCATGAACTCCAGCACGCCGATGCCTTCCGACAGCGCGACGATGGACTCGGGCTCCCAGCGCAGGATCGCGCCGTTCATCGCCGCATCGGTGCGGTACTTCTCGATGTGGCTCAGGAACGTCAGGTGCGGCGGCTGTGCGTGCACCGTCGCGTGGAACCACAGGTCGCGCGTGCCGATCTGATCGTTGTGGACCGCGAGATGCGAGTTGAACTCGCTCGTCAGCTTCGCGAACTCCCGCCGCGGCGATGTGAGCAGCTCGCCGTGCAGGCCGTCGGCCTCGACGATCACCGCGCCGATGTTCGCCGCCGGGTCGTTCTTGATCTGGCGCAGCCGCCGTCCCGAGCCGGTGACGAGCAGGGTGCGGCCGGCGAGTGCGGGAGCCGGGAGCGGCAGCTCGATCCGCTCGGAGATCGGGAAGACCTCCCGCACGCGGGGCAGCTCGTCGAGGCAGATCGAGATGTTGCCGGCGCCGGCCTCGCTCGCGTCGATCTCGCAGATGCGGCTTCCGGCGACGCCCATGTTCGCAAGGTACTCGTCGATGGTGGGCCTGACGTTATCTCTCATCTCAGTCGTCTCGGCCCCTCTCGATCCGGTCGGAACGTGTCACTCCGACTCCTTTCCGCGGGCCGCCTCTCGAGATCCAGAGTAGCGCTGAATCGTTTCATTATCAATGTGGTCTGACCACATTTTCCGGCGGCCCGTCAGCGCGACCGACGCCCCGTCCCGGGACGACGACGTCAGAGCCGGCGGGCGCTCTGCCCGACGCCCAGACGAATCAGGACCGCGACGTTTCCGACGATGCCCAGGACGATGAGACCCATCAGCACGCCGAGGAGGATCCGCACACCGGATTCCGCCCCGGACTCGGCGGGAAACGCGAAGGGGAAGACATCCCACACCCGCCATACGACGACGAAGCTCAGGATCGACGTGGCGATGTCGCCGACCGCGTGCAGAGCACGACTGTCGAGGACGGCGTTCAGGGTGTTCACCACCGCGCCGAGGATCAGCGAGGCGACGACGAGCGGAATGACGGCGGCGGCTTCGACGGTGACATACGGAATCGCATCCCAGCCCGGCCACACCAGGACGAGCCACAGCAGCACCAGGTTGACGACGACCGCGATCACGTACCCGACGCGCCGCACGGCGGGAGGGGTGCGCCTGCGCTCCGTCATCGCTCCTCCTTCACCGGGCCCTCAGGGCGCGGTCGGCGGCGTCGTCCCCGGGCTCGGCGCGGGGGGCTGCTGACCGGCGGCGGCCGGCGGCGGGGCATACCCCTGCTGCGGCACGTAGCCCTGCGGCGGGGCATACCCCTGCTGGGGCGTGTAGCTCTGCGGTGCACCGTACCCCTGCGGGGGCGCGTACGTCGGCGCGACCTGCGTCGGCTTGGCGCACAGCACGATGAGCACGATCAGGCCGGCGAAGGGCAGCAGCACCCAGAACACGTTCGCCCAGCGGTAGCCGGCATCGCGCAGCCGCCGAACCGTCACCGCCAGGCTCGGCAGCAGCGTCGCGAGGGCCCACAGCCCCGACAGCGTCGTCGTCGTGAGCGCGAGCTGCCCCGAGTCGTCGACCGTGATCGACGGCAGCTGGATCGCTCCGAGTGCGGCCGACACGAGGAAGGTGAAGAGCACCCACCACCAGAACTCCGGGCGTGTCGCCCGACCCGTGAACTCCGCGTACTTGGTGAAGACCGTCTTGATGGACTCGCCGAATGACATGATCCGCCTCCTCGGCCGGACGTCTGATCGGGTGCCGTCGTGGCATCCGTCTGCGACCCTGCTCCCTGAAGCGATACCTCGACAGTGCCAGAGGTCCCGTCGTCACCCCACCTTCTGCGGCGAGCGGCCGACGATCTCGACGAGCGCATCGAGGACGGTCGGGTCCTCGATCGTGGCCGGGATCCGGTAGGTCTCCCCGTCGACGATCTGCCGCATGGTCTTGCGCAGGATCTTCCCGGACCGCGTCTTGGGCAGCCGGTCGAGGATCGTCACGTCGCGGAACGCCGCGACCGGTCCGATGTGCTCGCGCACGAGGGCGACGAGTTCTGCCTCGAGCCGATCGTGATCGACGTGCTCGTGCGCCTTGAGGGTGACGAACCCCGCGGCGCGCTGGCCCTTGAGGTGATCGTGGACGCCGATGACGGCGCACTCGGCGACGGCGTGGTGCATCGTCAGCACCTCCTCGAGCGACCCGGTCGAGAGGCGGTGCCCGGCGACGTTGATGACGTCGTCGGTCCGGCCCATGACGAAGACGTAGCCGTCGGCATCGATGTGGCCGGCGTCACCGGTCGCGTAGAACCCCGGGAAGGCCGTGAGGTAGCTGTCGCGGAAACGCCGCTCGTCGCCCCAGATGCCGGTGAGGGTGCCGGGCGGCAGCGGCAGCGTCAGCGCGATGTTCCCCTCGGGCGACGACCCGCCGGGGCCGGTGCCGGTGAGGTCGCGGCCCGAGGAGTCGAGGATGCGCACGTCGTACCCCGGCATCGGGACCGCGGTGGACCCGGCACGGGTCTCGAGGCGATGAAGGCCCACGGGAACGGAGCAGATCGGCCACCCTGTCTCGGTCTGCCACCAGTGGTCCACGATGGGCACGCCCAGGCCGTCGTTCGCCCAGTGCCACGTCTCGGGGTCGAGACGCTCGCCGGCGAGGAACAGCGTCTCGAGGGATGCCAGAGCGCCCTCGGGCAGCTCCTCCAGGTCGGGGTCGACGCGGCGGATCGCGCGCAGCGCGGTCGGCGCGGTGAACATCGTCTTCACGCGGTAGTCGCGCACGATGCGCCAGAACTCCCCGGCATCCGGCGTGCCGACGGGTTTGCCCTCGAACAGGACGGTCGTCGCGCCGGCGATCAGCGGTCCGTAGACGATGAACGAGTGACCGACGACCCATCCCACATCGGATGCCGTGAACATCGTGTCGCCCGGCCCGATGTCGTAGATGCTGCGCATCGCCCACGCCAGGGCGACGGCGTATCCGCCGGTGTCGCGGACCACCCCCTTGGGGTTCCCCGTCGTCCCGGACGTGTAGAGGATGTACAGCGGATCGTGGGACACGACCGGAACGGGCTCCACCGGCGCCGCCTGAGCCACCCGCTCGTCCCAGTCGAGCCACTGGACGCCCTCGACGGCGCCGGCCATGTCTGCGGCGGATCCCGGCACCGCGGCGCGGTCGCGCACCACGACGGTGCGGACGATCCCCGGCGCCGCCTCGAGCGCCTTGCGCACGATCGGCAGGTACTCCACGGTGCGGCCCGGCTCGAGGCCGCCGGACGCCGTGACGATGACCGAGGGTCGCGCATCGGCGATGCGGACGGCGAGCTCGGAGGCGGCGAACCCGCCGAACACGACCGAGTGGATGGCCCCGAGACGGGCGCACGCGAGCATCGCCATGACGGCCTCGGGCGTCATGGGCAGGTAGATGAGCACGCGGTCGCCGCGCGCGACCCCGAGGTCGCTCAGCATGCCGGCCACCTCGGCAACACGGTCGCGCAGTTCCCGGTAGGTGTAGTGCTTGGCGGTGCCGGTCATGGCCGAGTGGTAGCGCAGCGCGATGCTGTCTCCGCGCCCCGCGTCCACGTGACGGTCGAGAGCGTTGGCGCTCATGTTGAGCCCGGCGTCGGGGAACCATCGTCCGTCCTCACCTCCGGCGTGGGCGGTGCGCGGCGGCGTCGTCCACGTCACGGCATCCGCGGCCTCCAGCCAGAACCCCTGCGGGTCGTCGATGCTGCGTCGCCACAGCGTCGCGTAGTCCTCGGCCATGCTTCCCCCTCGAAACAGTTGTGCGGTCGGCATCGACCGCGTGGGCGTGGCACGACGGTAGTCCGGGCGGCGAACGGCGCGGCACCGCCGAAAGTAGGGAGCCGATGACCGCTATCCTCGGCCGGGTGAGGATCGTGGACGCCGAAGCCGCGGACGCATCCGCGCTCGCCGAACTGGCCGCTCTGACCTTCCCGCTCGCGTGTCCGCCCCACATCACCGAGGAGGCGATCGCCTCGTTCGTCGCGGCGCACCTGACGACAGCCTCCTTCGAGGACTACGTCGGCAGCCCGGCGTACGACGTCCTGGTCGCACGGGAGCCGGACGGGGCCCTCGCCGGGTACGCGCTCGCGGCGCGGCGCGAGCCGCCGGCCGACATCGCGCCGCTCGTGCCCCCGGGGCCGATCACGGAGCTCAGCAAGCTGTACGTCCGCGCCGACCGGCAGGGCGGCGGCGCCGCGGCGGAGCTGCTCACCGCGGTGATGGAGCGCGCGCGTGCGGCCGGAGCGCCGACCGTGTGGCTCGGGACGAATCACCAGAACACCCGGGCGCGACGCTTCTACGAGCGCGAGGGCTTCAGCCTCGCGGGCTCGCGACGGTTCCTGGTCGGCGACCGCTGGGAGGACGACGTCGTCTACGTCCGGACCGCGTGACGCCCGCCCACGCGGTCGGGCTCTGGACGCGCGTGCACACGCGGGCCATCCTGGCTGACGCGACGCCGCGAGAGACGCAGGCGGTCACTGGATGTCGTCGCCCGGCGGGGGCAGACGAACGCTGCGCTCCGCCACCGGAGGATGGATGCCGACGACGTCGCGCAGGGCGCCGGGGTCCTCGATCGTCCCGGTGACCATCCCGAGCGACGGCAGCACCTTCTCGACGGTCATCCCGCACGCCTCGAGCCGCGCGACGACGGCGTCGACGTCGTCGACGTGCTCGTCGTCGACGGAGACGGTGATCCTGGTCCCGGCCACGATCCCGATCCTACGCTCGCGGGTCCCGGTGCCGGCGGTCAGGGCGCCAGCATCAGGCCGGACCCGACGTCGACCGACGGCGCGAGCAGTCGCCTGCTCTCCTGGGTCAGGATCGACCACAGCTGACCACCCCGGTACCCGGTGGCCTCGGCCCACAGTGCCGCGAGTCCGGCGACGTGGGGCGTCGCCATGCTCGTGCCGCTGATCGACCGGTAGCGGGTGGGCATCGGCCACGACGAGTAGACCTGGTAGCCGGGACCGGCGAGGTCGACCTGCCCGCCGCGGGCGTCGGGCAGGGTGCGGGCCGAGAAGAACGCGACGTCGAGCTGCTGGTTCAGCGCCGCGACGGCGACGATGTGCGGGCTGTTGGCCGGGGCGCCGACGAAGCCGAAGTTCAGATCGGTCCGCATCGCGTTGTTGCCGGCGGCGGCGATGATGAGGCTCCCCTTCTCGAGCGCGCGACGGCCGGCGACCGTGTACGGCGGGTGGACGCGCGGGACGTCGGCGCCGAGCGACATCGAGATGACCGCGCATCCCTCGGAGATCGCCCAGTCGATGCCGGCGAGGATGCCGGCGTCGCTCCCCGACCCGGAGTTGCCGAGCACCTTGCCCGAGAAGACCTCGGCACCGTACGCGACCCCGTACCGCGGACCCTCACCGGGGCTCTGGGGACCGCACGACGTGCCGATGCAGTGCGTACCGTGCCCATGCCCGTCCTCGGGCCCTTCGCCGTCGACGAACGACGCCGCCGTGACGCCTCGCGTGGCGAAGTCCGGATGCCCGACGTCGAAGCCGGTGTCGAGGACGGCGACCTTGACACCCGCGCCCGAGTAGCCGGATCGGTCGGCGCCCGTGGCCTGGATGCCCCATGTCAGCGATTCGCTGTCTCGGAAGAACGTCGCCTCGGCGGTGGGCGCCTTGCCTCCGGGCGCGGCCGGCGGCGCGCTCACGCCGAGTCGACCGGCGAGATCCTGCACCCCGTCGGCGTAGCCGCGGACGTAGTCGCCGTCGAGGACGTGATGCACGAGCTCGGGCGAGACCGACACGACGCCCTCGCGCACCGACCGCGCGCCGAGCTGCCCCGGGTCGCTGACGACGGCCATTCCGAGCTCCTCGAACACGGTGTCGGTCTTCGACACGGCCGCTTCGTCCCCGCGCAGATCGCGCGAGCGCGCGAAACCGCGGATGCCGGCGCCGCCGAGGATGCCGGGAGCGTCGGCGCCCTCGTCGAACACGACGATGTAGCGCCCCGTCGTCTCGGGCATCGCCGGCATGGGCGGCCCGCCCGGGGTCGAGAACTGAGGAGCGGATTCGGATTCGATCATGACGTCCTCCCGAACGCGATTGTCTCCCCGGCATCCCAGTCAACACCTGAGGCGTCGCCAGGGCAACGCCACGGCTCCGACGACGAGCTCGGGCGTTCCGATCGGAGACGCCAACCTGCCACCATGATGGGAGCGGAGGTGGCGATGGCTGCGGCGACCGGAATCGGCCGGTGGATCCCCGGCATCGCTGTCGCGCGCGAGTACAAGCGCGCGTGGCTGTGGCCCGACATCCGTGCGGGCATCGTGCTGACGACACTCCTCATCCCCGCGGGCATGGGGTACGCGCAGGTCGCCGGTCTGCCGCCCGAGACGGGCCTGTACGCGACCATCATCCCGCTGCTGGCCTACGCGCTGTTCGGCCCGTCCCGGATCCTCGTGCTGGGGCCCGACTCCGCTCTCGTCCCGATCATCGGCGCCTCGATCCTGCCGCTCGCCGCCGGCGACCAGCAGCGCGCCATCGCCCTCGCGGGTCTGCTCGGCATCATGGTCGGCATCCTCATGGTGCTCGGCGGCATCCTCCGGCTCGGGTTCGTCACCGACCTGCTGTCGAAGCCGATCCGCGTCGGATACCTGAACGCCATCGCGCTGCTGGTGATCGTCTCGCAGATCCCCGGGCTGATGGGGTTCTCGGTCGACGGCGACGGCATCGTCGACGAGGCCGTCGCGGTCGTGCGGGCCATCGTCGGAGGCGAGGCGGAACCGATCGCGGTGGCCTTCGGGCTCGGCTCGATCGTGGTCATCGCGGTGCTCGCGCGCCTGCGCTCCCCCGTGCCGGGCGTCCTCGTCGTCGTCGTGGTGGGGATGGTGCTGACGTGGCTGCTCGGCCTCGGCGATCGGCTGGAGGTGGTGGGCGCCCTTCCCGAGGGCCTCCCGGCCCCGGCGCTCGGGGGTCTGCGTCCCGACGACGTGCTGCTCCTGCTGGCGCCGGCGGCGGGCATCGCCCTCGTGGCGTTCACCGACAGCGCCGTCCTCTCGCGCACCCTCGCGGCGCGGCGCGGCGAGGTCGTCAGCGGCAGCCAGGAACTGTGGGGCATCGGCGTCGCCAACGTCGCCGGCGGGATCTTCGGCGGGTTCGCCGTCTCGGCGTCGTCGTCGCGCACTCCGGTCGCCGAGCAGGCGGGCTCGCGTACGCAGCTGACCGGGGTCGTCGGGGCCCTGCTGATCGTCGTGTTCATCCTCGTCGTGCCGGGGCTGACCTCGGTCCTCCCCCAGGCCACGCTCGCCGCCGTCGTCGTCATGGCGGTCGTGAGCCTGATCGACCTGCGCGGGCTGCTGTCGCTGTGGCGCATGAACCGGCTGGACGCCGTGCTGTCGATCGCGGCGTTCCTCGGCGTCCTCGTCTTCGGGGTCCTCCAGGGGATCGTGGTGGCGATCATGCTGTCCCTGCTGGCGTTCATCGCACGATCGTGGCGTCCCTACCGGACCGAGCTCGGCCGGGTGCCGGGCATCCGCGGCTACCACGACCTGTCCCGCTACCCCGAGACCGGCGAGCGCATCCCGGGAGCGGTGATCGTGCGGTTCGACGCTCCCCTCTTCTTCGCCAACGGCGGCACCTTCGACGACTGGGTCCGTGCGCGCGTGGATGCCGCCGGCCCCGGCATCCGCACCGTCATCCTGGCCGCCGAGCCGATCACCGACATCGACACGACGGCGATCGACGAGCTCGTCGAGCTCGACGAGTATCTGGAGGTGCACGGCATCCGGCTCGTCTTCGCCGAGATGAAGGACCCGGTCCGCGACGTGCTGGAGCGATACGGGGTCACCGACCGGTTCACGCCCGACCGGTTCGCCCCCACCGTCGGTGCCGCCGTCGACGACGTCACCGGAACGCTGCGCGGCGACCTCGAGGGCACCGAATGGGACGAGGATGACCGCTGAGCCCGCCGGGAATACGGCGTAATGGTGAGGGCGTTTTTTGAATCAGGTGCACCAATGGGCGATACTCGACACGCATCCGCACCGACGTCGCCCGGGTGCGCTCCCCCGATGAACACATCCCTGCTGTCCGAGAACCGCGCCGTCGCCACCGTGTCACTCGTCGGCCCCGGCCGCGTCGGCCGCGTCCTGGCCAGAGCGCTGACGGCGGCCGACTACGCGGTGTCGGGACCCACCGGCCGGGACGAGCCGATCGCGGTCGCCGACGTCGTGCTGCTGTGCGTGCCCGATGCCGCGATCGCCACCGCCGCCGGGCGCGCACGAGGGCACAGCCGCTTCGTCGGCCACGTCTCCGGCGCCACGCCGATCGCGGCCTCGGGCGTGGACTTCGGGCTGCATCCCCTCGGCACCTTCGTCGGTGACGAGGCGCCCGACGCGCTGATCGGGGTGGGGTGCGCCATCGGCGCGACGACCCCGGAAGCGCTCGAGATCGCCCGCGAACTGGCGACGAGCCTCGGGGGCCGCCCGTTCGCCATCGCCGACGAGGGCCGTGCCGGCTACCACGCGGCGGCGTCGATGGCTTCGAACTTCGTCGTCACGCTCCTGGGCGCCGCGGAGGACGCCGCCGCGGCGGCGGGACTCGCCGAGGACGACGCGCGCGCCCTGCTCGCGCCGCTGGTGCGCGCCACGGTCGAGAACTGGGTCGCCCACGGCGCCGCGGCGGCCCTGACCGGCCCCATCGCCCGCGGCGACCTCGAGACCGTGCAGCGGCAGCGCGCGGCCCTGACCGCATCCGCCCCGCACCTGGTCGCCCTCTTCGACGAGCTGTGCGTGAGCACCCTCGCCCTCGCCCGGAAAGACGAGACACCATCATGAGAATCGTGCGCAGCGTGACCGAGGTCCGCGCCGCCCTGCGGGACGCCCGCGCCGGGGTCCGGAGCGTGGGACTGGTCCCCACCATGGGCGCCCTGCACGACGGGCATCTGTCGCTCGTCCGCGAGGCGCGGGCCGAGACCGACGTCGTCGTGATGTCGCTGTTCGTGAACCCGACGCAATTCGGCAAGAACGAGGATCTCTCGGCGTACCCTCGCAGCGAGGAGCGCGACGCGGCGCTGGCCGAGGCCGCCGGCGTCGACATCCTGTTCGCCCCGACCGTCGACGAGATGTATCCCGACGGGTTCTCGACGACCATCCACGTCTCGGGCATCACAGAGGTGCTGTGCGGCGCGACGCGCGGCCCCGGGCACTTCGACGGCGTCGCGACGGTCGTGACGAAGCTGCTGCAGATCGTCGGGCCCGACGCCGCGTACTTCGGCCAGAAGGACGCGCAGCAGGTGCTCGTCATCCGTCGTGTCGTGCGCGACCTCGACATTCCGGTCCGGATCGTCGCCTGCCCCACCGTCCGCGAGGCGGACGGGCTGGCGATGAGCTCGCGCAACGCCTACCTCGACCCCGAGTCCCGGGTGCGGGCGCGGGCGATCAACCGCGCGCTGGACGCCGCCGAGACCGCGGTCCGGCGCGGACGCACCAATGCGGCCGGTGTGCTCTCGGCCGCCCGCGCCGTCCTCACCGCCGCGGGCATCGAACCGGAGTACCTGGAGCTGCGCTCGCCTGACGACCTGCGCGAGCTGGACGAGGTCGGCGACGCCGCGCTGCTGGCCGTCGCCGCGCGCGTGGGGCCCGCACGCCTCATCGACAACCGGATCCTGCAGGCGATCGGCGCCGACGGGTCGACGGCGTCGCTCGAGCGTTCGCCGGAACCGGCGACGTGAGCGCCCACACCGGGTCGGCTCCCGCGGACGGCCCCCGCGCCAAGACCACCTTCGCCGGCCTTTCGGCGAAGAAGGCCGCAGGCGAGCCGATCGTCATGGTCACCGCCTACGACTACCCCAGCGCCCAGATCGCCGACGCGGCGGGCGTCGACCTCGTCCTGGTCGGCGACTCGGCCGCGATGACGGTCCTCGGCTACGAAAGCACCATCCCGGTGACGGTCGACGAGATGCTGATGCTCACCGCCGCGGTGCGACGCGGGCTCTCGGGCCCGCTGCTGGTCGCCGACCTGCCGTTCGGCTCGTACGAGACCTCGGATCAGCAGGCCGTCACCACGGCGATCCGGTTCGTCAAGGAAGCCGGCGCCGATGCCGTGAAGATCGAACGCGGTGGATCGTCGGTCGACCGCGCCCGCGCGCTCGTGGCCGCCGGCATCCCTGTCATGGGCCACGTCGGCCTCACTCCGCAGACCGCGGCGAGCATCGGCGGCTACCGGTCGCAGGGCCGCACCGCGTCGGACGCCCTGGCGATCCGCGACAGCGCCGCGGCGCTGCAGGAGGCCGGGTGCTTCTCGATCGTGTTCGAGGCGATCCCGACGCCGGCGACCGACGCGATCATGCCGTACCTCGACGTTCCCGTCATCGGCATCGGCGCGGGGCCCGGCACGGACGGGCAGGTCCTCGTCTTCCACGACCTGCTCGGCATCTACGACGGCCACGCCGCCCGGTTCGTCAAGCGCTACGCCGAGCTGCGCGCGCCGATGGTCGAGGCGGTCGCCGCCTACGCCGCGGACGTCCGCGAGCGCCGGTACCCCGAGCCCCGCCACGGGTATGGAATGCCCGCGGACCAGGTCGCGCACCTCACGGAGCTCCTCAGCGACTACTGACGCGCCATCGCGATCCGGTGAGCGGGTGGCCGTCGGAGCCTCACGTGATCTGGGTGATGTGCCCCGATGCGGCGCGACCTACGTTTGCCTTGACACAGCGGTCACGCGAAAGGCAGAGAGATGGCTGACTACGAGTACGGACCAGTGGAACTGATCCTCGCCGCGTTCGACGGGGACACCCCGAGCCCCGAAGTGATCGATGCCGTCCTGAGCCTCGACGACGCCGGCACGATCCGCGTGCTCGATCTGCTCGAAGTGTCGCGTTCCACGGACGGCGAGCTGACGATCCTCGAGATCGACGCTTTCGCGCCCGACCCCGACGCGATCGATCTGCCCGAGAGCGGCCTGGCCTCCGAAGAGGACGTCGCCGAGCTCGCCGCCGCGCTGGAGCCGGGGACCTCGGCCCTGCTGCTGGTCGCCGAGCACCGGTGGGCCACGCACCTGGCGAGCCGGCTGGCGGAGGCCAACGGCACGGTCGTGGAGTCCGTGCGCATCCCGGCGCCCATCGTCAACGAGGTCGTGGCGGCCGCCGCGGCGGTCGAGTAGGGCCCGCAGCGGCCAGACCCTCGGTTCGGGGGACGACCATGGCGAACTATCGCGAGCTCCTGCGACGACTGGCGGCGAACGAGCCCGGCATCATCGACGCCGAAGGCCCGGGGTCCCTGCGCGCGGCCGGCCTCGACGATCAATCGCGGGCGCTCATCCGGCTCGCGGGGCTCGTGGCCGTCGGCGGGTCGGACGCGTCATACGCCGAACAGGTGGACGCGGCGGTGAGCGCCGGCCTGACCGCAGACGCGATCGTCGCGGTGCTGTTCGAACTCGGGCCGACGGTCGGCGTGCCACGCACCGTCACCGCCGCATCCTCGGTGGCGCGGGGCCTCGGCTACGACCTCGAGGAGTAGCCCTCACGAACCGCCGAGCAGCCCCACCACGGTGGCGCGCTCCACCGCCTCGCCGCGCGACGACACCCCGAGCTTGCGGTAGATCGAGCCGACCTGCGTGCTGACGGTGTTGCGCGAGACGAACAGGCGCGAGGCGATCTCGGGGATCGTGAGATACGTCTGGAGGTAGGGAAGCAGCCTCAGCTCCGCGGGCGTCAGCGGCGGCGGCCCGCCGCTCGCGACGTGGGGATCGGTCACGGTGGCCCGCAGGCGCGCGAACTCCTCGACGAGGACCCCCAGGTCCGGGCGCCGGAGCAGGATGTCCTCCGTCTCGCGCACGAGCTGGCGGGCCGTCGCCGCATCCCCCATCGCCCAGCACGTTGCACCGAGATGGAGCCGCAGCCGGACCGCCACGGTGGGCATCGCGCCGCTCGTGCCGGCGCGCTCGCGCATCGCGTGCGCCACGTCGCGCTCGGCGGCGTGGAGGTCACCGCGGTGCAGGGCGATGCGGGCGGCTGAGGCGTAGACGCCGAGCGACGTCGAATAGGCGTGAAGCCGGTGGGCGTCGATGATCCGGCGCGCTTCGCCGACGAGCCGATCCGCGTCCTCCCACCGTCCGGCCTCGATGGCGATCATCGCCCGCAGCGACGCGTTCCGGACCTCGACGTTGTGGTTCCCCACCTCGGCGGCGCGGGCGCCCGCCTGCGCGAACAGCGCATCGGCCGCATCGACCTGGCCGCCGATCAGCAGCGCGTCTCCCGCGAGCGTCAGCGCCTGATCGCGCCACACGCTCCAGGCGGGTTCGGCGGCGAGCGCACGCGCCGCGTCATCGCGCATGGCCGCGGGGCCGTGGGCGCACATGACCGCCCGCAGCATGGCGCGCGCCGACTCGTACGACGCCGTGCCGTCGGCGGGCACCCGTGCGAACGACAGCGACTCGGCGCAGGCCGCCCACTTCTCGGCGTCGGCCTCGTGGGCCGTGAGGGCTGCGATCCACCCGGCGAGCACCGCGAGCGGCGGGTACGCCCGCACGCTGTCCTCACCCACGGTCTCCACCCACCGGCGAACCGTCGTCAGCCCGCCGGCCTGGTAGGTCGCGTAGCCGATGGCATCGATCAGGCGCGCGGCGCGATCGCGGTCGGGCGTCTGGAGCAGGTGTTCGATCGCCATCGCCGGCTGCTCGTGCGCTTCGTACCAGTCGGCGGCGCTGCGATGGAGGTCGACGACGGCGCCGGCATCCTCGTGGCGCAGCTCGCCGAGGAGGAACTCGCGGTACAGCTGGTGATAGCGGTACAGATCACGCGTGCGATCCAGCGGGATGAGGAAGACGTTCGACTCCTCCAGTTCGCTCAGCCGGTGAGCCCCGCCGGGATCGTCGGCGACGGCGGCGCACACCGCATCCGACATGACGTCCAGAACCGCCGACCGGATGAGGAACCGCCGCGTCCGCGCGGGCAGGGCGGACAGCGACTCGCGGTAGAGGTAGTCGGTGACGAAGCGATCATCGCCCGAGATGTCGAGCACCTCGCCCCGTGCCGCCGAGACCGAGGCGGCGAGGTGGATGCCGACAGGCCAGCCTTCGGCGTGCGCGAGGATCGCGTCGGCGTCGCCGGCCGCGAGATCGATGCCGGCACGGCGGAAGACGGCCCGCACACCGGCGGCGTCGAGCGACAGCTCCTCGGGGCCGATCTCGAAGACCTCCCCGTCCACGCGCCGACTCGCCGCGTACAGCTGGGGGGAGCGACTGGCGGCGACGAACTGCGATCCCGCCGGCACGCCGTCCATGATCACGGAGAGCACGTCGTCGCACGCTCGGGACTCGAGCCACTGCAGATCGTCGATCATGACCACGAACGGAACCGGCGCGGAGCGCAGAGCGGCCGCGAGCAACGGGGCGGCGCGCCCCAGTGCCGCCTCCGGAGGAACGCGCATCCGGTCCGCGAGATCGTCGCCGCCCCCGGTGGCTCGTGAGAACGCGGTCGCGACAAGTGCCAGCACGGTCACGGGGTCGTCATCGAAACGGTCGAGCGACACCCACGCGACGGGGCGGTCCTCGACGGCCGCCCACTCCGCGAGCATGCTCGACTTGCCGTAGCCGGCGGATGCGCTGATGCAGACGAAGCGCTTCGCGTCGCGCCGGGCGGCGTCGATGATCGCACGCCGGCTCACGAACGCCGCTCGCGGCGCGGGCGCGACGAGCTTGGCGTCCAGCGGCACCGGGCCGGCTGCTCGCGCGCTCATCGACGAGCCCCCCGGGCCTGCGCTCACAGGTCCGAGGGTAGCGGCGCGCCGATGATGACGCTGGGCCGAACGTCCCGGAGCCACGGCATGCGCCGGCGGACGCGCGCCCGTCCCGGTTCGTGCGATCAGCATGATGCGCCGGGTGCGGGCGGCGGTTACCGTGAGGCCATCATCAGCCGCGACTGGCGCGGCTCTGGGAGGAAAAAGGGCTGGTCACATGAACTTCTGGGAATTCCTGTTGTGGATGTTCTGGATCTACATCGCCGTGGCGTGCATCTGGATCTACATCACGATCCTCATCGACATCTTCCGGGATCACACGATGGGCGGATGGGGGAAGGCGCTGTGGGTGATCTTCCTCGTCTTCCTGCCTCTGCTCGGCGCGCTGGTCTACCTCATCGCGCGCGGGCGCAGCATGTCGGAGCGCCGGGTGGCCGAGGCACAGCAGGCGCAGCAGGCGACGAACGACTACATCCGAAGCGTCGCCGGGGCGGCAAGTCGCCGACGGCCGAGATCGAGTCGGCCAAGGCGCTGCTCGACGCCGGCACGATCACGCAGGCTGACTTCGACGCGATCAAGACGAAGGCTCTGCACGGCTGACACACCGGAACGACGAAGGCGGGGGACGGCAGTCCGGCCCCCGCCTTCGTCGTGTGGTCTCTCAGCCCAGCAGCTTCGCCTTCGCGGCGGCGAACTCCGCGTCGCTGAGGACGCCGGCGTCCTTGAGGGCTCCGAGCTTCTGGAGCTCGGCGACGATGTCCGTTCCGCCGGCCGGAGCCGCTGCCGGTGCGGGTGCGGGTGCGGGTGCGGGTGCGGCGTACTGGGCCGCGGCGGCCTGGGCGGCTGCATCGATCTGCGCCTGCTGCTGAGCAGCCTCGTACTGCTGCTGCTCATGCTGCGACTGGGCTCTCGCCTGCTGACGTCGGGCGACGCCGCCGGAGACCGCGGTCGCCGTGCCGGCGACCACCGCCGTTCGCGCCGCCATTCCGACCAGGCCCGGCCGGCCCATTCTGCGGAGGGGCATGATGTTCTCCTTGTCGATGGTCCACTGCGGCGCACCGCCGCGATCGTCACGGTAGCCCGCACGGCGTCCGCGCGCGTCATGCCGGTTGCATGAAACAGCTCTCGGATATCGCGCGGATCAGGTGACGCGCACCGCGGATCGCGCCGCCATGCTGAGGCCATGTGGAAGAAGAGCGCACCACGGCCACCCGAGACCGCAGACGTCCCCGACACGGCACGGTCGCCCGGGGCACCCTCGGGTGCGCGCGGCGTCCTGGCGGCGCTCGACCATCCGTTCGGCACCGCGGTCGTCGTCACCTTCGGCGTGCTGTTCTCGATCGTGATGGGGCTCGCGATCGGATCGCTCTCCACGATCCTCATCTACATCACGCTGGCGCTGTTCGTCGCGATCGGGCTCGACCCGGTGGTCCGCCGCCTCGAGCGCGGCGGCGTCGCGCGGCCGTGGGGCATCACGATCGTGTTCGGCTCGTTCGCCCTGCTGCTGGTCGTGATCGTGGTGTTCGTGCTGCCCGCGGTCGTCCGCCAACTCATCGAGTTCGCCAAGGCGATCCCGCAGGGGATCACGGATCTCGAGTCCTCGGACTGGTACGCCGGCATCGAGGCGGACTACGGCGATGTGATCGGGAACGCTCTGGACCAGCTGAAGACCTTCCTCTCGGACCCGTCGACGCTCGCGAACCTGGGAGGCGGCGTCCTGAGCTTCGCGATCGGGCTCACGACGGCGATCTCGGGCGGGCTCATCGTCGTGGTGCTCTCGCTGTACTTCCTCGGCTCGCTGCAGCCGATGAAGAACGCGATGTACCAGCTCGCGCCCGCCCGCAACCGTACGAAGTTCGCCGAACTCACCGACCGCATCACCGACTCCATGGGCGGTTATCTCATGGGCATGGTGGTGCTCGCCGGGATGAACGCCGTGGTCGCGACGGCGCTGCACCTGATCCTCGGGCTGCCGTTCCCCGCGCTCATGGGCCTGATGGCGTTCCTGATCACGCTCATCCCGCTCATCGGCTCGGTGCTGTACTGGATCACCGCCTCGGTCATCGCGCTGTTCACCAGCCCCGTGACGGCGCTGATCTTCGCGATCTGCTACCTGATCTACATCCAGGTCGAGGCGTACGTGCTGACGCCGAAGGTCATGAACCGCACGATCTCGGTCCCCGGCTCGCTCGTCGTGATCGGTGCGCTGGTCGGAGGCACGCTGCTCGGGCTGCTCGGCGCCCTGGTGGCGATCCCGGTCACCGCCGCGATCCTGCTGATCATCAAAGAGGTCTTCATCCCTCGGCAGGACGCGAAGACGTGACCCGGCTCGGGCGCCGGCGCCGGGCGGTGGCAGACTCTGCCCTGACAGAAGGAGCAGACGAGTGCTGACTGCAGTCGCGACAACGAATCTCGGATGGCTGATCGCCCTCGCCGGGACGCTCACGATCGATATCGCGGCGCTGATCATCATCCCCCGACGCCGCAAGCCCACGGCCGCGATGGCGTGGCTGCTGACGATCTTCCTGCTCCCCGTCGTCGGCATCGCGCTGTACCTGCTGATCGGCAATGTGCGGCTGCCGGCCTCGCGGCGCGACGAGCAGGCGCGCATCGACACCGTCATCGCCGCGCGCGTCCGGGAATCGCAGCTGGCGGCGGACCCTTCGGGGTGGCCGCGGTGGTTCCAGCGGGTCGTCGAGCAGAACGAGCGGCTCACGAGCATCCCCGCGGTGAGCGGGAATCGCGCCGTCCTCGAGGCGGACTACACGACGTCGGTCGACACGATGGCTCGCGCCATGGACACGGCCCAGCGCTACGTGCACGTGGAGTTCTACATCGTCTCGTGGGACGACACAACCCGGCGGTTCTTCTCTGCGATGGAAGCCGCCGTCGCCCGCGGCGTCACCGTGCGTCTGCTCGCCGACTACGTCGCCTCGCGCCGCACCGCGCACTGGCAGGAGACCTTCGCCGAACTGGACCGCATCGGCGTGACGTGGGCGTGGATGCTTCCGGTGCAGCCGTTCCAGGGGAAGTTCCAGCGGCCCGACCTGCGCAACCACCGCAAGCTGGTCGTCGTCGACGGCCGCATCGCGTTCGTCGGGTCGCAGAACCTCATCGACCGCAGCTACAACGCCCCGAAGAACATCAAGCGCGGCCTGCAGTGGCAGGAGCTCATGACCTCGCTCGAAGGCCCCGCCGTCGCCGAGGTGGGCGCGGTGTTCCTCTCGGACTGGCTCATCGAGACCGGCGAACAGCTCGACGACCAGGTCGCGGCGACCGAGATCGCCGCGTTCGACGGCGGCGACGCCCTCGTGTGCCAGATCGTGCCCAGCGGCCCCGGCTACACGACCGAGAACAACCTGCGGCTGTTCCTCTCGCTCATCCACGGCGCCACGGAGAAGGTCATCCTGACGAGCCCCTACTTCGTCCCCGACGAAGCCATGGTCTACGCCATCACCACGGCCTGCCAGCGGGGCCTGGACGTGCAGCTGTTCGTGTCCGAGATCGGCGACCAGTGGCTCGTGTACCACGCACAGCGGTCCTACTACGAGGCGCTGCTCGAGGCCGGCGTGCGGATCTTCCTGTACCCGGCGCCGTACATCCTGCACGCCAAGCACTTCTCGATCGACGACGACATCGCCGTCATCGGGTCCAGCAACATGGACATCCGCTCGTTCAGCCTCAACATGGAGGTCTCCACCCTCGTGCGCGGCCGCTCCTTCGTCGCCGCCATGCGCGAGGTCGAGCAGGACTACCGCGACGCCGGACGCGAGCTCACTCCCGAGGAGTGGCGAAACGAGCCGAGAAGCGCCACCTTCATGGACGGCGTCGCCCGACTCATGTCGGCGCTCACCTGACGCGGCGAGCGCTACACCTGCTTCGCGACGTCGGCGATCAGATCGACCACCCGAGCCGGCTCTTTGATGCCGACCGAGAAAACGTACGTCGCGGTGAAGCCGAGCTCGCCGAGCTGCCGCACCTGATCGGCGACGCCCTCGACGCTCGACGCGGGCGAGACCCCGATCATTGCGGTCTTCTCGATGTCGTCGTAGTCGCGGCCGACGTCGTCGCAATGCGCGCGCAGGACGTCCAGCTTGTGCGCGGGCATTCCGGCCAGGGCGCTCAGGTTGCACGCGTCGGCGTACTGGGCAACGAGCTTCAGGGTCTTCTTCTCTCCGCCGCCGCCGATCATGAGCATGGGCTTGGTGAGGTTCTGCGGCGAGTTGAGCGTCCGCTCGAGCTGCCAGATCGCACCGTCGAAGGGCTCGTCGGAATCCGACCACATCTGGAGGCAGATCTGGATGGTCTCCTCGAGCTCGCGGAACCGCTGCGCGACCGGGGCGAACGCGAAGCCGAGTCCGCGGCATTCCTGCTCGTTCCACCCGGCGCCGATGCCCAGGCCGAAGCGTCCGCCCGACAGCACGTTGAGCGTGCTCACCTGCTTGGCGAGCAGGGACGGATGCCGATACAGCACGCCCGTGACGAGGACGTGCAGCATCGCCTTCTCGGTGTGCGCGGCGAGGAAGCCCATCGTGGCGTACGCCTCGAGCATCTCGTTCTCGACCGGCCCGATGCCCGGCAGCTGCCAGAAGTGGTCCATGACCGTGATGCGCTGGATGCCGGCATCCTCGGCGTGCTGAACGTGGCGTGCGAGCGCCGGGCCGAGGTCGGCCGGCCCGCCGTCGAAGGTGAAGTCCGCGATGTGCAGCCCGAATTCCATGACCTCTCCGTCCCGGGTCGGATGCCGCATCCGGCCGCTCGCCCAGGCTACGGCCCTCACCGGCGCTCCGGGCCGGCGAGGGAGATCCTCGATCGTCCCCGGCGTCACACCACGGTGAGCAGCGTGCGTTGCCAGCCGGTGGAGCCGTCCGGGGCGATAGGGGAGCGCTCCTCGATCTGCACCTGCCCGTTGCGGTCGACCGCCCGCACGGACACGTAGTGCGTTCCCGGCTCGGCGTCCCACGGGATCGTCCACTGCACCCACGTGTCGGCGTTGACCGGCGCGGACAGTTCAGCCGCCGTCCACGGGCCGTCGTCGATGCTGACCTCCACCCGTTCGATCCCCACCGTCTGCGCCCACGCGACGCCGGCGAGCGCGACCCGGCCCGCTGCCACCCGGGACCCGGGTCGGGGCGTGTCCATCCGCGAGGAGAGCTTGACGGGAGCTCGCGCCGCATACCCCCGCGGCGTCCAGTACGCCTCGTCCTCCGCGAAGGTGGTCACGGTCAGCCGCGTGAGCCACTTCGTCGCCGACACGTAGCCGTACAGCCCGGGCACGACCATGCGCACAGGAAAACCGTGCTCGAGGGGCAGCGGCTCGCCGTTCATGGCGACCGCGAGGATGGCGTCGATCCCGTCGTCGGTGAGCGCTTCGAGCGGCGTGCTCGCCGTGAAGCCGTCGACGCTCCGCGAGAGCACCATGTCGGCACCGTCCTGAGGACGCGCCATGCGAAGGATGTCGCGCACCGGAACGCCCCACCATCTGGCCGTGCCGACGAGGTCGCCGCCCACCTCGTTCGACACGCACGTGAGGGTGATCGAGTACTCCTGCAGCCCCTTGCCGATCATTTCGTCGAAGCTCAGATCGAGCGGCTCATCGACGAGCCCGTCCACGACGAGGCGCCACGCGGCGGGATCGACGACGGGCACCTCGAGCGCGGTGTCGACGCGGTAGAACGCGTCGTTGGGCGTGTACAGCAGCGAGAGCCCCCGGATGCCGAGCTCCGCACCAGCCGGCACCTCGACGGCGGGAGGCGTCGGCAGGCGAAGGGCCCCGCGAACCGCCTCGACCGAGGTCCGTGCGCCGTCGGCGAGGCGCGCGCCCAGCCCGATCGCGGCCGCCGACACCGCGGCCGCCGCGGTCAGGACGAAGAACGCCCGGCGATCGACCGCCGCGCGCCCGCGGCCGCTGCTGCCCGCGGGCTCGCCTGTCTCGTCGCGACCGGGGAGCCCGAGCCACGCTCGCAGGCGCGCGACGAGCACGGCCAGCACGAAGCATCCGGCGAGCGTCCCGGCCGCGGGTGCCAGGGGCGTGAGCATCGCGGCGCCCGGGCGCGTGACGACAGCAGCCAGCGCTGCCGCGGCCCCCAGCCCCAGCACCGCCACCCCCCACGGCGGGCGTCGCAGCTGGAGTACGCCGGCCACTGCGGCACCGATGAACGCCGCGACGCCCACCGAAGCGACCAGGACCGGCTTGTCGGCCGTACCGAACGCGGAGATCGCGAACTCCTTGACCGGTCGCGGCACGACATCGATGATGGAGCCGGCCACGTCGAGCACCGGGTTCGCACCGGGAGCCACGAGCAGGGCGACAGCCTCGCAGACGGCGAGGTAGACCCCCGCGCCCACGACGCCGGCCACCGCCGCCCACAGCATTCCCTTGGGTCTGCGCGTGGACATGTCGTCCTCCTTCCCTCCCCGCGCCGCTGCTCGCGCGGTCGTCCGCGCGGCCCGGACGATGGCCGGCCCGCCGGCGCCCCCCCCCGTAGGCCGGCGGGCCCGCTCCGGGTCGGCCGCGAGGGCCGACCGGCTCAGGACGCGGGCGGCAGGAGCACCGTGTCGATGAGATAGACGGTCGCGTTCGCCGTCTGCACACCACCGCAGATGACCGCCGCGTCGTTCACCATCAGGTCGTCGCCGCTGCCGGTCACCTCGACCTCGGCGCCGTTGAGGGTGACCTGGGTCCCCTCGATCGCATCGGGCCCGATCTGGCCGGCCACGACGTGGTAGGTGAGGATCGAGGTCAGCAGCCCGGCATCGGTCGACAGTGCTTCGATCGTGTCGGCGTCGATCTGCGCGAAAGCGTCGTCCACCGGCGCGAAGACGGTGAACTCGTCGCCATTGAGCGTGTCGACCAGGTCGACATCGGAGTTCAGCCCACCGCTCACCGCGGCAGTGAGCGTGGTCAGCAGCGGGTTGTTGGATGCGGCGGTGGCGACCGGGTCCTCGGCCATGCCGGCCACCGATCCCGCACCGTCCGGCACCATCGCGGCGTAGTCGGTGCAGCCGGGGCCGACGAGCGCGGCCGCGGGGTCCATGTCGTCCATGGCCCCGTCGTCCATCGCCTCGGCCGTCTCCTCCGTCGCGGGAGCATCGGCGTCGTCGGACGTGCCGGAGGCCCCCATCGAGCAGCCCGCGAGCACGATCGATGAGGCGAAGGCGAGCGCGAGTCCGGCGGTGAGCGTCTTCTTGGTGAGCATGTCTTCCTCCTGATTGGTGAGCCGCATGGAGGGCTCGTGCAGGACGGACCCCGGTGCCGAGGGCCGTACACGTCGCGGAGGCGGCGTGCATGGAGTGTTCGGCGCCCGACGCGAATCGGATTGGACATTCGCCGGAATCGGCCGCGACGTCCGGTCGCGTCCTCTCACCTGCCGAGGACGAAGGCATCCGCCGCTGTCACTGCTGCGGCTGAGTCTCGAGTCGGTCGGCGATGATCCGCGCCGTCGCGTCGGGATCGACGCGGTGTCCGCGGGACTCGGGGACGATCACGAGATCGGCCGACGGCATCGCCGCGGCGAGCCGTCGGGCCGCGACCTCCAGGAACGGGAACGTCTCCACGCCGCACAGCACGGTGGTGGGGATCGCCACGGCGCGCAGGTCGGGCCCCGGATCGTCGTGCGCGCGCGAGAGCGTGGCGTCGTAGACCACCGACTGCGCGAGGGGCACGAGCCCGGAGAACATCGGGCTCGAGCGGATCTGCTCGATCACCTGGTCGGGAAGTCCGACGGCCTCGCGCTGGAAGGTCACCACCGCCTCCTCGGCGTCCCCCTCGTCGACCATCTGCTGCAATCGCTCGGGCAGGTCCGCGGGGACTCCGCGCTCTCCGAATCCGAGCGGAGGCTCCGACAGGAACAGGCGCGTCGCCGGGACACCGCGAGCCGCGGCGAGGAGCGAGAGGATCGCACCCGACGAATGGCCGAGGAGCACCCCCGAGCCTCCGACGGCCTCCAGCACCGCGGCGAGGTCCTCGACCTCCCGATGGGGCGCGTACGGCGACGTGTCACCGCTCTCGCCGCGGGCTCGGCGGTCGATCGTCACGGCGCGCAAGCCGGCCGCCACCAGCGCGGCGGCGATCTCGTCCGCATCCGCGGCTCGCGAGAAGGCGCCCCCGACGATGAGGACCGGGGTGCCGCTCCCCGACTCCCGGTACGCGATGCGCGTGCCGTCGACCGACGTGGTGTGCTCCATGCCGCCGCACGCTATCCGTCGTGGCCGGGAGCGGCAAGGGGCTGCGCCGATGCGGCGTCACGCGCGGCCCCCGACGGCGTCGGCGAGCCTCGCCGCCGCGCCCGGATCGTGAGCGGGCAGCACGACGAGGTCCGGCATGCTGCGCCGCAGCTCCTGCACCATCGCCGTCGTCGACCGCAGCAGACCCGCGTCGCCCACGCCGGGGATGCGTCCGTCCTCGAGCAGGTCGAGACGGTAGGTCAGGTCACCGACGAACAGCATCGGCGGGAACCCCTCGTCGCGCAGCAGCATCGACAGCGACCCGGGCGTGTGCCCGGGAGTGGGCAGCAGCAGCAGGCTCCCGTCGTCGAAGAGGTCGACGGCGTGCGTGAACGGCGCGATCGCCGGGTCGGAGCTGACGCCCGGTGTCACCCGTCGCCACCGGATCCCCGGCAGGTCGATGTGCCGAGTCAGGATCCCGTTGATCTCGGAGCCGGGCCGCCCGACCGTCGCCCATTCGGCTTCGCTCACGATGATCTCGGCCCCCTCGAGCTCGCGGAGTCCGCCGATGTGGTCCTGGTGCAGATGGGACAGAACCGCGAAGCGGACGTCGGCGACGTCGAGCCCGATGCCCGCCAGTCGCGCTGTCAGCGTGTCATCGGGCCCGATCTCGAATCGGGCGAGGCGACGGTAGATCAGTCGCGCGAGCCCGCCGGGGAAGTAGTCGGGGTCGGTGACCGAACGCCGATCCTGTCCGGTGTCGAACAGCACCAGGCCTTGATCGTGCTCGATCGCGAAGAGGCTGATCGGAAGCGGTTCGGTCCACCGGCGGGACGTCGCCAGCCACCACGCGATGGGCGATCCGTGCGACGCCGCGTGCTGCGGATGAATCCACACCGTCCCGGTGCTCAGCGCCGAGACCCGCTTGATCGCCATCGCTCCCCCGTACGTGTCTTTTCATTGAATGACACGACACGTGCGGGTCGAGGTCAAGAGGCCCGCGAAGCGCGCGTCGCGACGGCTGATGCCCGGGACGCGTGACTCGGACACGCCAGGGATCGAAGATGCATTCATCTGCATCCGAATGCGCCCCTGCGACGGAACGAACCAGTGGGTGACGAACGGCGCCCGATGGAGCAGACTCGAACCGGGAGACGCAATGACCGCTGATACCACGACCTCATCCACGCGAGACGGCCTGGACGCGCGCGACACCGTCAGGCAGTGGCTCGTCCTCGTGAGCTCGGTGCTCGCGATCGTCGCCGCCTTCATCGGGTCGGGCGTCATCGTGGGAACCCCGATCCAGGAGGCCGCGGGCGGCTATCTCGACGCGGACTCGACGCTCATCGCGCCAGGGACCGGCGCGTTCCGCATCTGGAGCGTCATCTACACCGGCATGCTCGCCTACGCCGTCTGGCAGGTCCTCCCGAGCCAGCGCCACGACGAGCGCCAGCGCCGCATCGGCTGGTGGGTGCTGGCCTCGCTCGTGCTGAACGCGGTGTGGATCTTCAGCGTCCAGGCCGACCTCCTCTACGCGAGCCTGCCGATCATCGTCGCCCTGCTGGCGGTGCTCGCCCGCATCTTCGTCATCCTGCGCGAGACGGCACCCAAGAACCTCGTCGAGACCGTCGTCGCCGACGGCGCGATCGGCCTCTACCTCGGCTGGGTGATCATCGCAACCGCGGCCAACACCACGGCCGTCCTGGTCGCCGCCGGCTTCGACGGATTCGGCATCTCGCCCGAGATCTGGGCCGGGATCGTCCTCGGCGCCGCGGCCGTCGTCGGCATCGCGCTCGCCCTGTGGGGCGGCGGACGCATCGCGCCCGCCCTCTCGCTGTGCTGGGGAATCTGCTGGGTCGCGGTCGCCCGCATCACCGACGAGCCGTACTCGGTGGCGACGGGCGCCATGGCGATCATCGCCGCGGCACTGATCCTCGCCGCGACCGCGTTCGCCCGTGTACGGCACGATCGCGCGAAGACGGCGTCGTAATCGCGACGACGGAGCCGGAAAGGGAGCTCACCATGGAACCGTTCCTCGGACAGATCCAGGCCTTCGGGTTCGGCTTCGCCCCGCGGGGCTGGGTGGCGGCCGAAGGCCAGCTGCTGGACATCATGTCGAACCAGGCGCTGTTCAGCCTGCTGGGCACGACCTACGGCGGAGACGGGAGAACCACGTTCGGGCTCCCCGACCTGAGGAAGCAGAGCAAGGCCGACGATCTCAATTACTGCATCGCCGTGCAGGGGATCTTCCCGAGCCGCAGCTGACGTTCCGGGCGCGGCCCGGGACTAGGATCGGTCCGCCCCACCGACGCCTCCGTCCCGGGCGCGCGCGAGAAGCCGACGCAGGATGGCGTTCAGAGCCCGAACGTCGTCCTCGCCGAGTTCGGCGGTGATGAGGTCCTGGCCGCGCTGCGCGATCGGGGCCAGCAGATCGTGGACCCGCACGCCGTCCGGCGTCAGGTACATCGGACGCGAGCCGCGAGGCCCGCCGACGAGGACGATGAGCCCCTCCTCGGCGAGACGGTTGACGGTGGGCGAGATCAGCGACTTGTTGATCGACAGCGATTCGGCGATCTCGGACGCCGACTGCCCGGGGGTGGCAGCCACGGCCGCGAGGATCCGCCACTCGTTGGTCGAGCGTCCGGTCTCGGTGCGGAAACCCTGAGCCTGCGCGCTGACCAGGACGTTCGACAGGAGCGTCAGCAGGCGCGGCGTGAACTCCTCGGGCGGGAGCGCGGTCGGCAGCGGTTCGGTCGCCACGCCTTCCAGGCCGCCCGGGTGCTGGAGCACCGTGGCCCGTGGCAGCTCATCCGCCATCGCCCGCCTCCTCAACGCTGTGTCCTCTCACGCTAGCGAGACATCGCCGCGAGCGCCTCGCGGTCCAGTCGAGCAATGGCCCGCGTGTCCTGGAACGCACGGATGCCTTCGATGCCCTGCTCGCGCCCCATGCCGGACTGCTTCATTCCGCCGAACGGCGCGCGGATGTCCAGTCGCGGCGCCCCGTGGTCGTTGATCCACACGTAGCCGCACTCGAGCCGGGCGCCGAGGCGCGCCGCGCGGTCCTCATCGGCCGACCACACCGAGCCGCCGAGCCCCGCCCAGCTGTCATTGGCGAGCTCGACAGCCGTCTCGTCGTCGTCGAACGCGATGAGGGGCACCACGGGACCGAACGGCTCCTCGTGGACGACGCGCAACGACGCGTCGGGATCGACGACGAGGGCGGGGCGGATGAAATGGCCGTCTCGCAGCTCGGGCGCCTCGGGCAGCTCCCCGAACTCGAGGACCGTGGCGCCGGCATCGCGCGCCTCGGCGATGATCTCTCCGACGAACTCCTTCTGTCGCTCCGTGTGCAGCGGTCCCATCGTGGTGGACGGGTCCAGCCCCTCGCCCAGCACGGTGCGCGAGAGCCGATCCGACAGGCCCTGCACCACCTCGTCGAGGCGCGCTCGGTGCACGTAGATCCGCTTGGCGTTCATGCAGATCTGCCCGGTCGAGGAGAAGACCGCGGCGAACAGCCGGTCCAGGTGGTCGTCATCGAGGGGCGCGTCGTCGAGGAGGATCGCGGCGTCGTTCCCGCCGAGCTCTAGCGTGACGCGCGTGAGGCTCTCGGCCGCGAGCGCCATGATGCGCTTGCCGCCGCCGACCGAGCCGGTGAAGCACACCTTCGCGACGTCGGTGTTGCGCACGAGGGCCGTCATGTTCTCATCGACGCCCGTGACGACGTTGAGCACCCCCGGCGGCAGGTGAGCCGCCACGCGCTCGACGATCCGCGTCGTCGCGAGCGGAGCCGTGGGCGGCGGCTTCACCACGACGGTGTTGCCGGCGAGCAGGGCGTAGGGCAGCGCCGTCGAAAGGATGCCGACAGGCCAGTTGAAGGGGACGATGATCGTGACGACCCCCAGGGGCTGGTACCCGATCTCGGTGTTCGTGGGCACGGCCCGCTCGCTCGGCATCGAGCGTGTCGCGTCGACGATGTCGGCGAGCCGCGTGACCTGCCGAGTGCGGCGTTGCAGCATCGAGGTGTCGCGCACGCATTCGGCGAGGATCTTGCCGTTCTCGCGCGACAGGAGCACCGCGTCGTCCCGGGCGTCGGCCTCATCGCGCACGACCGCGGCCTCGAGCAGGTCTGCGCGGGCCTTCGGCGACAGCGCCGCCCAGCCCGGGAACGCCTGCTTCGCTGCGGCGACGGCAGCCGCCACATCCTGGGGCGTCGCCGATGCAGCATGCCCCACCGTCGTCCCGCGTGCGGGGTCCACCACCGGTACGGATGCGTCGGTCGTGCGGTGTTCGCCGCCGATGTAGAGATCGGTGACGACGGTGTCGTCCACGGTGAGCATTGCCATTCCTGCACCTCTCTGTGCTGCGCGACGCCGGCGGATGCGGCGTGCGTCGAGTCTAGATCAGAATCAGTTCAGTATCAATCCAGTTCAGTTTTGAACCAGATTCTGCTACCGTCGATCCATCGAGCCATTCGAGGAGGAGTGAGCACATGAGTCGCGAGGCGCTTTTGACCGCACGGGCCCACACCGTGCCGCAGCTGGAAGAGACGGCGTGGGAACTGCGCCGACTGCTGATGCAGCTGAGCCACAGCTACAACGGGCCCATCCATGTCGGCGGGGATCTGTCCGCAGCCGATGTCTTCACCGCGCTGTTCCACTACGGACTCGCGGTCGATCCCACGGACCTCGCGAACCCGGCGCGCGACCGCTTCGTCCTGAGCAAGGGCCACGCCGCGGTGTGCATGTACCTGACGATGGCTCAGCGCGGCTTCTTCACGGTCGATTCGATCTTCGACACCTACGGCCAGCTCGACAGCGCCTACGGCATGCACCCGTGCAAGGTGCAGCTGCCCGGCGTCGAGGCGTCGACGGGCTCGCTCGGTCACGGGCTGCCCCTCGCCGTCGGCATGGCCCTTGCGGCGCGGCAGGGCCGTAAGCCGCATCGCGTCTTCACGCTGCTCGGCGACGGCGAGACCGGCGAAGGCTCGGTGTGGGAGGCCGCCATGGCCGCCCGCAGCAACCGCCTCGGGAACCTCGTCGCCGTCGTCGACCGCAACCGACAGCTCATGACCACCCACGACGAGGAACTGGTCGTCCTCGAGCCGTACACCGACAAATGGGCCGCGTTCGGCTGGAACGTCGTCCACGTCGACGGCCACGACATGCAGGCCCTCGTCGACGCGATCGACGCGCTCCCGGCACCCGACTCCCAGACCCCGACCGTTCTCGTGTGCGAAACGGTGAAGGGCAAGGGCGTCGACTTCATGGAGGGGCAGATCGCCTGGCACGCCGGTTCGCTCGGCGACGCAGACCTCGAGCGAGCGCTCGCATCGCTCGACGCCCACCGACCCGAACTGGCAACCGAAGGGATCCGCTCATGACGACCGCAGTGACCGGAGACATGGTCTCCGCACGTTCCGTGATCGGCTCGACGCTGGCCGAGCTCGGCGAGGACAACCCCGACCTCTGGGTCCTCACGCCGGACATCGGCGGCTCGCTCGGCGCGTTCCGCTCGCAGTTCCCCGACCGCTTCGTCGACGTCGGGCTCGCCGAGCAGGCGTGCGTCGGCGTCGCCGCCGGACTCGCCTACGACGGCAAGACCCCGGTCGTGTTCGGGATGCTTCCCTTTCTGAGCATGCGCGCGCTCGAGCAGGTGCGCACCGACGTCTGCTACCCGAACCTGCCGGTCAAGATCGTCGGCTCGCACGGCGGCCTCGTCGGCAACGGCGGCTCCACCCACTACGCCGTCGAGGACATCGCCCTGATGTCGGCGCTGACCAACATGACGGTGACCTCCGTCGCCGACCCGCTGATGGCCGGCGAGGTGCTGCGCGCCTCCATGGACCTCGACGGGCCGCTGTACCTGCGGATGGGCGTCGGCAAGTCGGACCCGGTGCTCTACGAGCCCGGCAGCGTGGACGTCACGATCGGCAAGGGGATCGTCGCCCGCGAGGGCACGGACCTGACGATCCTGGCGCATGGCACGACGGTGCGCCAGGCGCTCGACGCCGCCGACGTCCTCGCGGGCGAGGGCATCGAGTCACGCGTGGTCGACATGTTCACCATCAAGCCGCTCGATGAGGAGCTCGTCCTCGCCAGCGCGGCCGAGACCGGCCGCATCCTCGTCGTCGAGGACCACCTCGCCTACGGGGGCCTGGGGTCGCGCGTGGCGGATCTGCTGATGGACCGGGGCGCGGGCGGCGTGGCGTTCGAGCGCCTCGGCATCCCCCAGGTCTACGCGGGATTCGGCCCGGACGAGGCCCTCCGCGAGAAGCACGGCTACGGACCGACCGAGACGCTCGCCGCCGCGCGCCGCCTCGTCCGAGGCGAGGGGAGCAGCCGATGAAGACGGTCGCCGTCACCAAGGTGGGACGTCTCGCCGACCCCGACGAGAACGCGCGCGGGACGGTCGAGGTCATCGACTTCCCCCGGCAGGACGTCGGGCCCGAGGACGTCCGCATCCGGATCGCCTACTCCTCCATCTGCGGCTCCGACCCGCACGTCGCCGAAGGCTTCTTCCGGCGCGACGTGCCGTTCGGGCTGGGGCACGAGGTGTCGGGCGTCATCGTCGAGCTCGGCGAGCGCGCGACGCGGTCGGGTCTCGCCGTTGGGGACCGCGTCGCCTGCAACTTCCTGAAGTTCTGCGGCGTGTGCCGCCCCTGTCTCGACGGCCGCCAGCAGTTCTGCGAGAACCTGCGCAACGAGTACCGCCGCCCGGGCATGAGCGAGGAGGTCGTGTGGCACGAGTCTCAGGTGTACCGCCTCCCCGACAGCGTGTCGCTGCTGGAGGGCTGCCTGCTCGAACCGACGTCGATCGCGGTGCGTATCGCCGACAAGGCGCGCATCCGCGTCGGGGACCGCGTCGCGGTCTGCGGCGGCGGCCCCATCGGTCAGCTGGCGCTCCAGGTCCTGAAGATGGCGGGAGCGACCAGCCTGACCCTCATCGAGCCGATCGCCGAGCGACGCGAGATCGCGCTCGCCACCGGCGCGGAGCACGTCATCGACCCGATCGCCGAGGACCAGGCCGCGCGCGCGGACGAGATCACCGACGGACGCGGGTACGACCTCGTCGTCGACGCCTCCGGCTCGCCGCGCGCCGTCCGCGGGCTGCTCGACCTCGCAGTCAAGGGCGGCACCGTCCTGTACGGCGCCATGTACCCGCACGACTACGAGCTGCCGCTCAACCTCGCCGAGTACCTCTACCAGCGCGAGCTGACGCTCACGGGTGTCTTCGTGGCGCCGTACGCGTTCCCGCGCGCGCTCCAGATCCTGCCGCACCTCGAGCTGACGGAGCTCACGCGCGCCGTGTTCCCGCTCGAGGACGCGGCCGAGGCTTTCCAGGTCCACCTCAGCGGGCGCCACCCCAAGGTCGTCCTGCAGTGCAACGACCTCGACGAGTACGACCTTCACGACTGACGACAGGAGAATCACCATGCGACTCGAAGGCAGAGTGGCCATCATCACGGGCGGTGCGGGCGGCATCGGCCACGCGACCGTGCGGAAGTTCCTGCGCGAGGGCGCCAAGGTCGTCGTCGCCGACCTCGACCTCGAGCGGGCGCAGGCCGTCGTGGACGAGGCGGATGCCGACGGCTTCGCCGGATCCGCCCTCGCCGCGCGTGTCGACGTGTCGAGCTACCCCGACGTCGTGGCGCTCGTCGCCCGCACCGTCGAGGCGTTCGGGCGGCTCGACGTCATGTTCAACAACGCCGGCATCGCCGGTGGCCGCCCCCTTCTCGAGCAGAATCCCGAGAAGGACTACTACCCGATGATCCGCATCGACCAGGACAGCGTGTACTTCGGCATCCTGGCCGCCGCGCACCAGTTCGTCGCGCAGGAGTCCCCCGGCGTCATCATCAGCACGTCGTCGATCTACGGGGAGTCCGCGGCCGAGAACGCCATGGTCTACGGCGCCGCCAAGGCGGCGGTCATCTCGTTCACGCGGTCGGCAGCGTACGAGCTCGGCCCGCGCGGCATCCGCGCCGTCGCCATCACGCCGGGGCGCGTCAACACCCACATGATCCAGCGCCTGGGCACCGAGCTCGGCGAGCTGTTCAAGTCGCAGCAGGTCAGCGGCAAGCTCACCGAGCCCGAGGAGATCGCCAACACCGTCGCCTTCCTGGCCTCGGACGACGCCTCGGCGATCAACGGCACGGTCGTGCACGTCGACGAGGGCTACTCCGCCTTCAAGCAGCGGTTCGCGCCGCCCCGGTTCGACTGATGTCCGCGATGATCGACACGCCGCTCGACGTCGCGTGCCAGCTCGGCATCGTCGGGCCGGGGCTGGACGTCGCGCTGCTCGAGCACGCGCTGCCGCGGCTCGCGGAAGCCGGATTCCGGCGCGTCGTGCTCCCCCGCATCGCACCCGACGCACCTGTCGACGTCGCGCGGATCCGCGGCCTGCTCGCCGACAGCGGCCTGGCGCCGATCGGCATGGCGGGGCAGACGCCCGACGCGGACGTCGGTTCGGCGGATGCCGACGTGCATGCGCGTGGGCTCGCCCTGCTGAGGCACGCGCTCGAGACGACCGTGGGCCTCGGCGGCGACCAGCTCAATGGCGTCCCCTACGGCCCGTACGGCAAGGCCGCGCAGCCGCCCGCACCAGGGGCGTTCGAGCGTGCGGCGAGCGCCGCTGGACTCATCGCCGACGAGGCCCGCGAGCGGGGCATCACGATGACCTTCGAGGTGCTCAACCGGTACGAGACCGCGATGGTCAACACGGCCGCCCAGGCGGTGGACTTCGTCGCCGCCAGTGGCTCGTCGCACCTGCGCATCCATCTCGACGCATTCCACATGTCGATCGAGGAGCCCGGCATCCGGGCCGCGGTCCGCACCGCGCTCCCCCACCTCGCGTACGTCGAGCTCGGCCAATCGGGGCGCGGTGCTCTCGGCGAGGGCGTGATCGACATGGAGGCGACGATCGCCGCCGTCCTCGACGAAGGGTACGACGGACGCTGGGGCATCGAGGCGTTCACCCGCACCCTGCTGCCGGCGCCGGTCGCCGACCGGCTGGCCATCTGGCGGGAGCCCTACACGGACGGACTCGCCCTCGCCGTCGATGCGCAGCGGGTCATCCGCAACGGCTGGGCCCACAGCTCGGCCGGCCGCAAGGCGCTGCGCGAGCAGCGCGCGGCCGAGGCACGCCAAGGGGCGGCGGCGGCGCGACCCGTGCGGTAGCGTCCGAGTATGCGGGCGGAACGATGACGCTGGAGCTCCGACAGCTCACGTACGTGCTGGCGACGGCTCGCGCCGGATCCTTCTCGAAGGCCGCCGCCGACCTCGGCCTCGCCCAGCCGTCGCTGAGCGCGGCCGTCTTGCAGCTCGAGACCGAGCTGGGCGTGCGCATCTTCGAGCGCAGCTCGCGGGGAGTGGTCCCCACGGCCGTCGGCGCCTACGTGGTGCGCCAGGCGCAGCGGGTGCTGCGCGATGTCGACGATCTGCGCTCCACGGTCCGCTCCATGGCGAGCGGCGCGACCGGCGCCATCACGTTCGGCGTGGTCCCCGTGCTGGCGTGGCAGTCGGCTCCCGCGATCATGCGCGCGTTCACCGCCGCGTGGCCGGATGCCGAGCTGTCGATCCGGGAGCGCAACGCCTCCGAGATCATCGAGCTGCTGATCGAGGGGGCGATCGACGTCGGCATGGTGGCGACAGCCTCGAGCTCGCACCTGAAGGAGTTCCACCGCGGCGTGCTCGTCGTCGAATCGCTCGGATCGGTCAACCTCATCGCGGCACTGCCCTCGACCTACGCGGAGAGCCCGGACCCGATCCCGCTCTCCGCCTTCGCGGACGAGGCGATCGCGATCCCGCCGCCCTCGACCCGCACCTTCGGCTTGCGGTCGGGCATGCTGCGGGCATTCGACCAGGCGAATCTGCCCGAGCCGAAGGTGAGGGACGTGCCGTCGCTCTTCGAAGCGATCCCGCTGGCGATGGCCGGCATCGCGGTGGCCATCATCCCCGAGGGGATGCGCGGCGCGATCACGTCGCCGGATCTCGTGCTGCGGTCGATCCTCAACGGGCCGGCACCGCTCGAGATCTCGCTGCTGCGCCGCACCCGCAACACGTCACCGGCTGTCAGCCGCTTCGCGCGCGTCGCCCGCGACACCATGCGCGGCAGCGCGAAGCGCTCCGCCCCGCAGTGAGATGACCTCGAGGTCCTCGGGAACCAGGAACCGTCGCGGGAACGACTCTCCGCTGCGCAGCCACAGCTCGCGTGGCGCTCCGCGCGGAACGAGGTGGTGGAGGGCGAGCTGCCGCGCCCCAGCCGCCTCGGCGATGCGCATCGCATCCTCGGGGGAGGTGTGGGCCGAGTAGTGGTGATCGCGCACCGCGCGGGCCGAGTCGTCCCGCGTCTGCTCGTACTGCTCCTCCACCCACGCGAAGTCGAGCGCCTCGTGCAGCAGAAGATCGGCGTCCCGGGCGAGCCGGATCATGTTGTCGGTCGGGCCGGTGTCGCCCGAGATCGCCACGACGCCGCCCTCGGTCTCGAACCGGAAGCCGAACGCCGGCGCCATCGGCGCATGCTTGACCAGTACCGCCGACACGCGCACCGCGTCGTCCTCGAACACCACGAACGGGTCCATCTCGGGCGTGGGGTTGTCATTGGCGTGGAAGCCCGCCGACGCGGGGATCTGGATCTCCTGCGGGGTGAACCAGTCCAGCGGCGTCGGCTTGAGCGAATCGAGCAGCCGGTCGTTGATGTCGGTCGCGAACCCGCGCAGAAGCTGGTCGACGGTGTCGATCATGCCGGGGGTCGGGTTCTCGGGGAACACCGGCTGCAGGGTCGCTGAGGCGCGGGGGCTCAGACGCGGCAGGACGCCGCGGGGGCCCGGGCCGATGACCGGGATGCGGTGGGTCGGCGGGATCGGCATCCGCATGATCCCGAAGACCATGAGGGCGCCGAGATCCACGATGTGATCCGAGTGCAGGTGCGTGATGAAAACGCCGCGGAGGCTCCCGAAGGGCAGGCCCGCGCGCACCATCTGCCGGCCGACGCCGGAGCCGGCGTCGACGAGGTAGGTGCGATCGCCGACGACGACCGCGGTGGCGATCCCGGTGCGCTGACCATCGGCGCCCCACACGGGTCCGCCGGCGGTGCCGAGGGTGATGACGTGGGGTTCGGCGGTCATGCGCGAACCGCCCGGACGTTCTGCGTCACCGGCTTCTTCGCCTGCTGGATGAGGTCGAAGACCTCTGCCCGCAGCTCGCCGAACCGCGGCAGGTTCTTCGTCTCGACCTGGTGCCGCTCGACGGGCAGGTCGACGGAGATGTCGCGCGCGACCTGCGCCGGCGCGCCCGAGAGCACGATGACGCGGTCGCCGAGGTAGACGGCCTCGTCGATGTCGTGCGTGACGAACAGCACCGTCATGCCCAGGCGCCGGCTCATGTCGAGCACGAGGTCCTCGAGCTCGATGCGCGTCTGCGCGTCGACGGCGGCGAAGGGCTCGTCCATGAGCAGGACGTCGGGCTGGTACGCGAGCCCGCGCGCGATCGCCGCGCGCTGCTGCATGCCGCCGGACATCTCCCACGGGTAGAGCTTGCCCTTGCCGGCGAGTCCGACGTTGGCGAGCGCCTCCTCCACGAGCGCGGCGCGCTCGGCCTTGGGGAACTTCGCCTTGTGCAGCGGCATCTCGACGTTCTTCTCCACCGTCATCCACGGCAGGAGGCTCCGGGAGTAGTCCTGGAAGATGACCGCGAGCTTGGCGGGCGGCTCGGTGACCGTCTCGCCTTCGAACACGACCCGTCCCGACGTCGGACGGGTCAGGCCCGCGATGCACTTCAGGAGCGTGGTCTTGCCCGAGCCCGAGGGCCCGACGACGCAGACGAACTGGCCGTTGTCCACGGCGAAGTCGACGCCGTTGAGGATCTGCGCCCGGGATTCGCCCGAGACGTATGCCTTGCCGAGGTCTTCCACGGCGAGGACGTGTTGCTGAGACATCAGTGAACTCTCTTTCGCTAGGACCCGGGGCTACGCCGCCCCGGTCGCTTCCCGCATCCGGATCTGCCAGCGGAGGACGCGGCGCTCGATGACGACGAACACCGACGTGAGGAGGTAGCCGAGCAGGCCGAGCATGATCGTGCCCGCCCAGGTCTGGGCCACCTGGAACAGCTGCTGCGACTCGAGGACGAAGTATCCGAGCCCGCGTGTGGCTCCGACCATCTCGCTGACGACGATGAGGATGATCGAGATCTGCAGCGAGATGCGGTACCCCGCCACGATCTGCGGGCCCGCGCTCGGCAGCACCACCTGAGATATGGTCTGCCACGGCGTCAGCCGGTAGGACCGGGCCATGTCGCGTACCTGCGTGTCGACGCTGCGCACGCCGTCGATGGTGTTCAGCAGCGTCGGCCATACCGCGCCGATCGCGATCAGCGCGATGCTCATGGAGTTGCCGAGGCCGAACAGCGCCAGCACGATCGGGATGAGCGCCGGTGACGGGAGCGACCGGAAGAAGTTGATGATCGGCGCGAGGAACGCCCGCAGGACGGGGCTGCGCCCGAGGATCACACCCAGGACCGTGCCGGTCACGAGCGCGATCGTCAGGCCCGCGACGAAGTTCGCCAGCGTCGGGAGCAGGTCCTCGACGAGGCGCGGACCGAAGATCCACTGGCCGACGATCTCGTCGACGATCTCCGACAGCGGCGGGAAGTAGAGCGACGGGTTCGTCTCGCTCGTGAACCACCACAGCGCGATGATCGCGATGGGGAGCCACGCCCGCAGCAGGAAGATGTGCAGGTGGTGACGGAGGTCGATGCCGTTCATGCCGACACCCGCTCTCGCTGCGACGCATGCCAGAACAGCAGCGGACCGTTCAGAGCCGCGATGCCCGCGTTGAGCGCGAGTCCGAGCAGGCCCATCGCGACGATGAGGGCGTACATCCGGTCGAGCAGGCCGTTGACCTGCGCCGTCGAGAGCATGGCGCCCAGCCCGGGGATGCCGATGATGTACTCCGTGACGATCGCGGTGACCAGCGCCATCGTGATCGAGATGCGCAGGCCCGTCATGGCGAAGGGCGTGAGGCTCGGGATGACGATGCGGAACGTCCGCTGCAGCGGGCTGAACCGGTAGACCCGGGCCATGTCGAGCGCGACGCCCGAGACCTCGCGCAGACCGTAGACGAGCTGCGTCAGCATCGGCCACAGCGCCGCGAAGACGACGAGGAACAGCTCCACGGACTTCGTCGGACCCCAGATGAGGATCGTCAGCGGGATGAGGGCGACCGGCGGGATGGGCTTGAGGAACTCGATCACGAACCAGGTCGACTCGCGGAAGTACATGCTCCGGTGGATGGCCATCGCCAGTGGGATCGCGATGGCGATGACGAGCACGACACCCAGCAGGGCGACGGTGACGGTGGCGAGCACCGCGCCCCAGAAGGTCGTGTTGATCAGCAGCGCCGCGAATCCGGCCGCGACGTCCAGCGGCGGGGGAACGGCACGCGGGGACAGTGCGCCCGTCATGCTCGCGATCTGCCAGATGGCGATGATGGAGGCCAGTCCCGCGGCTCCGAGTCCGAGCTCGGCGCGGCGCGACAATGTGCGCGGTCCGCTCGGGCGCGGGCCGGCGGTGCGCGGTGCACTCGGCGATATTGCGGTGACCATGTCGACGCCCCTTCTCTGCGTTGGTGGTTTCTGTGGTGCGGTGGCGGGCGACACGTGCGTCGCCCGCCACCGAGCCGTGGTCAGGGCAGCCAGACCATCGCGGATGCTTCGGGCTCGTTCGCGATCAGACCCATCTCGAGCATCGCGTCGGCCATCGCCTGCACATCGGCGGGCTCCACCTCGCCGCGGAAGCCGGGCAGGTAGATGGTGTCGGCGACGGCCTGGTCCAGATCGAGCTCCTGGACGAGCAGCGCACGCACCGCGTCGGGGTTGTTCTGCGCATAGTCGTTGGCGTCGATCATGGCGTTTCGCATGGCGTCGGCGATGTCGGCGTTGTTCGAGAGGTACTCCGTGCTGGCGACGAGGACCGCGTCCGTGAACTCGGCGGGGATCACGTCGATACCGGGAGCACGGTAGGCGTTGAAGGCCGCGACGAAGCCGGCGTCGGCCGCTGCCGCCCGGAACGGCTCGGACGCGATGATGGCGTCGACCTGGCCGTCCTCGAGGGCCGGGATCTGCTCGTTGAGGTTCATGACGACCCAGTTGATGCCGTCGGGGGCGCCACCGTCGGCGAGGTAGTTGGCCATGACCCCTACATACGGACCCGAACCGACGGCGTTGACGGCGACGGTCTTGCCCTCGAGGTCGGCGGGGCGACTGATGTCACTGCCCTGCTGCACCATCACCTGGTCGTCTCCGAGCGTCGGATCGGCGGGCTCGGCTTGGACGCCGGCGACGATCTGGATCGGGAGGTCGTTGTCGATCGCGGTGATGATCGGCGCGGTGGCCGCGTTGGCGAACTGCATCTGACCGTTCAGGAGCGAGGGTGCGGATGCGGCGAAGTTGGGCGACTGGGTGATCGTCACGTCGAGGCCGTACTCCTCGAAGATCCCCTGGTCGTCGGCGATCCACAGCGGGACGGCGGCGGTCGTGAACACCGCCCCGACCGTGATGGGCGTGAGCCCCTCCGTGGATGATGCGGCGGCGACGTCTCCCGTCGGGTCGTCCGAGGTGCACCCGGCGAGGGTGACGGCGAGCGCTGCTGCGCTGACGATGAGAGCCGCGCGACGGATTCGTGCCGCTGCGTTCATGGCGAACTCCTCTTTGTGTTCGTTGCGTCGGTCGGCTGTGACCGGGTACGCATCTGTGCGTGTATCCAGCGTGCGGGGCCCGGACCGCAGGCGGAAGCCGTCGATTCCCTGGCCCGGCCATAGGCCGCGGCTATGGCTCGGTCTCGCCCCGTCGCGCCGATCCCTGCCCGAGACGGACTCCCCGCGGCCCTAGGATGAGCGCATGGCGACGGAAGGGCCGGGGGCGGAGCTCGACGACAAGGCCGACTGGGTCGACCCGAGCGCCGACTCGCACCTGCGCGATCAGCTGAGCGCCTTGACCGGCGCGCTGTCGAACACGGTGGCGCTTCGCGGCCTGGTCGCGATGGGCGCCGGGACCATCGTGCTGCTGCTGCCGGGCGCGACCACGACTCTCGTCACAGCGATCGTCATCGCGCTGCTGGCGTTCACCGGGCTCCAGGACATCTTCTACGCGCTGACCGGCAAGCGCTGGTTCGGCCGACCGATCAACCGATGGCTCGCGGCGCCGCGCGGCCTCGCCGCCATCGCCTTCGCCGCCGCGATGGGCTTCCTCGCATACGCCGGGGCGGGCGAGCTCACGCTCGCCCTCCTCGTCGGGCTCGTCGGAATCTACATCGGCATCCGGGGAGTGATCTCGGTCCTCTCGGCGCTGCTCAAGCGCCGAGAGCGCGACCCCCTTCCGGGCATCGCCGGCGGCTCGCTCGCCGTCATCGCGGGGATCCTGGCGTACGCCGTGCCGCAGACCATCGTCTCGACCGTCATCATCACGACCGCGGCCGCCTCGCTGCTGCTCGGGCTGCTGCTGATCTCATGGAGCCTGCGCCGAGCAGCGCGGGGCTCGGGCCTGAATCCGTCGACGGCCTCGATCCCGGATGTGGTGTGGGACTGGATCGACGGGTCGGACATCGGTCGCAAGGTGCGGGCGGACCAGGCCGGCGGACTCTACTTCGAGCAGCCCCAGCGCCTCACCAAGCTCGGCACGTGGTGGGTCATGCTCGTGCTCTCGGTCGCCATCGCGACGTTCGCCGTGCTCGCCGACTCCACCGCGGTCGTCATCGGCGCCATGCTCGTCGCGCCGCTGATGACACCGATTCTGGGCCTCGCGGGTGCCCTCGTGAACGGGTGGGGACGACGCGCCGCCAACTCCGCCGCCCTCGTCGCCGCGGGGGCGATCGCCTCGATCACCCTCGCGTACGGCATCACCGCGTGGGCCCCCGTGGCCGTCTCGTTCTCCTCGAACACGCAGATCGTCTCGCGGGTGAGCCCGAACACGATCGACATGCTCATCGCGCTCGCGGCGGGCGCCGCCGGCGCGTTCGCCACGGTCAACGCACGCGTCGCCAGCGGAATCGCCGGCGTGGCGATCGCGGTCGCCCTCGTTCCGCCGCTCGCCGTGGTCGGCGTCACCCTCAACGGCGGTCGCTTCGGTGAAGCGGGCGGGGCGGCACTGCTGTTCCTGACCAACTTCGTCGCGATCGTGCTCTCTGCCGCGATGGTGTTCGTCCTGACCGGCTTCGCCCGACCCTTCGCACTGCGCAATCGTCCGCGGCAGATCATCAAGACCGTGACGCCCTTCATCGCCCTCGCGGGCGTCATCCTGCTGCCGCTCATGCTCACGTCCGAAGGAACGCTGCAGACGGAGACCCGTGAGCGGGATGCTCAGCGCACCGTGGAGGAGTGGCTGGGCGAGGCGACGGCGTTCCAGATCACCGATGTCTCGGCCTCCGCCTCTCTCGTCGAAGTGACGATCACGGGGCCCGGGGATCCCCCGGAGGCGAGCGATCTGCTCGCGGCCCTCCAGGACGACTTCATCGGTCCCGTCGGGCTCCAGCTCGTCGTCGTGCCGGTGGACGTCACCGAGCTCCCGCCGCCCGGCTCATAGCGGTCAGCGCAGGGCGCCGAGCGCCACGGCCACCATGTTGCGGAACAGCGTCTCGCGCTCGGCGGCCGTCATCTCCTGACCCGGCTTGTCGCTGACGGTGCCGAGCATGAGCGCCTCGAAACCTTCCTTCGCCGCGACCGCGTACAGCCCCGCGGCCTCCATCTCCACGGCGAGCGTTCCGTAGCGGATGAGGGACTCGACGATCTCGGGATTCGGGCTGTAGAACGAGTCGCTCGTGAAGACCGGCCCGACGTGGATCGTGCGCTCGGTGTCCTTCGCGAACGCGACCGCCCGGCTGAGCAGCGCGAAGCTGGGCGCGTGGCTCAGCGTCACCGTGGGGACCCACCCGCTCGTCATGGCGGAATCGGTGTGGGCCGCCGAAGCGGCCACGACGTCGCCGAGCTGCAGGCGATCCTGCAGCGCCCCCATCGTCCCGACGCGGATGATGCGCTTCACCCCGAAGAAGCGGGCGAGCTCGGTCGCGTAGATCGCGATCGACGGCGTGCCCATGCCCGAGGCGAGCACCGAGATCGGGCGCCCCTCGTAGGTCCCGGTGTAGCCGAGGATGCCGCGCACCTCGGTCACGAGCCGGGGCTGGTCGAAGAACGTCTCGGCGATGAGCCGGGCGCGGCGCGGATCGCCGGGCATCAGCACGTCAGGGGCGAAGTCGCCCGGTTCTGCCGAGATGTGGGGGGTGGCCATGGTCTTCCTTCCGGAGGTGGGACGCAACGAAGACTACGCCGGAGCGCGCGCTCGCGGAGAGTCCACGTGGCAGGCTGAGACCATCCGCCCCCTCCCCAGGAGTTCGCCATGCAGACACGCACCATCGGTCCCTTCACCGTCTCGGCGATCGGCCTCGGCGCCATGCCGGTGTCGATGAACATCGAGAAGGAGTACCCGTCGCGGGAGGACGCGATCGCCACGGTCCACGCCGCCCTCGACGCCGGCGTCACGCTCATCGACACCGCGGACATCTACGCGCCGAGCTGGGACCTGATGGGCCACAACGAGCAGATCGTGCGCGACGCGCTGCGCTCGTGGGGCGGCGACACCTCCGGTGTGCTGGTGACGACGAAGGGCGGCATCACCCGTGGCGAGGGCGAGACGTGGGGACGCGACGGGTCGCTGGAATACCTCCGCAGCGCCGTGCAGGCGTCGTTGCGCAACCTCGACGTCGAGGTCATCGACCTGTACCAGTACCACCGGCCGGACCGCTGGATGGTCTACGGCGAGATCATGGAGAACCTCAGGACGCTTCAGGCCGAGGGGCTCATCCGCACGATCGGCATCTCGAACGCGAGCGTCGAGGAGATCGAGATCGCACGCCAGGTGCTCGGCGAGGGCAACCTCACCAGCGTGCAGAACGAGTTCTCACCGCGCCACCCCGGCAGCTACGACGAGCTGCGCTACTGCGAAGAGCACGGCATCGCCTTCCTGCCGTGGAGCCCACTGGGCGGCACCGGCGGGCGCGGGCGCAGCATCGGCGACCGGTTCGGCGTTTTCCGCGAGATCGGCGAGGACCACGGCGTCAGCCCGCAGCAGGTCGTCCTCGCGTGGGAGCTCTCGCTCAGCCCGGTGATCGTCCCGATCCCGGGCGCCCGGCGGGCGGCATCGATCGCCGATTCGGCGCGCGCCGCCGATCTGAGCCTGAGCGAGGACGACCTCGCCCGCTGCGACGCCGCCGTCGGCATCGAGCGCTGAGGGCTGACGACGCCCCAGGATCCGTCGCTCCCCGCCGCGTCACGTGTGGCGCGCGATGTCACCGGAGGAAAAGATCGCGACAAGCGCGTCGCGGAGGCCTACTCTCGCAGTGTCCGCTCGACGTCCGCCGTCCCCGGACGCCCGAAGCAACGCAGGAGGTCCGGACATGTCGTCATCGAAGTCATTCACCGAGCGCCTTGACGCCGGCCCCGTCATCTGTGCGGAGGGCTTCCTGTTCGAACTCGAGCGCCGCGGCTACCTGACCGCGGGCGAGTTCGTGCCCGAGGTCGCGCTCGAGAACCCCGAGGCGCTCGAAGCGCTGCACACCGACTTCCAGCGTGCCGGGTCCGACGTCGTCGAGGCCTTCACCTACAACGGCCATCGCGAGAAGATGCGCGTGATCGGCAAGGAGGAGCTGCTCGAGCCGCTGAACCGCTCGGCGCTGCAGATCGCCCGGCAGGTCGCCGACCGCGTTCCCGGCAACCTGGTCGCCGGGAACATCTCGAACTCGAACATCTGGGACCCGTCGGATGCGTCGGCTCAGGCCGAGGTGCGGCGCATGTTCGAGGAGATGGTCGGCTGGGCCGTCGAGGAGGGCGCCGACATCATCATCGCCGAGACGTTCTACTACGCCGGCGAGGCGCTCGCGGCGCTCGAGGTCGCGAAGGCGAGCGGGCTGCCGGTGGTGACCACGCTCGCGCCGATGGCCATCGACCGCATGGCTGACGACGTCGACATCGTCGAGACCGCGGTCCGGCTCGAGCAGGGGGGCGCCGACGTCGTCGGGCTCAACTGCTTCCGCGGGCCCGAGACGATGATGCCGTGGCTGAAGAAGATCCGCGCGGCCGTCTCGACGCACGTCGGAGCCCTTCCCGTGCCGTACCGCACGACGTCCGAGGAGCCGACCTTCTTCAACCTGTCGGACCCGCATGCACACGTCCCGTCCCCGCACGGCCGGACCTTCCCCACCGCGCTCGACCCGCTGTTCGCCAATCGGTACGAGGTGCGCTCGTTCGCCGAGGAGGCCCTCGCGCTCGACATCCGCTACCTCGGCGTGTGCTGCGGGGCCGCGCCGATCCACATCCGCGAAGTGGCGGAGGCGGCCGGGCGCACCCCGCCGGCGAGCCGCTTCCACGAGCGCATGGAGAACCACTTCATGTACGGCTCGAACGAGCGCCTGCCCGAGCACATCCAGGCGCTCGGCGGCGACGCATGAGGATCGGGCCCCGGGCCGTCTCGCATCATGCAGGATGAGGTCATGCAGCTGACCGAGGCGGGCACCGCCTTCGTGACCGACCGACACCTCGCGACCCTCTCCACGATCGCGCCGTCGGGCCTCATCCACGCCGTCGCCGTGGGGTTCACCATCGACGACGGCATCGTGCGGATCATCACGAGCGACGGCTCGCAGAAGGTGCGCAATGTCGAGCGCGACGGTCGGGCGACCGTCGCCCAGGTGTCGGGGCCGGCATGGCTGAGCATCGCGGGACACGCGGTGATCGAGCGGGGCGCGGATGCCGTCGCCCTCGCGGAGGCGCTGTACACCGCCCGCTACCGCCCGCCGCGTGTGAACCCCCGGCGCGTGGTCATCCGGCTGACGCCCGGACGCGTCCTGGCGTCGGCGGGGCTCGTCGCCCGCTGACGGTCCGCCGCCCCCGCCCCGCGGGCACGCTGGACCGGCGAAACGGGAGCCGATCGCCACCGGCGGACCAGCCCGCTGCGCTAGCGTGACTGTCGTCAGTGGAGGTTTCGTCCACGGCCTCGACCGACAGGGCGCGGAGCATCGGCACGCGTCCGGACGCACGCAGGAGGAGTCGAGGATGCCCACGGACCCGTACGCCACCGCCGCCGACCTCGGGCTGATGCAGGGCTTCCCGCCCGCGCCCGAGAGGCGCGTCACGAGGACCAACGCGCTCATGACCCCGCCGTTCAACCGGTGGTCGTACCAGCACATGCGCACGATCTACCCGTCCGCCCCGATCCGCCGCGGCGACGTGCCGATCCCGCTCGCCGTGTCGATCGACGATCGCATCGGCGACCTGGCGGTCCGCGGGGTGGACGGCGAGGCGGCCGATCTCGTCGAGGTGCTGCGGACGACGTACACGGATGCCCTGGTGGTCGTCACGCGCGATCACATCGTGCACGAGAGCTATATGAACGGGATGACCGCCGACCAGCCCCACCAGATGATGTCGGTGACGAAGTCGTTCGCGGGGCTCCTCGGCCTGATGGCCGTCGACGACGGCGCCCTGCGCGAGGACGAGGCGATGACCGCGGTCGTGCCCGAACTGGCGTCTGCATCGGCGTTCGCCGACGCGACGTTCGGGCATGTGCTCGACATGGTCAACTCCATGGACTTCGATGAGGACTACGCCGATCCGCATTCGGCGATCATCCGATACGGGCAGACCCTCGGATGGCTCCAGGCCCCCGCCGACGCGTACCCCGCCGACAGCGTCTACGACTTCCTCGTCTCACTGGAGCACGATCCGGCGCACGCGCACGGCGACGTCTTCCACTACCAGACGCCGAAGACGGATGCCCTGAACTGGGCGACCAACCGGGCGACCGGAACCTCGTTCCAGGATCACCTCTCGGATGCCCTGTGGTCGCGGCTCGGAACCGACGGCGACACGTACGTGCTGCTGGACCGCAACGGCACGCTCGTGGCCGGCGGCGGTCTCAACGCCGGCCCGCGGAACCTCGCGCGCTTCGCGATGATGATGCTCAACGGCGGCGCGGTCGACGGGGACCAGATCGTCCCGCGCCGTGTGATCGACACGATCGCCGCCGGCGCCAGCCGGGAGGCGTTCGCGGCCGGCCCCGATGCGACGGGACCGCTCTCGGGGGGCGACTGGAGCTACCGCGCCCAGTGGTGGGTGCGCCACACACCCGGACGCGAGGCGTTCACCGCGATGGGCATCCACGGGCAGTGGATCTACATCGACATCACCCGGGGTGTCGCGGTCGTCAAGCAGTCCTCGCAGCCGGTGTCCCTCGACCTCGCCATGGACCAGGTCAACCTGGACCTCATCGACGCGATCATCGATCTGGTGGCGTCATGACCGCATCGCCCGTGGCAGGCTCGTCGCAGACGCCGGGCGGAGCAGACGCCTCGCGGTCGCGCGCCGATGCCGACGCGATGCGCGGGCGCCGGCGCTCCGCCCTTCTGCGGACGCTGCCGAGCCATCCCCTCCGGACCGGGTTCGCCGTGACCATCGGAGTCGTCCTGGCGATCGCGCTGGCGATCGCCTTCGCGTCGATGTCGACAGTCGTCATGTCGGTGACGCTGGCGATGTTCCTCGCGCTCGGGATGGAGCCGGCGGTGCAGGTACTCGGCCGGCGGGGCGTGCCGCGCCCGTGGGGGATCACGATCGTCACGCTGGCGTTCCTCGTCCTGGTCGCAGCGATCGTGCTGACGGTGGTGCCCGCGCTGATCGACCAGATCGTCGAGCTGATCGAGTCGGCGCCCGCCGCCCTCGCCGCGATCGAGCGCACCGAGTGGTTCCGCTCTCTCGACGATCGCACGCTCATCGATCTGGGTCGCACGCTCGACAGCGCCTGGAACTCGCTGACGAGCCTCTCGGCCTTCCTGGCCATCGCCGGGGGCGTGGCCGAGGCCGGAGTCGGCATCGTCGGCGTCATCTCGAGCAGCATGATCGTCGTCGTGCTGACGCTGTACTTCGTGGCCTCGCTGCCCGCGATGAAGACGGCTGCAGCCTCGCTCCTGCCTTCGTATCGCCGCCCAGGATTCCTGACGCTCACCGAGGAGATCACGGCGTCGGTGGGCGGTGTCGTCGCGGGTGGCATCACGCTGGCGACGCTCAACGCGATCGTCGTGCTGATCCTGCAGCTCCTGGTGGGGTCGCCCGTCGCCGCGCTCCTGGCGATCGGAGCGTTCTTCATCACGCTGGTCCCGCTCATCGGGTCGGTGCTGTTCCTCATCGTCGGAACGATCGCGTCGCTGTTCCTGGGTCCGACAGCCGCTCTCGTGTTCGGCATCGGGTATCTCATCTACATGCAGTTCGAGGCGTACTGGATCACGCCGCGCATCATGGGTCGCGCGGTGGCCGTCCCCGGCGTGCTCGTGATCATCGGCGCGATGGTCGGCGCCACCCTCTTCGGGCTCCTCGGCGCGCTCGTGGCCATCCCCGTCACGGCCTCGATCCTGATCATCATCCGGCGCGTGGTGGTCCCGGCCCAGGACCGACGGACCGAGCCGGACGAGGACTGACGCGGCCCGCGTGACCGGGCCGCGCCCTCACTCCTCGCTGAACGCCGACTCGCAGGCGGGTGCGACGGTGGTCAGAAGCGCGTTCGCACCGTCGACGTCTCCGTCTGCGACGAGGGAGAGCGCCCCGATCGAGCCGCCGGCGCACAGCCGCGCCTGCTCGGCGAGCGCGAGGGCCTGGTCGCGCTCGGCCTGAGCGACGGCCAGATCGCCCTGTGCCTGCTCGAGCGCGGTGTTCGCCGCCTCGAGCGCCGCTGCGGCGTCGGTGACCTGCTGGTCCGATACGTTCAGCCGGTCCGCCGCGACACCGAGGGCTTCGACGGCCTGCGTGAGGGCGGTCGAGGCCTCCTCGCTCAGCTGCCCGACCTGCTCCTGGAGCTGCGCGTTCTGGTCTTCGAGTTCGGCGACCTGTGCGGTGAGGTCGTCGCGCTCCTGCTCGACCGCGGCGAGCGCGGCCGCTGCCGAATCACTGTCCTGCTGCGATCCCTGCAGCAGAACGACGGCCCAGATGGCGAATCCGAGCGTGGTGACCGCGAAGACGGCCGTGAGCACCTTCCACACCGTCGACGGGTCGCGGTTCGACGCGGGCACGAAGACCGGCTCCCCGGCGGGCGGCGCCGGGGCGGTGCCCGCCGGAGCCTGCTCAGGAGGAGTGGGCGGGCTCGGCGCCGCGCCCCCGGAGGGCGCGGCCGCGGGCGCAGCACCCGCGGGTGACGCGGTCGCGGGGGAGGTCGCGTCGGGCGCAGCGCCCGAATCGTCGGCGGGCGGCGTGGGCTGCTCGGGTGTGGACATGGCGCTTCCCCCTCGAACTCATGGTGCTCCGGATCGACGACCGCTCACGCGCAACGCAGGCGGGCGGCCGTTGCGCGAGACCTTATCGGCGCCGGGACATGTCAACAAGGGGGTGCGCGCGTGGCCGGAGCTCTCGGAAACGCACGCGGACGCGAGTTCTGTTCCGCGGTGGATGCCGCCGAGCGCCCGCGTGTGCGCCGCTCCCTGCGCGCCGGTCACACCGCGCCGGCGAGAAGACCGTCCAGCTCGTACGGGGCCAGTCGCCCCCGGCACGGCGACCCGTGAGAGAGGTGGAGGGCGCGGTCCTCGAGGTCCATCACGAGCCCCACCACCGTGGTCCACTGCGACGCGGGATCCGAACGGGGGTCCGGGTGACAGCAGATCGCGCTGGGCCCGTCGGTGTGGTCCGAAAGGGCCTGATGGACGTCGCCGATCGAGAGCACCGGGTGAGCGTCGAGGTGATCGCGCATCCGCTGGAGGCGCACATAGGTGTCCCCGAGCTCCAGGGGGGGCGAGGTCCACGCCGCGCGTGGCCGCGACGAAGTGGTTGGTGTGGGCGATGCGACCGCGCACCGGCGCGATCGGATGGACGCCGGCGACACCACCCGGCTCGCATTCGATGTCGAGCACGGCTCCGCCCGCCGCGCCCACGAGGTAGTTGCCGGAGGAGGCCCGACGGACTCCCGCCAGCAGCTCCACGGCGTCGGAGACATGCTCGATGTCGGCGAGCATCCGCAGCACGACGTGGAATGGCACCCCGCGGGTGTCACGGTCGCGGTCGGTGATGAGCGTGTTGACGGCGATCCCGATCCCCGCGGCGTTCAGCGTGGCCTTGCCGAGAAGGCCTGCCTCCACCAGCGTGAGGTAGTTCGGGGCGTTGTCCCGCTCGACCTCGAGGACGACGATGCTGTCTGTGGCGTGGACGAGCCAGTCCCAGTTCTGCCCGACCCAGGTGTGGCCGTTCTCGGTCGCCTCGGGAGCCAGACCGAACGACGTGCATTCGCCACGCAGGCTCAACGAGCGGCGCTGCGCGAGATCCCACATGATCTCGGTGCGGCAGTTCATCGCGAGGACGTCGTCGAACGGCAGCCCGGCTCCGGCGGCGATCCCCTCCATCTCGGAGATCGCCTCGGGGAACGCGGAGGCGATCGCGTCGCCATACCGGCGGGCGTACTCGACGGCTTCGCGCCAGGGCATTCCCGAGCGCGCGAAGGCCCGTTCATACCCCTCCCGGCTCGCGTTCACCTGGCGCCGCGCCGCCTCGCCGTACGCGCGTCCGCGCTCGGCCGGTCCGCCCGACACCCGCACTCGCGGAAGCGTGTCGTGATGGGCCATCTCGCCCTCCTCTCCGTGGCGTCACGTCCCCGTCGAGACCGATCCGCCCTCGACCCCGCAGCTCGCGAGCGACGAGCCTCGACAGTTCATCCTCCGCGACGGCGGTCGTCCTGCCAACACCGCAGGGGACGGGGGTGGGCATTCCGGAGAGGAGGCCTCAGAACCCGAAGGCCGCGCGCACCCCGTCGTTCACGACGCGACCCGCGCGGACGTTCAGCCCACGGGCGAGTGCCTCGTCGGCGGCGGCCGCGGCGTCCCAGCCCTTGTCGGCGATCGCCGTGACGTAGGGCAGCGTGGCGTTGCCGAGCGCTCGCGTGGAGGTGTGCGGTGCGGCACCGGGCATGTTGGCCACGCAGTAATAGAGCGACTGGTGCACCGCGAACGTCGGGTCGTCGTGCGTCGTCGGGCGCGAGCCCTCGAAGCATCCGCCCTGGTCGATCGCGATGTCCACGAGCACGGATCCCGGCTTCATCGCGGCGACCATGTCGTCGGTCACGAGCTTGGGCGCCGCGGCCCCCGGGATCAGCACCGACCCGACGACGAGATCGGCGTCGGCGAGCTGGTCCGCGATCTCGTACGGGGTCGAGTAGCGCGTCTGGATGGCGCCGCCGAAGCGCGCCTCGAGCGCGCGGAGCTTCGGCACCGAGATGTCGATGATCGTCACGTTCGCGCCGAGCCCGAGCGCGTTCGCCGCGGCGTGCTCGCCGGCGACGCCCCCGCCGATCACCACGACCTTGGCCTTCGGCGTCCCGGGAACCCCGCCCAGCAGCATCCCGCGACCGCCGGCAGGACTCAGCAGGGCGTTCGCGCCGACCGCGATCGACAGGCGCCCAGCGACCTCGCTCATCGGCGCCAGCAGGGGCAGCGCCCGATCCGGTGTCTGGACCGTCTCGTAGGCGATCGCCGTCGTGCCGCCCGCGATGAGCGCATCCGTCAGGGGCCGGTCGGCGGCGAGGTGGAGATACGTGAACAGCGTGAGGTCATCACGCAGGAAGCCGTACTCGGCGGCGATCGGCTCCTTCACCTTCACGACCATCTCGGATTCCGCCCAGGTCTCCTCGGCGGAATCCGCCAGGCGCGCGCCGGCGAGCACGTAGGCGTCATCGGAGAACGCGCTCCCGGTGCCGGCGCCTGTCTGCACCGTCACCACGTGCCCGCGACGCACCAGCGCGTCGACGGCGGCCGGGGTCATCGAGACCCGGTTCTCGTTGTTCTTGATCTCGGTGGGGATGCCGATCCGCATGGCTCTTCCTTCGCTTCGGTCACCTGGCGGCACGCCAGCACGACAGAGAGATTCGCAGATCATGCATCGGATTCTGTTTCACGCCGAATGATCATCGACAGCTCACGCCTTCGTGATGAACAATGTCTGCAGGAGAGCGAATTCCGGTGCCGAGCGCAGAAGGATCTTCAGCCGATGGAAGACAGCCTGGACCCTGTGGACGAACGCATCGTCGACCTGCTCTCGCGCGACGGGCGGATGACCAACGCCGCGCTGGCCGACACCCTCGGGGTTGCCCCGTCCACGGCGCATGCGCGCGTCCGCTCGCTGGTCGACCGCGGCGTCATCACCGGCTTCCACGCCGCGCTCGATCAGCGCGCGCTCGGCCGTGGGCTTCAGGCGGTGATCGGCGTGACGCTCCGCCCCGGAGCCCGGCAGGAGAGCATCCGCTCGTTCACCCACGACATGCGGAGCGTCCCCGAGGTGATCCAGGTGTTCTTCCTCGGCGGTGCGGACGACTTCCTCGTGCACATCGCCGTCGAGGACTCCACCGGCGTGCGCAAGTTCGTCGTCGACCACCTCTCCGCGCGCACGAGCGTCGCCTCGACCCGCACGAGCCTCATCTTCGAATACCACCACAACGTCGTCGTCGCCGACTTCGATTAGCGCGCCCGCCGCGACGAGCGGGCGTCAGGATGAGGAGGCTATCGTCGAGAGGTGAGCCGCTCGTACCCCGCCACCATCGCCGGCGGCGTGGAACGCGAACTCATCGTGCGCAAGTCGCGGTTCATCGCCCGGATCGAGCATGTCGGCTCGGTGGAGGAGGCGGATGCCGTCATCACCGCCGTGCGCAAGCAGCACTGGGACGCCAACCACAACTGCACCGCGATGGTCACCGGTCTGCAGGCCGACCAGGCCCGCTCATCCGACGACGGCGAACCGTCGGGCACCGCCGGCATCCCCATGCTCGAAGTGCTGCGGCGGCGCGAGGTGACGGATGTCGTCGCCGTCGTGACGCGCTACTTCGGGGGCGTCAAGCTCGGCGCCGGGGGACTCGTCCGGGCCTATTCGACGGCCGTGTCGGATGCGCTCGACGAAGCGCGGCTCGTGCACCGTCTCGCCTTGACGCAGGTGCGGGTGGACGTCCCGCACGCCGACGCCGGCCGATTCGACAACCTCCTGCGCGACTGGGCGCACCGCTCCGGCGCGACGATGGGCGAGCCCGCGTACGGCGCATCGGCGACCCTCGAGGTCTGGGCCCCGGCCGAGGCGGTCCCTGCGCTGCGCGGCGAGGTCGCGGCCGCATCGGGCGGAGCCGTCGGCATCGTCGTGGGCGGCGAGCGCGTCGTCGACGTCGCCGACTGAAGCGACGGCCGCCCACGGATCCGCGGCGTGCCGGACCGGCGCGGTCGAAGGCATTACATTGCCATTGCTCGAACGTATCGGGTGTGTAAAAAGTGCGCGCGACTCGCGGCCCTCTTCCGCAGAAAGACGCGAATCTCAGGGAGAACTGTGCGCCGAGACGACGTGCGTTCACCGCCGGGTTGATGACAGAATCCTGACACCCGAGCGCAGCGACGACCTACGCGTCTTCGCCCGGGGGCGGCCACCGACGAGGGGAGGAACGCGGATGCACCTGTCACCCGCCGACACCGAGAAGCTGCTGCTGGCGGTCGCAGGCATGGTCGCGCGCGACCGGCGGGACCGCGGCGTCAAGCTCAACCACCCCGAGGCGGTCGCCCTGCTGTCCACGTGGGTCATCGAGCGCGCGCGCGACGGCGCCGATGTCGCCCACCTGATGACCGAGGGCCGCACCGTCCTGGGGCGCGACGACGTGATGGACGGCGTCGCCGACATGCTCGCCGACGTCCAGGTCGAGGCGACGTTCCCGGACGGACGCAAGCTGGTCACCCTCCACCACCCGATCGACTGAGGAGTCGCCATGGCATCTGGATCATCGTCAGGACCCGGTGCCATCCGGGTCAGACCCGGATGGATCGAGCTGAACGCCGACCGCACCGACGACGAACGCGTGGAGCTGGTGATCCTCAACACGGGTGACCGGCCGGTGCAGATCGGCTCGCACATCCATCTGCCCGACGTGAACGCGGCGCTGCAGTTCGATCGCGAGGCGGCCATCGGCGCCCGGCTCGACATCCCCTCGGGCACGTCGGAGCGCTTCGAGCCCGGTGTCTCCAAGCGCGTCGCCGCGGTGTCGCTGCGCGGTCGCCGCCGCGTCCCGGGCATCCAGGTCCGCACGACGGGGGAGGGCAGCTGATGGTGCGCATCGACCGCGAGCGCTACGCCGCGATCTACGGCCCGACCACCGGTGATCAGATCCGCCTCGGCGACACCGATCTCTGGATCGAGGTCGAGGACGACCTGACCGTCGGCGGAGAGGAGGCCGTGTTCGGCGGCGGCAAGTCCATCCGCGAATCGATGGCCCAGAGCACCGCCTCCCGCGCCGACGGGGCGCTCGACACCGTCATCACGAACGCCGTGATCCTCGACTGGTGGGGGATCGTACGCGCCGACGTCGGCATCCGCGACGGCCGCATCGCCGGCATCGGGCGCGCCGGCAACCCGGACATCGCCGACGGGGTCGACCCGCGGCTCGTGATCGGACCGTCCACCGACGTGATCTCGGGCGAGGGCAAGATCCTGACGGCGGGAGCCATCGACTCCCACGTCCACCTCCTCTCGCCCTCGCAGATCCACGAAGCGCTCGCCACCGGCATCACCACGATCGCCGGCGGCGGGACGGGACCGTCCGAGGGCTCCAAGGCGACGACGGTGACCCCCGGCGCATGGCACCTCGAGCAGATGCATCGGTCGCTCGACCCGCTCCCGGTCAACGTCCTGCTGCTCGGCAAGGGGAACACCGTGTCGGCGGCCGCGTTCGCGGAGCAGGCGCTCGCCGGCGCCGCGGGCTACAAGGTGCACGAGGACTGGGGGTCGACGCCCGCGGCGATCGACGCCAGCCTGAGCGCCGCCGAGGAGTGGGGGCTGCAGGTCGCGCTGCACAGCGACTCGCTCAACGAGGCGGGATTCGTCGAATCCAGCATCGCCGCGATGGCCGGACGCAGCATCCACGCCTTCCACGTCGAGGGCGCCGGCGGCGGCCACGCACCCGACATCCTGTCGATCGCGGGCCTGCCCTACGTCATCCCCGGCTCGACCAACCCGACACTGCCCCACACCGTCAACACCGTCGCCGAGCACCTCGACATGCTCATGGTGTGTCACCACCTCAATCCGGGCGTCCCCGAGGACCTCGCCTTCGCCGAATCCCGCATCCGCGCCACCACGATCGCCGCCGAGGACATCCTCCACGACATGGGCGCGATCTCGATCACGTCGTCCGACGCCCAGGCGATGGGTCGGATCGGCGAGGTGGTCACACGCACGTGGCAGGTCGCCCACGTCATGAAGCACCGGCGCGGACCGCTCGGCGGCGGGCTTCCCGCCGACAACGAGCGCGCCCGCCGGTACGTGGCGAAGTACACGGTCAATCCGGCCGTGGCGCACGGCATCGACGGCGAGGTGGGATCGGTCGAGGCCGGCAAGCTCGCGGACCTCGTGCTGTGGGACCCGCGCTTCTTCGGATTCCGTCCGAGCGTGGTCGTCAAGGGCGGCGGACTGGTGTGGGGTGCGCTCGGGGACCCCAACGCCTCGATCCCGACGCCCCAGCCGGTGCTCATGCGCCCCGCGTTCGCCGACGCGATCGGCGGGCAGCTGTCGGTTTCGTTCGTGGCGCCGGCGGCACTGGACGCCGGCATCGAGGAGCGCCTCGGCCTCACGCGACGCCTGCTCCCGGTCCAGCCCACGCGGCACATCGGCAAAGCCGACATGCGCAACAACGACGCCCTGCCCGACATCGACATCCGTCCCGACACCTTCGACATCTCGATCGACGGCGAGCAGGTGGAGCCGGCGCCCGCCGCGACGCTCCCGCTGGCCCAGCTCTATCAGCTCTTCTGATGCCCCCGCTCGCCCCCTCGACGGCCGCCCTGCTGCTCGCCGATGCTCGACTGCCGTCGGGCGGTCACGCGCACTCGGCCGGCGTCGAGCCTGCGCTGATGGCGGGCGTCGCGGCCCACGAGCTGCCTGCGTTCCTGAGAGGCAGAGCGTCGACGACGACGCTCGTCGAAGCGGGGACCGCGGTTGCGGCGCGGCACGCGCACACCGTCGGCGGGGACCTCGACGCGGTCGAGGCGGCGTGGGCGGCGCGCACGCCGAGCCGCGCGCAGCGCGATGCCGCCCGGCTCCTGGCGCGCGGCTACCTGCGCGTCGGCACCGAACTGCTCCCGGGGGATGCGGTCATCGCGCAGTGGCGCGAGCGCCCGACCCCGCCGCCTCGGCCGTGCGTGCTGGGCGTCCTCGCCGCCGGCCTGGCGATGCCGCCGCTGGAGCTCGCGCGCCTCGTCGTCTACGAGGACATGCAGGCCGCGGCGGCGGCGGTCCTCAAGCTCGAGCCCCGCGATCCGCTCGATCTCGTCGGTCTCGTCGTCACCCTGTGCGCCGAGGTCGAGGACGATCTGATCGCGATCTCGGCGATCACCGACCCCGCCGACATCCCCTCGTTCACCGCGCCGCAGTCCGAAATGTGGGCAGAAGCCCACGCCCGATCCTCCAGGAGGCTCTTCCGTGCCTGACATCACACCATCCCGCGCCCTGCGTCTCGGCGTCGCCGGCCCCGTGGGCACCGGCAAGTCCTCACTCATCGCGACGATCTGCCGCGCCCTCGCCGCCGAGATCCGCATCGGGGTGATCACGAACGACATCTACACCGACGAGGACGCGCGCTTCCTGCGGTCCGCGGGCGTGCTCGAGCCCGAGCGCATCGTGGCGGTCGAGACGGGTGCGTGCCCGCACACCGCGATCCGCGACGACGTCACCGCCAACCTGCTGGCCGCGGAAGACCTCGAGCGCGCCCACGCGCCCCTCGACATGGTCGTGATCGAGTCGGGCGGCGACAACCTGACGGCGACCTTCTCCCCCGCGCTCGTCGACGCGCAGATCTTCGTGCTCGATGTCGCCGGCGGCGGCGACGTCGCCCGCAAGGGAGGGCCGGGGATCGGTCGCGCCGATCTGCTGGTGGTCAACAAGACCGACCTCGCCCCCTACGTCGGCGTCGACGTCCCGCAGATGGTCGCCGACGCGACGGCGGCACGCGACGGACGCCCGGTGCTGGCGCTCTCGCGCACCGATGCGGCATCCGTGGCCTCGCTGCGCGAATGGGTCCTGACGGTGCTGGCCGCCCACCGCGCGGGATCCCACGTGCCGCAGGACCCGGGCCCGATGGCACCGCACTTCCACGCCGACGAGGACGGCACCGGGTACCTCCACACGCATGAGGGCAGCGAGGATGCGCACGCCCACGCCGCGGATGCCCACGAGCACGCGGACCACGTCCACCCGTGAGGCCGACGGTCGTCGAGGTCGCGCCGCGCGGTGACGGCGTGACGTGCTCCCTCGAGGGCGACCTCGTCATCCCGCGCCTGATCCGTCGCCGCGGGCGGAGCGTCGACGTCGCCCTCGTGGCCGGCCGCGCGATGCTGCTGCCCGGCGACGATGTGCGGATGCGGATCAGCGTCGGCGAGGGCTGCACCCTCGGGTTGGTCGACATCGGCGGGCTGGTCGTGTACGGGCGGGACGGCGAGCCGGGCGACGCATCGCAATGGCACGCCGGAGTCGACCTCGGCACCGACGCCCATCTCGTGTGGGACAGCCTGCCGACGGTCATCACCGACGCCGGCGTCCTGACCCGATCGCTCACCGTCCGCCTCGCGGCCGGCGCATCGGCGCGCGTCCGCGAGACCCTCGTCCTCGGGCGGACGGATGAACGCGGTGGACGACTGCGGGCCGACACCGACGTCGCCGATGCGGACGGGCCCCTGCTGCGCGAGACCCTCGAGGTCGGGGGCCGCGACCATGTCCCCGGCGTCCTCGGCGCCGCACGCGTCATGGACGGCATCATCTCCATCGGAGACCACGCGGCCATCGGCGATGCACCCGGGGCGGCGCGCCTCGATCTCGAACGCGGGGGAACGGTGCTCCGCTATCTGGGCGCCGACGCGCACAGCAGCCCGCTGGGAGGCGTCTTCGCCGAGGCGGCGATCGAGCACGAGACGGGGGCCCCGCATGTCGTCTGAGTGGAGCGCCGGGTGCTGGTGCTGACCCCGGCCGCGCGCGGCGTCCTGATCACCGCCGCGTCTCTCCTCGTGGTCAGCTGGACCCTGTTCGCCGCGGTGGTCCTCCCCGGCGACTACCAGGCGGGCACGACCACGTTCGGCATCGGGCTGGCCGCGACCGCCTTCGTCCTGGGCATGCGCCACGCGTTCGACGCAGACCACATCGCGGCCATCGACAACACCAGCCGAAAGCTCATCGGCGACGATCGAGACCCGTCGGGCGTCGGCCTGTGGTTCGCGCTGGGCCACTCCACGGTGGTCGTCGCGGCCGTCGGTCTCGCGACGGCCGGGGTCGGCGCTCTCACCTCCCAGCTCGGCGTGGACGACTCTCCGCTCGCCGCCTTCACGGGCGTGTGGGGACCTGCTGTGTCGAGTCTGTTCCTGCTCACCATGGCGGCGGTCAACCTCGCGATCCTCGTCCGGCTCTTCCGCGGCCGACGCATGGCGCCGGGCACCGACCACGAGCCTGCCCCGGCCGGAGGCGTGATCTCGCTCGCCATCGCGCGGACCTCGGCGCGGCTGGACCGGCCGTGGAAGATGTTCGTGGTCGGCCTGCTGTTCGGTCTCGGGTTCGACACGGCATCGACGATCACCCTGCTTCTGATCGCCGGCGGCGCGGGGATCGTCATGCCCTGGTACGCCGCGATGGTGCTGCCGCTGCTCTTCACCGCCGGAATGGTGGCGTGCGACGGGCTCAACAGCATCGTCACCGCGAGGATCTATCGCTGGTCGGCGGACCGCCCCGAACGGCGACGCCACTACAACGCCACACTCATCTCCCTGTCCGTGGCGGTGGCCTTCATCGTCGGCACGGTCGGCCTGTGCGGTGTGCTGGTCGACTCGATCGGCGTGCGATGGGAACCGGTCAGCGCGGTGGCGGCGACCGACCTCGACGCGTTCGGACTCATCATCGTCGGCGTGCTCCTGCTCGCGGGAGTCGCCGGCTGGGCCTTCGGCCGCAACCCGCGCGGTGCGCCCGCGTGACCTACGCGCCCCGGTCGCCGAGATCCCGGATCGGATCCAGGATGGCCTCGGCGGCCCAGGTCGCGGCGTCGGCGATGTCACGGCCGCTCATGCCGAACTCGCGCCGCATCGTCACCCATGTCGCCGAAGAGTCCAGGTGCGACAGCGCCGCGACGATCTCGCGCTGCTGCTGCTCGTCGAGCGAGGGGGCCTCCCGCTTCAGCATCTCTTCGAAGTGCGCGCGCTGCGGCGCGGGCTCCGAGCCGTTCACCCCGCGCATCGCCGTCTCGGCGACGACGTGGGCCAGTTCGGGTCGACGGTCATACGCCTCGATCGCCTCGCGGATCGCGATCGGCACGTCGAAGATCGACTCGGATTCCTGGCGGGTGAAGATGGTGCGCTCGATCCAGCTCGATGTCGCGAGCAGCAGGTCGACGCGCGTCGGATAGTGACGGAAGACCGTGCGCTCCCCCACTCCCGCGCGCAGGGCGATGAGCCGGAACGACACGTCGTCGGTGCCCACCTCTTCGATGAGCTCGGCGTATGCGGCGAGGATCGCCGCCTGGGTGCCCGAGAGCTCCGGGGCCGACGCGGCGGCCACCGTCATGCCGCCCAGGTCGCCGTCGGCGTCGCTGCGGGAAGGACGCGCTGCATCGAGCGGTCGAACACGCCGAAGATCTCGTCGGCGCTCATGTCGAACCCGGTCCGCATGCGAGCCCAGAACATGGGCGAGGCGAAGTACCGAGCCGTCGCCGCGGCGCGCATCGCGTCGCGTCGGTTGAGGTTGGGCGCCGCAGCCTCGAGCATTCCGACGATAGCCGTGGTGATCGGGGACGGGACGTCGTCGCCTGTCGGCGACAGCGCGGCTCCGCGTGCGGCGACGAACGCGAACGCCGGCTCGGCGTCGAACGCACGGAACCGCAGCAGGACCGCGTCGCGGAACTCGGCCGGAGTGCGGAAGTCGGAGATCGCGAAGTGCTCGGCATCGATCCAGCGCGCCAGGGCCTCGAGCAGGTGCGAGCGCGTCGGGAACCGGCGATAGATGGTGCGCTCGGACACCTGGGCGACCTCCGCGACATCGAGGTAGGAGACATCCTCGAAGGTGCGCTGACGCAGCAGCCGAGCGGCGCTGGCGAGGATCGCGGAGTTCGTGTCGACGACGGGCTCGTCGGTCACCGCTTCCCTCCCCTCCCGTCTCGATCGCGTGACGCCGGCTCGGGAGGAAGGACGTATTGGTCCGAGTCATCGAGCGCCAGAGCCAGGGATGAGACGTACTGCATCTCGCCGTTCGGACCTGGTTCGGCCGACGCGAGCATATCCGGTCGTTCGAAAGTGTACCCGGTGACGTGGCAGCGCAGCCGTTCGCCGGACGGGTTGCCGTCACGATCGAGGATCGGCGTCGGGATCCCGTCCGTCGCCCGCCGCAGGTAGTACCGGCCGCGGGTCGCCACGGCCATCACCGGGGTGACGACGGCGGCGACGCCGATCGCCACGAGCACCGAGAACGGCTGCATCGCGGGACCGAACGCCCCGGCGAAGCAGGCCAGTGACAGCAGCGACGCCAGCCCGACCGAGACGAGGCCGACCGGGTTCCAGTCGTGGAGCATCCCGCGCCGGAACTCGGGGAAGCGCGGCGAGATCCTCAGCAGGAGCTTGTTGACCACGATGTCGGCCGAAATCGTGACCAGCCACGCCATGACGACGTTCGCGTACAGGCTGAGCACGAACGAGATGATGCTGAAGACGTCCAGCAGCATGAGCGCGAGCGCGATCACCAGGTTGAACAGCACGAAGACCGTGCGGCCCGGGTACCGCTTCTTCACGCGCGTGTAGACGTTCGACCACGCCAGCGATCCGGAGTAGGCGTTCGTCACGTTGATCTTCACCTGCGCGATGACGATGAGGATGAGGGCGAGCACGAGCGCCACCCAGTCCGGCAGCAGCGACTGGTACATGCCGAGCAGCTGCTTGACCGGCTCCACGGCGCGGTCGCCGATCGTCGGATCCACCTTCGTCACCAGGTAGACGGCGAGGAAGAGCCCGATCACCTGCTTCGTTCCGCTGAAGATCACCCACCCGGGGCCGCTGAACACGAACGAGGTCCACCAGGACGTGGAGTTCGCCGCCGTGCGTGGCGGCATGACGCGGATGTAGTCGATCTGCTCTGCCAGCTGCGGGATCAGCGCGAAGCACACGGCTGCGCTCGCGACGACGGCGCTGAAGCTCACGGTCCCGTCCGATGCGCCGGTGAACCCGATGAAGCTGGTCACCGCGTCGGGCTGTGTGAACACGATCCAGATGAGCGGAAGCAGCGCCAGAGCCAGCCACAGCGGCGTCGTCCAGAATTGCAGGCGCTCGAGCGCCCGCATCCCGTAGATCACGATCGGGATCACCACCACGGTGGAGATGACGTAGCCGAACGGCAGGGGTATCCCCACAGCGGCCTCGAGGCCCTGGGCCATGATCGCGCCCTCGAGCGCGAAGAAGATGCACGTGAAGCCGGCGAACACCACGGTCGTGATGATCGAGCCGTAGTACCCGAATCCCGACCCGCGCGCGATGAGGTCGAGGTCCATGTTGTAGCGCGCCGCGTAGTACGCCACCGGGAAGCCGACGACGAAGATGATGACCGACGCGAGCAGGATGCCCAGCACGGCGTTGGACGTGCCGTGCTCGAGTCCGATGCTGGCACCGATCGAGAGGTCGGCCAGGAACGCGATCGACCCGAGGGCCGTGCCGCCCACCGACAGGGCGCTCCAGCGACGGAACGAGCGGGGCACGTAGCGGAAGGCGTAGTCCTCCAGGCTGTCCTCGGCGGCGGCGCGCGCGTCACCGGAGCGGGCCCCGGCGCGCACGCGCAGCGTATCCACTTCGACCTCCCGCGCATCCCAGATGTCAGGATTCTGCCGAGAGCGTGTTTCGACCGCGTTGCCGCGAGGAATCGATCTGATTCAGATCGACATGGCTTCGCGGACGGAGTCGAGGGCCGCGGCCCCGCCGTCGCCGGTCATCGTGATCCGCCCCGACTGCAGCACGTAGTAGGTGCTGGTGGATCGCAGGGCGAACCCCACGTGCTGCTCGACGAGCAGCACCGACAGGTCTCCGCGTCGTGTGAGGTCGATGATGACCCGCTCGATGTCGGCGACGATGTTGGGCTGGATGCCCTCCGTCGGCTCGTCGAGCACCAGGAGTCTCGGCTTGGTCAGCAGGGTGCGGGCGATGGCGAGCTGCTGACGCTGACCGCCCGAGAGGAGACCCGCCCGGCGGCCCAGCAGCTCTTTGAGCACCGGGAAGAGGTCGAACACCTCGTCGATGTCGGACTGACGCTTGGCCACCAGCTGGAGGTTCTCGAGCGTCGTCATCTGCGGAAAGGACTGCTGTCCCTGAGGCACATAGCCCAAACCCCGCTTGACGCGCTTCGATGGCGGCATCTTCGTGACATCCTCACCGTCGATGAGCACCTGACCGCTCATGACGGGGAGGAGCCCCGTGGCCACGCGCAGCAGGGTCGTCTTGCCGGCGCCGTTGTGTCCCATGACCGAAACCGCCTGACCGGACGGAATCCGGATGGAGACGTCGTGCAGCACCTTGGTGCGGCCGTAGCCGGCGGTCACTCCCGTGATCTCGAGCATCAGTGCCCACCCTCCCCTTCGACGGCGGCATCCGCCGCGGATCCCAGATAGACCTCCTGCACGCGCTTGTCGGCCTGGACCTGCTCCACGGTCCCGGCCGTGAGCAGCTTGCCGGTGTGCATGACGGTGACCCACTCCGCGTAATTGCGGACGAAGTCCATGTCGTGCTCGATCACGATGATCGTGCGCTCATCTCCGATGCGTCGCAGCAGCTGACCGGTCTCGTCGCGTTCGTCGGCGTTCATGCCCGCGACAGGCTCGTCGAGGAACATCACCTTCGCGTCCTGCACCAGCAGCATCCCGATCTCGAGCCATTGCTTCTGCCCGTGTGCCAGGGTCCCGGCCGGCTTGTCGCGCAGACCGCTCAGCCCGATCGTCTCGAGCGCCGATTCGACGTACTCCGGTACGCCCCGGCGCGTGAACGGCAGTCGCCACGCCTTGCGGTGCATGCCGCCGGCGATGTCGAGGTTCTGCAGCACCGACAGCTCCTCGAAGACGGTCGCGGTCTGGAAGGTGCGTCCCACCCCCGCCCGGACGATCTTGTTCGCCTTCATGGCCACCAGATCCATACCGTTGTAGGTCGCAGTGCCGGTGGAGGGGACGAGGCCGGTCAGGGCGTCGACGAGCGTCGTCTTTCCGGCCCCGTTCGGGCCGATGAGGAAGTGCACCTGCCCCTTGAGCATCAGCAGGCTGACGTCGTCGACGGCCTTGAACCCGTCGAAGCTCACCGTGAGGTTCGACACGTTCACGCTCGTCGCGTCGTCGGGCGTCAGCGTCTCGGCGACCGACGTCGCCTCGGCATTCCCGCTCATGCGGACACCTTCTCCTTCTCGACCGGCGCGGGCAGGTCGGGTCCGGGCTTGTCGGCTCGGGTCCGCTGCAGGAGCGTCTTCGCCCTCGCGTACAGCGAGGCAAGGCCGTTGGGGAGGAAGAGTGTCACCACGATGAAGAGCAGACCCAGGATGTAGATCCAGCCCTCGGGCCAGCTCGAGGCCAGGCTCGACTGGCCCCAGCCGATCGCCATCGCCCCCAGCACGGGGCCGAACAGCGACGCGCGGCCGCCCAGTGCGACGCCGGCGATCATGAGGATGGACGCGGACGCTCCGATCTCGGCCGGCGTGATGATGCCCACGATCGGCACGAACATCGCACCGCCGATGCTCGCCATCACAGCCGCGATCACGAAGGCGGTCAGCTTGATGTTGGCGGGGTCGTAGCCGAGGAACCGCACGCGCTCCTCGGCGTCGCGCGTGGCCAGCAGCAGCTCGCCGAACCGGCTGCGGTACAGCTGCCACACGACGACCATGCAGACGATCAGCAGCCCCACCGTGATCATGTAGATCATCAGCTTGTTCGCATCGTCGTTCAGGACATAGCCGAAGAAGTAGCGGAAGCCGCTCAGGCCCGTGTCACCGCCGGTCTCGCGGATCGTCGAGCTGACCAGGACGGCCATCGCGACGGCGAGCGCCTGGGTCAGGATCGCGAAATAGGCGCCCTTGACCCGCCTCTTGAAGAGCGCGTAGCCGAGGATGCCCGCGACGATCACGGGCAGCAGCACGATCGCCAGCACCGTGAAGCCCGCGCTGCGGAACGGCTCCCAGAACAGCGGGACCGGCGCCAGCGGGTCGTACAGGATCATGAACGTGGGGGTCGCGTCGGGTCCCGTGGTCTCGAGGGTGAGGTGCATCGCCATGGCGTACGCGCCGAGCCCGAAGAAGACGCCCTGACCCATGACGAGCATTCCGCCCCGGCCCCAGGCGAGCCCGATGCCGACCGCGACGATCGCCCACGCGCTGTACTTGCCGATGTTGTTGATCCAGTGCATCGAGAACACCGCCGGGACGACGGCGAGCAGGATGATCGCGAACACCCCGATGCCGATGAGCGACGCCCACGGCTTGAGCTTGGTCAGCATGGTCATGCCAGCCCCCTTGTGCGCACGGTGAACAGGCCCTGCGGGCGGATCTGCAGGAAGATGACGACGAGGACGAAGGCCAGCACCTGCGCGAGGCTGCCGGTCGTCCAGTCGGCGAACAGCGCCATCGCGACGCCGATCACGAGCGCCGCGATGACGGTGCCCTTGATCTGGCCGATGCCGCCGGCGACGACGACGAGGAACGCCGGGATGATGTACTGCGTCCCCATCTGGGAGTTGGTCCCGCCGATGAGGGATGCCGCCACACCGGCGACGCCCGCCAGGCCCGAGCCGACGAAGAACGTGATGCGGTCGACGCTGCGGGTGCGGACGCCCACGGTCTCGGCGAGGTCGCGGTTCTGGACCGTCGCGCGGATCCGGCGGCCGAAGGACGTGTACTTCAGCCACGCGGCGAGAGCGGCGACGCACACGGCCGCGAGCAGGATCGTGAAGGCCTGGCGGTAGGGCCACGCGTATCCGAAGACGTCGATCTGACCCTGCAGCCATCCGGGGTTCTCGACCGGGACGCCCTGGGCGGGGAAGATCTGGAGCGCTGCCTGCTGCAGGATCAGCGCGACGCCGACCGTGACGAGCAGCGTGTCGAGCGGCCTGCGGTACATCCACTGGATGATGCCGATCTCGAGCAGGAGCCCGAGCAGGCCGGCGACGACGAAGGCGACGGGCAGCGCCACCGGGATCGAGATGTCGCTGGAAGGGATGACCTGCTGGGTCAGGTAGGCGACGAAGGCGCCGGCCATGATGAACTCGCCGTGCGCCATGTTGATCACCCCCATCTGCCCGAAGGTCAGCGTGAGGCCGAGGGCCGAGAGCAGCAGCAGCGCACCCAGAGCGGTGCCGTTGAGCAGGGGCGGTATGAGCGCATCCATGTGCGGGTCACTCCCTTCTGTCGGGGATCTTGGGGTGCGGGGCCGCGCGCCGTTCCCGGCACGCGACCCCGCACCCGCAGGGGATCAGCCCGCGGCGGCCACGAGGGACTCGCGGATGTCCTCGGGGAACCAGTCGTACTCGTAGAGGTACGGGTCGGGCTCGATGAACCCGTCGGACTCCCACACGATGTCGAACTGGTTGTCGGCGTTGATGCGGCCGATGTGGCCCGGCTTCGAGATGTGGTGGTTCTCGCCGTCGAGCGTCACGACGCCCTCGGGCGCGTCGACGGTGATCCCGCCGGCGGCAGCCGCGGCGTTGACCTCGTCGACGTCGAACGACCCTGCGGCCTCGACGAGCTCCTTGTAGAGGTACAGCGAGATGTACGCGGCCTCCATCGGGTCGCTCGTCACGCCGCTGGAGCCCGGGTAGGCCTGCCACGCTTCGATGAACGCCGGGTTGTTGGGGGTGTCGAGCGACTGGAAGTAGTTCCACGACGCGTAGTTGCCAGTGACCTCGTGGCCCATCGCCGGGGCCTCCTCCTCGGCGATCGACACCGAGATGATCGGGGTCGTCTCGGGCGAGAGACCGGAGTCGTAGTACGCCTTGATGAAGCCGACGTTCGACGAGCCGTTGATCGTGTTGAAGATGAAGTCCGGCTCCGCCTCGACGATCTTCGCGACCTGCGTGGTCCAGTCGTCCTTGTCGAGCGGCACGTACTCCTCACCGACGATCTCGATGCCGAGCTCGGCCGCGTACAGCTTGATGATCGCGTTCGCCGTGCGCGGGAAGACGTAGTCGGAGCCCGCGAGGAAGAGGGTCTCGACGCCCTCCGCGGCGAGGAAGTCCATCGCCGGGATGATCTGCTGGTTGGTCGTCGCGCCGGTGTAGTAGATGTTCGGCGACGCCTCGAGGCCCTCGTACTGCACGGGGTAGAAGAACAGGCCGTTGTGCTCCTCGACGACGGGCTTGACCGCCTTGCGGGACGACGAGGTCCAGCCGCCGAAGATCGCCGCGACGCAATCCTGCGTGAGCAGCTTCTCGGTCTTCTCCGCGAAGGTGGGCCAGTCGGTGGCACCGTCCTCCTGGATGTACTCGATCTGCTTGCCGAGGATGCCGCCGTCGGCGTTGATCTCGTCGGCCGCCATGTGCAGCACGTTCGAGACCGTCGTCTCGGAAATCGCCATGCCGCCCGTGAGCGAGTTGAGGAAGCCGAGCTTGATGGTGTCGCCCGATGTGTCGACGCAGCTGGCGGAGGCCGACTCGGTCGCCGGGGTGTCGCCGGCGCGAGCGCCGCAGCCGGAGAGGACCAGGGCGGCGCTCGCGGCGAACGCGCCCGTTGCCAGGATCGCCTTGAGGCGCTTCCTGCTCGTGGTGATCATGCTGTGCTCCGTTTCATGTGATGCGGATGCGATCTCCCGAGCGGATGGACGAATCGCCGACGTGGCGCACGCCTGTCACCGCCCGCGATGCGCATCCGTTCGGATGCGCCGATCGCCGGTCAGGAATTGCTCGTGGTGCTCCCGGGGGATCGTCGGTTGCCCTTGCGGATCCGACCCGGCTCCTCGTCGGTGGCAGTAAAACGCCGACTGCTGCAGGTGTTCCCACGATGGGGGTGCGGCATTACACTGCCATTGCTCGAACGTGTCGCGTATGTAAACAGTCATCTTGCCGCTGTCGCTCGATGGCTTGGAAAAACGGGGAACAGGCGCGATCGATCAGCGTGGGGCACCGCGAATCACGACTGGCAGATGACAGCATCCTGACACCTTGCCAATTCGTATGGCAGGAAACTGACGTCAGTGAACCGGCACCGATGCCTCTGATGCGCATCCTGCCGCCGGCCGCCATCTTCATGAACGCTTCACATTCACCGCGCCAGAGCCTTCACCGCGTGCGGGTTCTCTTGAACGTGCAAGCAGACAACCCACAGAGGTGAGAACCATGAACACCACCACACGGACCGCCACTGCTCTCGGGCTCAGCGCCCTCGCAGCTCTCGGTCTCGCCACAGGAGGCGCCGTCGCAGCCTCCGCCGCCCCGACAGGGACGACGGTGACGGCGACCGTGACCGCCGATGATGAACTCGCGGACATGCTCGTCTTCATGCGTGAAGAAGAGCGCCTGGCGCGTGACATCTACGCCGAGATCGCCGAACTGTACGACGGGGCTCGTCCGTTCAGCATGATCACGAACAGCGAGGACAACCACTACGACGCCGTCGGAGTCCTCCTCGACCGGTACGGCATCGACGACCCGTCCGAGGGTCTCGCCGCCGGCACGTACGCCGACGAGGACCTGCAGGTGCTCTACGACGACCTGATGACCGAAGCCGAGACGTCGCTCGCCGCGGCCTACGGCGTCGGGATCACGATCGAAGAGACCGACATCGCGGATCTCGAAGCCGCCATCGCCGCCGACTACCCGGCCGACGTGGACAACGTGCTCGGGAACCTGCTCGACGGCTCGGAGAACCACCTCGCCGCCTTCACCGCCGCGGCCGACGGAACCCTCGGCGCACAGGCCGGGGGCAACGGCCCCGCCGCGGACCGCGGAGAGCGGGGTGCGGGCATGATGGCCGGACAGGGCAACGGCAACGCCAACGGCAACGGCAACGGACGGGGAGCCGCGAACGGCGACCGCGTCCAGCAGTCCGACGGCACCTGCCTGCTGCCGAGCTGATCCACTCCATCACACACGAGGCCGGTCAGGACCATCGCGGTCCGGCCGGCCTCTTTCGCGCGCCGAGGACGGTGATCTGAGACCGCCTCCGGGCTCAGCGAGCCGGGGTCCCGCCGCCGGCGGCCTCCAGCGGCAGGCGCGCGGCGAAGATCGCGCCCCGGCCCGGTCCCGCCGACTGCGCGGTCAGATCGCCGCCGTGTGCGGTCGCGATCCCCCGAGCGATGGTCAGTCCGATGCCCGATCCCGTACTCCCGCCGCGCCGCCCGGGGACGCGGTAGAACCGCTCGAAGATCCGCTCCAGGTCGTCCGGGTCGAGCCCTTCGCCGGTGTCGGCGACGGTGACGGTGGCCCAGTCCCCCGCCGCTTCGACGCGAACGTCGATCGACCCGCCCGGCGCCGTGGCACGGACGGCGTTTCCGATGAGATTGGTGACCACCTCGGCGATCCGGTCGGCGTCCACCTGCACCGGGACGACGTCGCTCCCGATCTGCACGTCGAGCGCGATGCCGCCATCCTCGACCTGCGAGCGCAGGCGCTCCGCGGCGGCCGAGACCACCGATCGCAGATCCGCGGATGCCGGGTGGAGCACGAGCCGCCCCTCTTCGGCACGTGACAGCGCCGAAAGGTCGTCGGAGAGCCGCCGGAGGCGGCGCACTTCGTCGCTGACCTTGCCCAGCTCCTCGGGGCTCGCCGGGAGGATGCCGTCGATCATGCCCTCGACGTAGCCGTCGATGATCGTCAGGGGCGTGCGCATCTCGTGGGCGACCTCGCCGAGCAGACGCGTGCGGCGGCCCTCGGTCTCTTCGAGCGCGCGCCCGAGCGTGTTCACGTCGTCGGCCAGCGCGGCGAGTTCGGTCTCGCGCGGCGGCGTGACCCGCGCGTCGTAGCGCCCCGCGGCGATGCGACGTGTCGCCGCGGACATCTCCCGCAGCGGGCGGGCCACGCGGGACGCGGCGAAGACGCCCGCGGCGGTGGCGGCGAGGACGCCGACGATGAGGCCGACGGCGAGCGCCTGGGTCACGGCCGCGGTGACCTCGGCGTTCAGCTGCTCCCGATACCCCTGCCCTCCGGTGCCGGGGCCCATCGGCCCGCCGCCGGAGCCCATCTGCCGGTCGAAGATGACCGGGGTGAGGATCCAGACGACGACGAAGGTCGCCAGCCCACCGAGCAGCGCGACGACGAGGTGCGAGAGGACGAGGCGCGTCCGCAGGCGCGTCATGAGCTCTCCTCGGGGCGCAGCAGGAACTTGTACCCCACGCCGCGCACGGTCCCGATCATCCGCGGATCGGCGGCATCGTCGCCGAGCGCGCGCCGCAGGCTCCGGATGTGGACGTCGACGACCCGCTCGTCGCCGTAGAAGTCGTACCCCCACACCTCCTCGAGCAGCTGCGCGCGTGAGAAGACGCGTCCGGGCGAAGCGGCGAGCGCGTGCAGCAGGTCGAACTCGAGGGTGGACAGCTCCGTGTCGCGCCCGTTCACGACGAGCTCGCGGCGCTGGTCGTCGAGCGTGAGCCCGGGGAAGCGCAGGACATGCTCGTCGGCCGCGGCCGCGGCTCGCGCCGGGCCGCCGTCGTCGCGCATGCGCCGCAGCACGGTGCGCACGCGCGCCGCCACCTCGCGCGGACTGAACGGCTTGGTGATGTAGTCGTCGGCGCCGGTCGCGAGGCCGATCAGCGTGTCGGCCTCCTCTGCGCGGGCCGTGACGAGGATGACGTAGACGTCCGAGGTCCGGCGCAGGGTCCGCAGCACCTCGAGTCCGTCCAGATCGGGCAGCCGGATGTCGAGCAGCACGAGATCGGGCGCGGTGCCGTCCGTCGCGAGGATGCGGTCGAGGGCGTCGGCACCCGTCGCGGCTTCGGACACCGCGTTGCCGTCCGCCTCGAGGTACGCCCTCAGCACGGCGCGGATCTCACGCTCGTCGTCGACCACGAGCACCCGGCGAGCCATCCGATGACCTCCTCCGCGTGCGAGCCGATTCCTACGCTACCGGCGGCGCGTCGTCGGCGCCGGAACACGCGGATGCCGCGCCCCACGGGACGCGGCATCCGGATTCGGCAACGGGGTCAGTGATGGATCACTTCTTCTTCCCCGGCGCGTTCTCTGCGATGCCCGCACCGAGACCGCGTCCGACCGCCTGGCCCTGGATGATCGCCGCGAGGTCGATTCCGGTGGCCGCCTCGACGCTGTCGAACACCGAGCGCATGGCCTTCGCGCTGTCGCCGCCGACCACGGTGGAGGCGCCGTCCTCGCCGGCGCCGCCGATGATCGACACGCTGCCGATCGTCGAGTACCCCTTGGCGAACTCGGCCATGACCGACGGCAGCACGTCGAGCACCCGCTGGGCGAGGAACGCCTCCTGATTCGAGGCGATCGCCTCGGTCTCGGCCTCGACCGCTGCGGCGCGGGCCTCTCCCTCGGCGCGGATCGCGTCGGCGTCCGCCTGCGCGCGCAGGCGTCGGGCGGCCGCCTCGGCATCCGCGAGAGCGCGCAGGGCGCCGGCCTCACCGGCGGCCTTCGCCTCGGCCGCGGTCGCCTCTCCGGCGGCGCGGGCCTTGTCGGCCTCGGCCTGCTGCTCGGCGATGCGCGTGCGCGCCTCGGCCTGCTTGACCTGCTCGATGGCCGCGGCCTCGGCCGAGCGCTCGCGCGTGTAGAGGTCGGCCTGCGCCCGGGTCTCGGCCTCGTACCGCTGCGCGTCGGCGACGCGCTTGACGTCGGCGTCCAGCTGGGCCTGCTTGTTCTCGGCCTGCTGCTGCAGGACCGCCTGCTCGGCCTTCGCGCGGGCGAGGTTCTCGGCCTGCTCCGCCTCGGCGCGGGCGCGGCCGACGCCGGCGTTCGCGTTGGCGGTGTTGGTGTCCAGCGCCGTCTGCTCGACGAGGTTCGCCTCCTGGTTGGCGATGACCTTCTGGTTGATGGCGCGGTCGGCGTTCGTCTGCGCGATCTCGGCCGCCTGCCGCTTGGCCTGGATCTCGGGCGCACCCAGCGACTGGATGTAGCCCATCTCGTCGGTGATGCCCTTGATCTGGAAGGAGTCGAGGATGAGGCCCTGCTCGGCGAGTTCTTGCGAGACGTCGGCCGCGATCTGGTCGGAGAACTTCTTGCGCTCGCGCATCAGCTCGACGACCGACAGCGTGGCGACGATGCCGCGAAGGGCGCCTTCGAGCTGCTCGGTCGTGAACTGCTCGATCGCCTTGTCCTGCGAGGCGAAGCGCTCGGCGGCGCGACGGACGAACAGCGGGTCGGAGCCGATCTTGACGATCGCGACGCCGTCGACGTTCAGCGTGACGTTGTCGAGCGACTGGGCCTCGGCGTTCAGCGACACCTGACGCGAGCGCAGCGAGATGATCTCGTGCCGCTGGGTGATGGGGTTGACCAGCGACTTGCCGTTGACGATGACGGTGACCGGCGACTCGGTCATCTCCGAGCGGCTCGAGCCGTCGGCGTCGAGGACGGTGCGCTGCACCTTCTGCTTGCGGCCCGAGATGACCAGCGCCTCGTCGGCCCGCGCGACCTTGATCCAGCTGCGCGCGAACAGCAGGGCGATCAGCCCGATGATGATCGCCGCGATGACGGCGATGCCGACGATGATCAGAATGCCGACGAATCCGGCGACTTCCATGGACGACTCCCTCGCAGTGCACGGCGACCGGCGGAGTGCACGGCGGCCCGAAGACCCACCCTGCCAGGTTTCGCGAGGGCGGTCTCGCGCTTGGGGATGGAAGCTCCGCGAGGGAGTGCGGCCTCAGGCCGTGCGGATCATGCGCTGGTTGAGGAACTCCTCCATGCCCCAGCGGCCGTGCGTCCGCCCGAAACCGGAGGACTTGACCCCGCCGAAGCAGACGGGAGCCGTGACGTCCGGCCCCCGGTTGATGAAGCACATGCCCGACTCGAGGCGCTCCGCCACACGTGCGGCGTGATCGGGGTCGCTCGCGAAGACGTACGCGCCGAGTCCGTAGGGCGTCTGGTTGGCTATCGAAACGGCCTCGTCGTCGTCGCGGGCACGGTACGCGATGCCGATCGGACCGAAGAGCTCCTCGTCGTGCACGTCGGCCTCCGCGGGCACGTCCACGAGCAGCCCCGGAGCGAAGACGTTGCCCGCACGCGTGCCCCCGAGGAGCGTCGCGCCCTGGCCGACGGCACGGTCGAGCTGATCCTGAAGGCGATCGGCGGCGACGCGCGAGGAGAGCGTCCAGGTCGCGTCGTCCGGAGCCGCCGGATCGCGCGGGCCGATGGTGTCGCCCTGCGCGATGTACCGCTCCACGAAGTCCTCGTAGAGGGCATCGGCGATGATGAACCTCTTCGCGCAGATGCAGGCCTGCCCGCCGACGAGAAGCCGCAGACCGACAGCCTCGGCCGCCGTCGCGTCCAGATCGTCGCTGGACAGGACGACGAAGGGATCCGAGCCCCCCAGCTCCAGAGAGACCCGGGTGAGATGCCGGCCGGCGATCTCCGCCACGGCGGCGCCTCCCGCCGCCGACCCGGTGAACGAGACAGCATGGACCCGCGGATCCGCGACGATGCGCTCGGTCTGGTCGTGCGTCGAGTACATCACCGTGAACGCGCTCTCGGGGAGGCCGGCGTCGCGGGCGATCTGCTCCATCGCGGCTGCGCTCTCGGGGCACTGCGGCGGCGGCTTGACCAGGACGGTGTTCCCGGCCATCAGGTTCGGGGCCGCGAAGCGCGCGGTGAGCAGGACGAGCGCGTTCCACGGCACGATCCCGAGGACCACGCCCAGCGGGCGCTTGACGACGACGCCTCGGCCGTCGGGCAGGTCGAGCGGTTCGTCGGCCAGGAACTCAGGCCCGTGGTCGGCGTAGTACCGGTACATCGAGACGTCGACGTCCAGCCCCCAGTCAACGCTCTCGGGAGGCGCGCCCATCTCGAGGATCGACAGGCGGCGCAGCTCCCGCGCGTTCTCCTCGTGCAGGTCTGCGATGCGGTGCAGGACCTCCGCGCGCTCCGCGAGATCTGTCTCGCGCCACTCCCGGAAGGCGGCGTCCGCCCGCTCGATCGCAGCCGTCACCTCGGCATCCGTGAACGCCGACCGCGTCGAGATCTGGGTGTCGGTGCGCGGATCGATCACCGAGAATTCGCGATCGCGGGGCGCACTGGTCATCGTCTTCGCGTGCACGGTCCCTCCTCTGGGCCGGCGGAGCGAGCGTCGGCGCGACGTTCCCCAGCGTCGTGCGCCGCCCCACAGTGCGGTTGCCGCCCACAGTAGCGACGGTATCCGCCCGGCTCAAGGCATCCGCCGGGAAGCCGATGCGGCATTCCCGACCTCGATGCCGCCCGGCATCCGCCGACCGTCCCATCGAGCGCGGGTCACATGGGCACGGCTTCGTACACCCACATATCCATGGGGCATCCGGCGAGGAGCGCCACTGCCTCGTCCCACGACTCGGCCTCGATGAGGGAGTACCCGAGGGCGGGATCGCTCGCGGGGCCGAGCGCGGCGACCTCGCCCGCCCGAGTGACGTCGCGACCGTTTATCAGGGGGTTGCCCGAATCGATGACGTGACCCCGCATCGACTCCCACCACGCCTGGTGGGCCTGCCGACCCTCGGGGGTGCTGTCCATCTCGCCGTGGGCGAGGAGGATGAACTTCTTCTTCATTTCGGCTCCTTCGTCGGGGTGACCTGGTGCAGGAAGTGGTCGGCATAGTTGTCGAGGCCTTCGTCGTCTGTTCCCCAGTCGGGGTGGAACCGGCCGACCCATGCCTGGAGCCGGCGCAGCGGGGCCCGTTGCAGGGCGAGGATGGTCGTGCGTCCGACCTTGCGACGTCGGACCATCTCGGAATCCTCGAGGACGGCGATGTGCTTGTGGATCGCCGGCAGCGAGAGCCCCCGCAGCTCCGCGAGCTCACTGATCGAGTGGGGGCGGAGCGCAAGGGCGAGGACGATCTGGCGTCGATGCTCATTGGCCAGCGCCGCGAACACCGAGCTCAGCTCATCCATGGCGAACCTCTAACACTTAACCTGCAGGTTAACCATAGTCAGCTGTGGCGCGCCGTCAAGGGGGTGGAACCGCTGGGCGGGGATCAACCGGGGCAGGCCGCATAGGCCGCCCGGGTGATGTCGACGTGGAGCTGCGCGTGGCCCGCGTACTCGCGGGCGTCGTCGAGAGAGTCCGTTCCGAGTGTCAGCGTCGCCCACCCGACGACGCGCTGCGGATGACTCGGCAGCCGGGGCATCGTGTTGTTGCCGGGCGCCCACTCGGCGAGGGTTGCGGAGAACTCGTCCCAGCGCGCCTCCGGGTCGTCCCATCCGCCGCCGAGGACGTCGCGCTCGACGCAGGGATTCACCGGCGGCTGGGCGAGGCCCGGTTCACCGCCGAGACCGGGCAGCAGCCCGATGTCGCTCGCGCCCTCGATCGCACCATCGCCATCCTCGTCACCGTAGAAGGGCCCGTCCGGCCCGACGATCAGGTTGCGCGCCGCCTCGGCATGCCGCTGCGCCTCGGTCAGGTCCTGCGCGATCCGCCACCCGGCGACCGCTTCGTCCATCGCCTCGAGGCGTGACGCGACGTCGACCGGAATCGGGGTCGACCCGGCATCCGCCCCGCCGCCGGACGCGCAGCCCGCCGCCGTGGACAACACGGCACCGGCGAGCGCCGTCGCGAGCATCGCGCGGTGGCGCATTCGGGGTCTCGCCGTCATGCGGACAGCCTACGGTCCCTCGAGGATGCCGCCGGGGCCGGCGGATCTCCCCCGATCGCCGAGGGCTAGGGGCGGAGCAGGATCTTTCCCGCGCGCCCCGGGCGGAAGCCGGCACGCGCGGCATCCGCGATTCCGGCGAGCGGGTACGTCGCCTCGACGGGCAGGGTGATGGTCCCGTCCTTCACGCGGGCCAGGAGTTCGCCCATGAGGCGGGCGCGGTCCTCCGGCGGCATCGCTGCGCTCACCTTGCTGGCCCAGAAGCCGCGCACGATGGCCTGCTTGAAGATGACGTCGCCCGACGAGATCTCCATCGTCGGTGACGCCATCGCGCCGAACGCCACGAGCGTTCCGTTCTCGGCGAGCTGCGACAGGACGTCTCCGCTGGCCCGACCGCCCACCGAGTCGACGCCCGTCACGATGGGAGCTCCGCCGGTGATCTCGGCGACGCGTGCCTGCCAGTCATCCGAGTCGGTGGCGACGATGCGGCTGATGCCCTGAGCCTCGAGCTCATCGACGGCTTCCGCGCGGCGCACGAGACCGACGACGTTGATGCCGCGCGGGACCGCGAGCTGAGCCACAAGACGCCCGACCGCGCCGTTCGCGGCATTCTGGATGAGCCAGTCGCCTTCGCCGAGGTCGAGCGAGTCGAGAAGGCTGATCGCCGAGAACGGCATCGACACGAGTTGCGCGGCGACCTCGTCGGGGAGGTCGTCGGGGACCGGGATGAGCGCTGCCGCCTTCGCGATGAACTGCTCGGCCCAGACGCCGAACGTGCCGCCCGTCGCGACGCGCTGCCCGAGCGCAAGGTGCTCGACCCCGGCGCCGAGAGCATCGACGACGCCGACCGCCTCGGTGCCGGCACGCGCGGGCAGGGCGGGCTTGAACCCGTAGGTGCCGCGCACCGTCCAGAGGTCGTGGTTGTGGATGGCGGAGAGCGTCAGCCGAACCCGCACCTCGCCCGCGCTCGGCTCCGGAGTGGGAACGTCCTCGACGGCGAGGACGTCGGCGGGATCGCCGAACGCGTGATGAATCAGAGCCTTCATGGCGTGCCTTCCTTCTGCGAGGACCCGAGGCTGGACGCGCGAAGCGCCCTGGGCACGGTCACCAGACGATGCCGCCGCCGATCGAGATGCCGCCCCACGTGAGCAGGATGAAGATGCCGGCGAACACGACCGGCGCGATGCCCTTGCCACTGCGCGCGAGGCCCTTCAGCAGGGCGATGACGGCGAACACCGCGGCGACGATCGACAGGCCGCCACCGAGGATCAGCCCGATGAACAGCGGGATGGGCATGAGGATGAGACCGGCGAGCCCGAGCCAGAAGGCGATCCAGGCTGACGAGTTCGATTGAGGTGCCGAGGCGTTTGACATGGCATCGATCCTCTCAGACGTCGTTCGCTTCGGCTCAAAGGTCGCCGACGCGGATGAGCACCTTCCCGACCGCACCGCTCTGCACCGCGTCGTGCGCGGCAGCGGTCTCGGCGAGCGGGTACCAGTGCAGCGGCAGCCCGGCGTCCTCTCCCACGGGGAGTGCGCCGTCGGCGACGGCCGCGGCGACGTCTGCTGCGGCGGCCTCCAGCGCGGCGTCGCCGATCGTGTAGAGGAGCAGTCCCTGCACACGCACGTTCTTCGCGAAGCTCGACCGGATCGGCATCGCGAAGCTCTGTCCGCCGTCGTCGGCGTAATACGCGACGGACGCGTGGTTGGCGGCGATCTCCGCATCCAGCTCAGCGTTGACCGCCAGGGAGACCTCGACGATCTGGTCGACGCCATCCGGAGCGATCTCGCGCACCCGGGCGGCGACATCCTCGCGCTTGTAGTCGATGACGTGGTCGGCTCCCGCAGCCCGCGCCAGCTCAGCCTTCTCGTCCGAGCTGACGGTCGTGAGGACGGTCGCACCCGCCCAGCGCGCGAGCTGAATCGCGGCGTGGCCCACCGCACCGGCGCCGCCGGCCACCAGCACCACGCGGCCTTCCAGCGCTCCGGGCGCGAGCCGGCTCGGGCCGAACTCGTGGACGGTGAGGGCGCGATGAGCCGTCATCGTCGGGACGCCGAGGCTCGCGCCCAGCGAGAAGTCGGCGTCATCGGCGAGCGGAACGACCCGGGATGCGGGCAGGACCGTGGCCTCCTGCGCGGTCCCTGTGGGCCTGCGGTGGGCGGCCATGTAGACCCACACGCGGTCACCGGGACGGAGCGTCGAGACCCCGTCACCGACGGCGTCGACGACTCCCGCACCGTCCTGGTTCGGCACGATCTCGCCACGCACGGTCGGATTGCCGGCGCGGGCCTTCCAGTCGGTCGGGTTCACTCCCGACACCGCGATCCGAACGCGCACCTCACCGGGGCCGGGTTCCGGCAAGGGCCTGTCCACCGCAGACAGGACAGAGGAGTCACCGGGCTGGGAGTACACGACCGCCTTCACGTTCGGCGCAACCGAGCTGAGATGCGCACTATTCCTCCCTGGGCACGCGCTCACATGCCGCGAAACGCGGGCGTGCGCTTCGCCTGGAAAGCCGCGAAGCCCTCGCGATAGTCCTCCGTCGCACACAGCGCCGCCTGCGCGGTGCTCTCGTTCGCGAGCGACTCCCACAGCCCGAGACGCTCGTCGCGCAGCTGAGAGATCAGTCGCTTGCTCGCCCGGAACGCCTCGGTCGCCCCCAGCGCGGCCTGCCGCGCTGCCTGAGCGGTGTGCTTCGCCACCTCGCCGGCCGGCAGGACCTGCGAGAAGAGACCCGACTCCACAGCCTCGGTGCCGCTCATGAGCCGGCCCGTGTAGATCAGGTCCAGGGTCTTGTGCGCGCCGAGACGCTCGAAGAAGAGGGCGTGACCTCCGGAGTCCAGCGTCGCGCCGAGCGCCGCGAAGGGCGAGCCGATCTTTGCGCTGTCCGCAACGTAGACGACGTCGGTCGCGATCAGCAGTCCGAGCCCGACGCCGAGGCAGGCCCCGTGGGCGACGGCGAAGGTCGGCGCGGGGAAAGCCGACATGCGGCGGAGCACGGGCGTCACGGTGTCGCCGAGATAGCCGATGACGTCGTCGGCGGCGGGATCCACGCCCGAGATGTCGCGGCCGGCGCAGAACGCGCGCCCCTCCCCCTGCAGCAGCAGGGAGCGGACGCCGGCGCTCTCGGCATCCGCGTACGCCTCCCCGAGGTCGCGCACGGCCTGCTCGTCGAGGGCGTTGAGCTTGTCGGGGTTGCGGAGGGTGACGAAGGCGACGCCCTCATCGATGCGCAGGTCGATCACGGTGCTCTCCTAGGCGTCGTAGTCGACGGTGATGTGCTCCGTCGTGGGGTGGGACTGGCAGGTGAGGACGTACCCGCGTTCGAGCTCGTCCGGCTCCAGCGCGTAGTTCTCCGTCATGTTCACAGCACCCTCGACCACGCGCGCGCGGCACGTGCCGCAGACGCCGCCGGCACAGGCGAAGGGAACGTCGGGACGGACGCGCAGCGCGGCGTTGAGGATGCTCTCGTGAGCACTGACGGGACTCTGAACCGTCGCTGACTGACCGTCGAGGGTGAAGTCGACCGAGTAGACGGGGTCGTCCGTGCGCACGACGACGGGTCGCCCGTCGTTTCCCGCGGGACGTGCTTCGTCGCCGGTCGTGAACAGCTCGTACCGGACGTGCTCGCGTGAGACGCCGATGCTCTCCAGGGTGTCGCGACACAGCTGCACGAGGTCGAACGGCCCACACAGGAACCACTCGTCGACGGTCTCCGGCAGCACGAGCGCGTCGAGGATCGTGCGCAGCTTCTCTTCGTCGATGCGCCCGGACAGAACGGGGGCGGAACGCTGCTCGCGGGAGAGCACGTGGTGCAGCGCCAGCCGGGTCGGATACCGGTCCTTGAGGTCGGCGAGATCGTCGAGGAACATGACGTCGGTCGTCGACCGGTTCGTGTACACCAGGGTGACCCGCGATGTCTGCGATCGTGCGAGCACCGTCGACGCGAGGGCCATCAGGGGTGTGATGCCGGAACCGGCTGCGATGCCGCCCACGTGTGCGCCGTCGAGGTCGGAGAGGGTCGATGTGAACGTCCCCTGCGGGCTCATGACGTCGATGCGGTCGCCGGGGCGCAGCTCGGTCTGCGCCCAGGTGGAGAACAGGCCGCCCAGATCGCGCTTGATCGCGACGCTGATCGATCCGCCCTGCGGCGAGCGGCAGAGGGAGTAGGAACGTCGCAGTTCGTGACCCTCGATCGTCGCCCGCAGCGCGACGTACTGACCGGGCAGGTAGTCGTACTCGCTGTGCAGCTCCTCGGGGACCGCGAAGCTCACCTCGACGGAGTCTTCGGTGAGCGCCCGGACGGCCGAAACCGCAAGCGAGTGGAAGCGCGCGCGCTTGCGTTCGGTGGCCGAGGGCCCTCCGACGGCGCTGTGGAGGAACGCCTCGGCGACCTGCTCGGCCTCGGGCGCTTGGGTCCGGGGGACGTTGATCGCCGCCACGTCAGTGCACCTTGAAGTAGTCGAAAGGCTCGAGACAGGCGCTGCACTCGTAGAGGGCCTTGCAGGAGGTGGAGCCGAACCGCGAGACCTCGCGGGTGGCGAGGGAACCGCACCGGGGGCAGGGCACGCTCAGCGCGATTCGGATCGGCCCGGCGGGCCGCGTGCCGGTCGGCGGTGCGATGCCGTACTCGGCGAGCTTTCGCCTTCCCTCCTCCGACATCCACTCCGTCGTCCACGCCGGCGTGAGAGTGGTGCGAATGTCGACGTCGTCGTAGCCCGCGGCCGCCAGTGCGAGTGTCAGGTCGTCCCGGATCGTCTCCATCGCAGGACACCCGGAGTATGTCGGCGTGATGGTGACGGTGACGCGGCCGCCGTCGCAGTCGACGTCGCGGAGCACACCGAGGTCCTCGATCGTCAGCACGGGAACCTCGGGATCGCGCACACCGGCCGCGCTCTGCCAGAGATGCTCCTGTTCGGTCGTGGTCACCATGTCGCTCCCGGATGCCGGCGGGCCAGCACCTGCATCTCCGCAAGCAGATGGCCCAGAGTCGAGAAGTGGCGCCCCTGGCGGCCCCCGGCGGCGGATGGTTCGACCTCGGGAACCGCGAGATCCGCCTCGGCGAACACCGCGTCGATCACCGCACCGAAGCCGTCCCGCAGCGAGGACGGCGCAACGGCGACGCCGGGGAGCGCGTCCACGGGGCGGGAGTCCCGGAAGAGCTCGTCGACGTAGGGCCAGGTGTCGTGGAGCCCCCGGACCATGCGCCGACGCGACTCGTCGGTTCCTCCCGCGAGGCGCAGAGTCCACTGCACGGCATGGTCTCGGTGGTAGTCGATCTCCTTGACGGCCTTCGCGGCGATCGCCGCGAGCGATGCATCGGAGGACGACGACAGCGCGCGGTAGAGCTCGTACATGTACACCGACGCCACGAGTTGGCGGGCGATCGTGCGGGCGAAGTCCCCATTGGGCTGCTCGAACAGCCAGGCGCTGCGGAACTCGGGCTCGTCGCGGAAGTAGGCCAGATCGTCCTCCGTGCGATCGTCGAACGTTCCGGCGTATCTGAGCAGCGAGCGCGCGTGGCCCAGCAGGTCGAGGGCGATGTTCGCGAGCGCGACATCCTCTTCGAGCTCGGGCGCGTGCGCGATCCACGCGCCGAGCTGCTGCGAGAGGATGAGTGCGTCGTCACCGAGCCACAGCGCGTATTGCGCGATCTCCGCGCTGGACGCGCGTCCTTCGCTTCCCGCGAGTTCGGCGGACAGCTCGACGCGGTCGACCGTGACCTCTCCGTGGGGATCGATCTCGTCAGGGGTGGTGGTTTCGATCACAGGTGCGGCACCCCCTCGGACGCCGTGTAGTACACGGCGTGGCGGTAGTTCTTGCCCGCGGGCGACTCGAAGAACGCGCCCTTCGCGTCGGGGTCGCTCGTCGTGATGGCATCGGCCGGCACGACCCACACCGAGGTGCCCTCGCCGCGCCGGGTGTAGAGGTCGCGCGCATTGCGAAGGGCCATCTCGGGATCCGGCGCGTGCAGCGATCCCGCGTGCACGTGCGACAGTCCGCGCCCGGCGCGGACGAACACCTCGAACAGGGGCCAGGTCTCGCGGTCTGAGCCGCCCGGGGTCGTCATTCCGCCACCGCCTTCTCGGTCTGCTTGCGGGCGTATTCGGCTGCCGCCTCGCGCACCCATGCGCCGTCCTCGTGCGCGTCGCGGCGGTTCTGCAGGCGCACGGCGTTCATCGGACCGCGCCCCGCGATCACCTCGTGGAACTCGTTCCAGTCGATCGGGCCGGTGTGCCAGCGCTGCTCCTGCTCGTCCCACCGCAGCTCCGGGTCGGGCAGCGTCACCCCGAGGATCTCGGCCTGCGGGACGAGCATCCCGATGAACCGCTGGCGCAGCACGTCGTTCGAGAAGCGCTTGATCTTCCAGGCCGTGGACTGCGCCGAGTTCGGCGATTCGTCGTCGGGCGGGCCGAACATCATGAGGCTCGGCCAGTACCAGCGGTCCACCGACTCCTGCGCCATCTGCCGCTGCGCGGGCGTCCCCTGCATGAGGGTGAGGAGGATCTCGAAGCCCTGGCGCTGATGGAACGACTCCTCCTTGCAGATGCGCACCATGGCCCGGCCGTAGGGGCCGTACGAGGCCCGGCACAGCGGAACCTGATTGCAGATCGCCGCACCGTCGACGAGCCAGCCGATCGCGCCCATGTCCGCCCACGTGGGCGTCGGGTAGTTGAAGATCGACGAGTACTTCGCCCGGCCTTCGATGAGCTGCTCGGTCATCTCATCGCGGGTGATCCCCAGGGTCTGGGCCGCCGAGTAGAGGTAGAGCCCGTGGCCCGCCTCGTCCTGCACCTTGGCCATCAGGATCGCCTTGCGCTTGAGGCTCGGCGCCCGCGTGATCCAGTTGCCCTCGGGTTGCATTCCGATGATCTCGGAGTGCGCGTGCTGGGAGATCTGGCGGATGAGCGTCTTGCGGTACGCCGCCGGCATCCAGTCCCGCGGTTCGATGCGCGAATCGGCTTCGATGATGGCGTCGAACGCCGCCTGTCCTTCCTCGTCCGTGATCGCGCGCGTCGCGGTCGTTGCGGTCATCGTCGACTCCTTTTACAGAACGCTCGGTCAGTAAGTCTATCGAGGCGCTTCCGACGACACAACGGCGGGCTCCGTCGGCGGTCGGCGATCGGTGGTCAGCGAGCGGCCTCGGACCTCGGCCACCACGTCGCCGGCGTCGTCGGTCACGGTGATGTCGTACAGGCCGCTGCGGCCACGGCGAACGCGGCGGACCGCGTGGGCCGTCAGCGTCTGCCCCGCCGTCGTCGACTTGAGGAAGGCGACGTCGGCACCGCCGGCCACCGTGACCCGGTCGTCCTCGTTGCACGCGATCGCGAAGGCCGTGTCGGCGAGCGCGAAGACCAGCCCGCCGTGGGTGATGTGGAACCCGTTCGTCATGTCCTCGCGGACGGCCATCGACACGACGGCTTCGCCCGGAACGTCCCGCTCCACCACCATGCCGAGCATGTGCGATGCCCTGTCGCGCTGCACCATGGGCCGCTGCGTGGTCACGCCGGCACCTGTGCGCGGCTCGGCGCCGACGCGGAAGCGCCGCCCGGCGTCCACGCCTTCGCGACGAGCGTGAGCACGTCGTACTCCGCCACGACCTCGTCGCGGTTGTTGCGGATGACGGCATCCCAGCGCACTTCGCCGTACTCGTCGGTCTCACGGGGCGTGATCTGCTTCGCGGTGAGGGCGACGCGGATGCGGTCGCCCGGTGACACCGGAGTGACGAACCGGAGGTTCTCCAGGCCGTAATTGGCGAGGACGGGGCCCGGGTCAGGGTCGACGAAGAGCCCCGCCGCCCACGACACCAGCAGGTAGCCGTGGGCGACCCGCCCCGGGAAGAACGGGTTGGCGGCGGCTGCCTCTTCGTCCATGTGCGCGTAGAAGGTGTCGCCGGTGAAGTGCGCGAACGTCTCGATGTCGTCGAGCGTCACTTCGCGCTCGGCGGACTCGACGCGATCGCCGATCCGCAGATCGGCGAGCGGCTTGCGGAACGGGTGCACGCCGCTCGCATCGGCGTCCGCGCCCGGATGCCACACGCCGGTGAGAGCGGTGAGCATGCGCGGCGACCCCTGGACGGCGGTGCGCTGCATGCAGTGGAGCACCGCACGGATTCCGCCCAGCTCCTCGCCCCCGCCCGCGCGGCCGGGGCCACCGTGGACGAGGTGGGGAACGGGGGACCCGTGGCCCGTCGAGGTGCGGGCGTCGTCACGGTCGAGGAAGAGCACTCGGCCGTTGTATGCGCCGATGCGCGTGAGCAGGTCCACCGCGATGTCGGGATCGTGCGTCGCAACACTCGTGACGAGCGACCCGCCGCCACGGCCGACGAGATCGGCGGCTTCAGTGACCGACGAGTAGGTGATCAGGCTCGTGACCGGGCCGAACGCCTCGATCTCGTGGACGGGCGCCGCCGACGCGTCATCGAACCGGACCACGATCGGCGAGAGGAAGGCGCCGTCCGGCGCCGGTCCGGCGCTGCCGTCGGCGCGCACGACCTCGGGGGCATCGGTCGAGCCGACCACGACGCGGCCCCCCGCCGCCTCGAGCACTCCGACCTGGCGCAGCACCTCGTCGCGCTGCGCGAGCGAGACGAGGGGCCCCATCGTGACACCCTCGGCATGCGGGTCGCCGACGACGACGCGCTCGCCGATCTTCTCGGCGAGCGCCTCCGCGACGGCATCCGCCGCCTCGGCCGGCACGATCGCCCGCCGGATGGCGGTGCACTTCTGACCGGCCTTCGTCGTGAGCTCAATCAGGAGCTGCCGGATGTAGGCGTCGAACTCGGGGGTTCCCGGCCGGGCGTCAGGACCGAGGACCGAGGCGTTGATCGAGTCGGTCTCGCTCGTGAAGCGCACGCCGGGCTTCGCCTGCGCGCGGAGCCGCTCGGCTGTCGAGGCACTTCCCGTGAACCCCACCGCGTCGCCGAGGTCCAGCAGGTCGAAGAGCCCCGGAACGCTCCCGCTGACCAGCTGGAGCGCACCCTCGGGCAGGAGCCCGGTCTCGTCGAGCATCCGCACCCACGCCTCGGCGATGTAGGCGGTCGGGGTCGCCGGTTTCACCAGCGTCGGGACGCCGGCGAGGAACGCGGGCGCGAACTTCTCCAGCGCCCCCCAGACGGGGAAGTTGAAGGCGTTGATCTGCACCGCGAGGCCGGGCAGGCGCGTGTACACGTGGCGCCCGAGGAACGATCCGTCCTTGGACAGCGGCTCGGCCGGGCCGTCGAGGACGACCTGGCCGTTCGGCAGCTCACGCCGGCCCTTCGACGAGTAGGTGAAGAGCACGCCGATGCCGCCGTCGACGTCGCTCAGGGAGTCACGACGGGTTGCGCCGGCGCGCAGCGACAGCTCGTAGAGCTCCTCCTTGCGGGCGGAGAGCGCCTGGGCGAACTGCTTGAGCAGCACAGCCCGCTGGTGGAAGGTGAGGGCGCCGAGACGGCGCTGGCCGGCGTCCCGCGCGAACGCGAGAGCGCCGGCGAGGTCGATGCCGCGCGTGCTCACGCTCGTCACGGGTTCACCCGTGGACGCGTCTCGCACGACGACGGCGTCGGGGTCGGATTCCGGGGACCACCACGTTCCCTGCAGGTAGCTCTCGAGGATCATGTCGCTCATCTCAGTCACTCCATTCGTAGAATCCCCGGCCGGTCTTCCGGCCGAGATGTCCATCCGCCACCAGCTGTCGCAGGAGCTCCGGCGGCGCGAACCGTTCTCCCAGCTCCGCGGCCAGCTCCTCGGCGATGCCCAGGCGCACATCGAGGCCGACGAGGTCCGTCGTGCGCAGTGGCCCCATCGGATGCCGATACCCCAGTTCCATCGCCGCGTCGATGTCCACCGCCGAGGCGACACCCTCCTCGAGCATCCGGATCGCCTCGAGCCCGAGCATCACCCCGAGCCTGCTCGAGGCGAAGCCCGGAGAGTCGCGGACGACCACCGGCGTCTTGCCGATGTCCGACACCCAGCCGCGTGCTGCCTCGGCGACGCTCTCGTCGGTGTCGGGCCCGACCACGACCTCGACCAGCGACGAGGCAGGAACCGGATTGAAGAAGTGCAGCCCGAGGAATCGACCCGGGCGCCGCAGCGATCCGGCGAGCGCGCCGATCGAGATCGACGAGGTGTTCGAAGCGAGAACGGCATCCGGGCCGATGACGCTCTCGATGCGGGCCAGGGCATCTTCCTTGAGCGGCCGGTCCTCGGGAACCGCCTCGACGACGAGACCGGCTGGCGCGAAGTCGGATGCGTCAATCCCTGCCGTCAACGCGCCGGCGAGGTCATCGACTGACCGCGGGATGACGCCCTTCTGGGCGGAGCGGTGCAGACTCTGCTCCACACGCCTCCGCGCCGCCTCCGCGGCGGCGGCGTCGCGCTCGACGACGTGAACGCGGGCACCTGCCAGCAGGAACGCGTGCGCGATGCCGGCACCCATGCGGCCGCCGCCGAGGACGCCGACGGTCTCGGGAAGGCTCACCTGGTCTTCTTCCTCTCCAGGAACGCCGTCATGCGGCGATGCTTCTCATCGCTCTCGAACAGCTCGGCCTGCAGCTCGAGCTCGATCGCCGGATGCGCATCCGTCGGGGCTCGCAGCGCCGTCTTGGTCAGCTCGGTCGCGCGCGCACCGTTCGCGGTGATGCGGTCGACCAGCGCATCCGCTGCGGCCATGAGCTCGTCGGGTTCGTGCACCGATGTCAGCAGGCCCCAGTCCAGTGCCTCCTCCGCGCCGAGCACCCGGCCGGTCAGGAGCAGCTCGGTCGCGCGCGCGTGGCCGACGATCTCGGGCAGCCGCCAGGTCGCACCGGCGGCGGCGATGATGCCGAGTCCCGTCTCGGGGTTCCCGATCTTCACGCGCGTCGTCCCGATGCGGATGTCGGCGGCGTACGCGAGTTCGGCACCGCCGCCGAGAGCGTAGCCGTCGACCGCGGCGATCACCGGCATCGGCAGCGCGCGGATGCGGCGGAAAACCGTGGTGTTGATGCCGCGGCGGGCGTCGGATGCGTTGCGCTGCCGAAGCTGTGCGATATCGGCGCCCGAAGCGAAGACCCCGCCCGCTCCGGTGATCACGAGCACACGGGGACGATCCTCGAGTCGCGCGCACAGTCCATGCAGTTCGTCGACGGTGTCCTGATCGATCGCGTTGCGCACGTCGGGACGGTCCAGCATCGCTACGACCCGGTCGTCGCGCTCTTCGACGCGCACGCTCTCAGCCATCGATCCGCTCCACGATCATGGCGGTTCCCTGGCCGACGCCGACGCACATCGTGGCCAGCCCGAATCTCGTGCGCTCGCGCTCCAGGCGACCGAGAAGGGTGACCAGCAGGCGGCTGCCGCTCGACCCCAGAGGATGCCCGAGCGCGATCGCGCCGCCGTCGGCATTCACGATCTCGTGGTCGAGCCCGAGGCGGCGGATGGAAGCGATGGACTGCGTCGCGAATGCCTCGTTCAGCTCGACGGCACCGAGATCTCCCACCTGCAGTCCGGCCTTCTCGAGAGCCTTGCGCGTCGCCGGGACCGGGCCGAGCCCCATGATCTCGGGAGCCAGCGCCGCCGAGGCAGCGGACACGATCCGGGCACGCGGGCGCAGCCCATGCCGCTCCACCGCGGCGGCGCTCGCCACGACGAGTGCCGAGGCGCCGTCATTGAGCGAGCTGGAGTTCCCGGCCGTGACGACCGATCCGCCGGCGACGACCGGACGAAGCTTCGCGAGGGCGCCGATCGAGGTCTCTCGCCGTGGGCCCTCGTCCGTGTCCACCACGGCGCCACGCGCGGTGGGGACCGGCACGATCTCCGGAGCCAGGCGCCCCGCATCGATGGCGGCTATGGCGCGCATGTGACTGCGCAGCGCGAACTCGTCGGCATCCTCGCGCGTTATGCCGTCGACTCGACCTACCTCCTCCGCGGTCTCCGGCATCGAGAACGTCGCCTTGTCACGCGCCGCCATCGCGGGATTCGTGAACCGCCATCCGATCGATGTGTCGTAGGCATCCCCGGGTTTCGCCCAGGCGCGGGATGGCTTGGCCTGCACCCACGGTGCGCGCGTCATCGACTCGACGCCACCGGCGACGATCACATCCATGTCGCCTGCCCGCACCGCGTTGGCGGCGAGAGCGACCGCCGACATACCGGATGCGCACAGCCGGTTCACCGTCAGACCCGGCACGTCGTCGGGGAGGCCGGCAAGGAGAACGGCCATGCGCGCGACGTTGCGGTTGTCTTCTCCCGCCTGGTTGGCCGCACCCAGATACACCTCGTCGATCGCCCCCGGCTCGACGGCGGCGCGCTCCACCGCCGCCCGCACGACCATGGCGGCCAGGTCGTCCGGACGGACATCCGCGAGCGCGCCGCCGTAGCGCCCGACAGGCGTGCGAACTCCCCCGACAAGGTATGCCTCGGACATCGTCGTCCTCTCGAACGCGCGACTTCGCGCTTTTCCGACCGATCGGTCAGTAATAATGCCAGACGACGCGCCCGTCGGGCAAGCCCGGCGGACACGACCGGTTCGGACGGACGGGCGGTGGGAGACTGGCGGCATGGCACTCACCGATTCCCCGTCGCCGCCGGCGCGGAGAGGCAGGCCGGGCTACGACCGCGATCAGGTCCTCTCGGTCGCCGTTCGGGTGTTCAATCAACGCGGCTACGACGCGACATCGATCTCGGATCTCGCCGGCGAGCTGGGGGTGACCAAGTCGGCCGTCTATCACCACTTCGAATCCAAGTCGGCCATCCTCGCCGTCGCTCTGGACGACGCGCTGGGTGCGCTCGAGTCGGCGCTCGACGAGGCGGTCACCCGCAACACGCAGGCATCCGACCAACTGCGGAGCATCGTTCGCGGCGCCGTCGAGGTGCTCATCGCCAAGCTTCCCTCCGTCACGCTGCTCCTGCGCGTGCGTGGCAACAGCGATGTCGAGACGGCCGCGCTCGCACGCCGACGAGCCTTCGATCAGCGCGTGACCACAATCGTTCGGGACGCTCAGACCGAAGGGCTCGTGCGGGGCGACATCGACGCCGCCGTCGCCACCCGCCTGGTCTTCGGCATGATCAACTCGCTCGTCGAGTGGTACCGTCCCGACGGCACGGTCGACCCCGACGAGCTCGCCGAGGATGTCCTGCGCGTCACACTCGATGGCCTGCAAGCCGCGCCGCCCTCGGAAGGAGCAGCAGTCACGACATGACTTCCCCTGTTTGGCGCATCGAGCCAGGCGCACTGGACGAGAAGCTCGGCATCACCGTCGAGGAGCAGTCGGCCGAACGCGTGGTGGCGACCATGCCGGTCAGCGGCAACACCCAGTCCCTCGGCAGACTCCACGGCGGCGCGAGCGCGGCCCTCGCCGAGGCCGTGGGATCCTGGTCTGCCCTCATCCATGCCAGCTCGATGGGCAAGGTCTGCGTGGGCGTCGACCTGAACATCACCCACCACCGGGGGACGCGGGGAACCCTCATCCGAGCGACGTCGACCGCGCTTCACCTCGGCAAGCGCACCGCTACGCACGAGATCCGCATCGAGGACGACCTCGAGGCGCACCTCGCCACAGCGCGCATCACCAATCTGATCATCGATCCGGAGTGAGATCGGCGATCGTCGCTCACCCAGCCTGCGATGGGCGGCTCCACCGCCGGTCTCCCAGCCTCCGATGACACTCGGCCGCGGGCAATTCCCGGAAATGGAAAAACCCCCGATAAACGGGGGTTTTTCTGGCGGTGACGGTGGGATTTGAACCCATAGCCGATCGCATTTCGTCGATGTGCGGGACCGGGTCTTCGTTGATCTTCCGCGGAATTCGACCTTTCGTCGATGTGCCCGTTTGACCCAGGTTCGCCACGATTGTTCTCACGGTTTACTCGGCGATCAGCCGGTTAATGAGGTCTCTTAGCTCCGCTGTCGAGTCCTTGGGCGAGCGTACCTCGGCACTCCTGCGTGCGATCTGCTCGACTGGGGATCAGGGGACGTAGTGGGGAGTTGCGATGAGCTGACCGCCGGACAACATCAGCGTCACGACCAGTCCGACGATCGAAGCGACGAACACTGCCGCTACGCCGAGCCAGAATCCGCGCCGGCGATCGTAGCGGCCCTGGACGCCGACCGCGCAAAGGATCAGCAGACCCGCCACTTGCGCGATCATCAGAGGCACGACGCCGAAGAAGAGCGTTGTGCCAGCCGTGGTCGTGCCGGAAGCGACCGCCGAGACCGATCGCAGGCAAAGTCAGCCCAGGACGTCCGCTGATGAGGCCTACCCTTCTCAGTCCGTTCCGATGCGGTAGACGTTCTCGGATAGCGCCGTGGCGTCGTCGGGCGGTGTCGCACTGTCAGGAATTGCGAGGTAGTTCCCGCCTGGGGCGTTCTCGTCGACCCTCACCCCGCCAGCGGAGGTATCGCAACTCGTAGTCGCCGTGTTCGATCCATTCGCCGATGCGAAGAGGATGAGGCAGACCGAATCGGGTTCGGAGCCGGACGCGATCCATATGGACCAGTCGCCGTCGGTGGTCACGAAACGGATCGTGTCGGGGTCCACCATGTCCGATGGTTGCGTCTCAGCGGGCAGCGCATCCTGGTCGGTTGATGCGCGGTCGAGGTCCGAGTAGCCCGTGCTCTGAGCCGCGCATCCGGCGAGCGTGAACGCCACCGCACCGAGAAGAAGCGGGCGCAGAACGGTGCTGAGCCGCAGTTTGTCCGAGCGCGTCATCTACTCCAGTTCCTCCTGGACTTCGTAGCTTTTCGCTTCTCCTGCGTCCAACGGTCTACTGGACAAGGAGGAGCGCGTGAGAGTGAGACTGCCGGATCTCCCGCGCCGACCCCAACTGAACACGCCGGACCGAGAGCACCCGAAGAAAGTCGCACGCTCGCCGGTCCGTGTGCGCGCGGAGTTGGGCGTGAGTTCTGTCGTGTCCGACCGCTCCAGTGCGAACGCGTCCCGAAACGCCGACGACGATACGCACGCAACCCGCACCTCCGCGGGCGACAGGAGAGACATCGATGGGAGCATCAGGTGTGGTCGACATCGGATCTGGTTCTCTCACGCAGGTCAGCGAAGTTGCCTGGCGAGAGCGGCCTGCCGGGTACCGCGCGTGGGAACGGTCCACCGACATCGGCGCTGGAGAGCAACTCTGGGACTGGGCCACGCTTGAGGTGCTCCGGTGGGGCGTCAAGACCCGCAGCGGCTTCACCGTCACCCCTGATCGGCGAGTCTCGCCTGGTGATCGTCCCGTCATCACCGCCCATCCCTTCGGGCTGTCGATTCGAGAACCAGTAGAGGTGGTCGACGTCATCGAAACCGACACTCGAGTCGGTTTCGCCTCCCGGACACTTCCGCAGCATCCTGTCTCCGGAGAAGAGGCGTTCATCATCGAACGCGCTGGCGACAAGGTCACGCTCACCATCCGCTCTCTCACCCGCGCGAGCGAGACCTGGCGGTGGCGGGTTGTCTACCCGCTCCTGCTCGCGGCGCAAGTGTTCGCCCGCCGCCGATACCTGCACGCCCTCCTCGATGCCGCGCAGTAACCGGTCGGACTGCGGGCATCGCGCGATGGTGGTAGGTCCTGAACGGGCGGTAGCGCGTTCGGTGGCGGTGGGCTGTGCGTGCGTCGCGACCGCTCCTCAGCGCTGGGGAGGGATCGTGAAGCCCTCGGGTAGGGCGTTGTCGTAAACGACGCCGTTCTGATCGCCAACGCTGAGGATGGTGTGTGCGTCGAGGTTGAGCGTGTCGCCGGCGTAGAGGGCATCTCCGTCTCGGCGAACGTAGTTGACCCAGAAGAGCCATTGCTCTCCGACGCAGAACCGCGCACCGATGACCGAGATGACGTCGTTCTGGGCAACTGTGTACGCGACGGGGACGTTCGCGGCGTCGAGGATCGCGTCGCCTGCGGCGTGGGGCATGGGTCCGCGGTCGATGGGCGTGATGAGGGTTACGCCACCAAGTTGCTCAACCTCGGATTCGTCGTCGACGGGCACGGCGGGATCGACGTCATCGCAGGGTCCCGGGTCATCCGCTGGCAGCGCGTCGGGCGTCGGAGTCCGTGAGGCCGTGGGCGCCGCAGGCGATGGCTGGGCAGGGAGTGTTGTGGTGGCGTCGGATGTCTGTGGTGTGGCCGTGCACGCGACCAGGGTCGTCGCCAGGACCCCTACGATCGCGAGATGCAACCACCGTCGAATGCGCACGCGTCGGACACTACCGTGTGGTGGCGCCGGATCAGCGCGACCTGCGTTCGCATTGAGCTGTAGGGGCATTCGTGGCGGCGGGGTGATCGAGGGGACGGTGTGTCTGCGCCGTGATCCTCAGTTCGCGAACCAACCTTCGTTGCTTAGAGTGGCGCTGGTGGGGTGATCGCCGACGTTGGGCGGGCAGTCCAGCGATGTCGAGGTCACGTCGTGTTCGCCGACCGTGTAGATGCGGCAGGCTCGGCCATAGTATGGACGGTTCCAGGCGCCCGAGAACGACTTGTCTTCCCAGTAGGAGAAGACGACGACCGGGAACCTTGCGCCTTGGCGCTCGCCAACGCTGAGGGACTCGTACGAGCCGGGTACGGACGCGCCAGCGACAGACCGCAGCCACACACTGACGCGCTCGGCGCGACCGCTGACCGCGGGATCAGGGGCGTCCGCGACGGCGTTCAATGTCACGAGCAGGTAATCGTCCGCGAAGCCCGCCGCCACACGATCCGCTGGTCGCGGGATGTCGGCGCCGGGTTCGTTGCCCCGTCCGACGACGAACAAGATGACCCCTAATGCCAAGACAGCAGGGCAGAGGGCGACAAGCCTCCGCTTCAAGGTCGCCGCACGTGGCGGCGAATCCGCCTCCCCCGCGTCCCGACCGGCGCGGCGGCTCTCACTTGTCGTCACCGGTCTGCCATCGCGCACGCACTGGCGATGCCCATGTGGATGTACCCGTCGATCGTGGTCTTGTCGCGGATGCTCATCCGTTCCAGCGGGAGGGTTGTGCTGTAGCGGACGTCTTCCTGCATGGCACGGTCGGGGAGGTATCCGGCGCGGTCCCACGCCCCGAGGATCGATGCGAGGGAGCCCGCGTTGTCACCTGTGGTGAGGGTCAGCGCGGCCCAGAGCTTCGCGCCCTGCTCGTCGCACGCGGTGGCACGGATCTCGATGTCGTCGATGATGATCGGGTCGCCGTTCTCGCCGACGACGGGCGGCACCGCGGCGTTGAGGGTGGCTTCCAGCATCCGGGTCATCTCGTCCCGCGCATCCTGCAAGGTGATCGGTTCCGGTTCCGGCTCCGCCGGGGGTTGCGGTTCGATCGCGACGGTGTTGCCGACGGCGGCGATGGCACGGTTCGCGAGGGCGTCGAACTCCGTCTTCGCATAGATGACCCCGATCTGCGCGGCGGCGAGGAGGATGCCGCAGAGCCCGCCGATGATGATCCACACCGTTCGCCTGAGAAGCGCCGCACCGACAGCGACGGCGCACGCGACGATCAGCGCCACGGCGAGGATCGCGGAGAGGGTGAGCAGGTTGCCGGCCGATTGGGCGATCTCGTCGATCCACCCCGCGGCGGTGGTCGGCTCGTTGTAAGTCGTGTCGCCGGTCAGCGCGGCGAACAGCAGGGCGCCGCCGCATAGCGCGAGTGTGACGCCGACCGCTGCGACTGCGGCGAGGACGTTCAGGATCTGCAGCGTGATCCGGACCGCGCGGTTCACGCGGTGGTGTCCGCTCGTGCGTCGGCGCTGTCGGGCACCCAGCGGAGGATGTCGCCCGGCTGGCACTCGAGAACCCGGCAGATCGCGTCGAGGGTCGAGAATCGCACCGCCTTCGCGCGGCCGTTCTTGAGCACCGAGACGTTGACCGGTGTGATGTCGATCGCTGCGGCGAGTTCCGACACGCTCATCTTCTTCTTCGCCAGTTCGACATCGAGGTCGATCACGATGGGCATCACACCACCTCGGCCATCTCCTGCCGCAGCAGCGTCGCCTGCCGCAGCAGCCCCCGCATCACCACGACCACCAGCGCCAACCCGGCGACGGTGATCAGCGCGATGATGCCGGTGATCAGGATGAACGGGCTTCCCGCCTGGGCACGATCGATGACGACCATGCCCGCCACGATCAGGACTCCGGCGATCACGACGGTCGCGATGATCGCGTCCACCCACCGGAACGCGGCAGCGTCGAAGATGCTCTCCCGCGCGGCGAGCGTGAGCAGCCGCCACACGCACACCAGCACCACCTGCACGCACAGCAGCAACGCACCGACCATTAGCACGCCGGGCAGCTCGAGCGCCGCGAACTCCGGCGCCGCCGCCGCGAACCCCGCGGCTATCTGCGGCACCACCCACAGCTGGCAGGCAGCAACAGCGGCGAACAACAGCACGATCAGAGCCTTCGTCACCAGAATCACTACACCGCGCATCCGCCAACCCATCGTTCAACAATCGGTATCTATCGAAAAACGATAGCATCGATGCGCGCACGCAAGACGAAGGGTGGGGGACCAGCCGTGGCGCCGACATCTCCCCAACCAACCATCGCCGCCACCACTGCTGCGAACGGCCTCATGGTGCACGAATCCGGGTCCTCAACCGCTCCTCTCTGGTCGGAGCCAACCAGGTGGCCGCGGGAGCGGACCCTCAATCCCACAGGTGGGTGGGGTTGGTGAGCCGCCACCATCCGGTGGGTGGTTGGATTCCGCCGTCGATGCGGACGTCGGCGGTCGTCGTGTGGGGGCCTGCGGTCCAGGTGATCGTTCCGACGGCCTCGCCGTCGGTGTAGGTGTCGGGAGTTCCGAGGTCCATGGTCATGGTGATGGGCGTGTCAGACCAGGTGTAGATCGATGCGGGGGCGTCGATCACCATGGTGGCGGTGGAGCCCCATGCCGTGGCGATCGTGCCGACCTCCTGCCGGGCTTTCGCGAGCGGGACGGTCTGGAATCCGTAGATGATGCCGTCGAGCAGGAGCTTCACGTCGCGGGCCACGCCCTCGCGGGTGGCGCCGCCGAGTCGGACCCCGAAGACGCGGAGGGGCTCGCCGATGCCGACGTCGATGGCTGCGGTGAACAGCAGACTGTAGGTGCCCTGCCCGAGGTTCCCGGTCTTGAGCCCGTTGATGCCCTGGCTGCCGAGCAAGTTGTTGGTGTTTACCATCGGGCCCGGGCCAGGTAGCGTCAGCGCCCTTGTCGAGGTGATCTGCGCGATCGCGGGGTTCGCGGCGGCGAGCTTCGCGATCGCGATGAGGTCGGCGGGCGTGCTCGTGTTGCGGGGATCGATCCCGGTCGGCTCGTAGATGGTGGTGTCCGTCAGGCCGTGCTCGTCCAGCCAGATCCGCGTCGCCTGGAGGAACGCCCACTGCGACCCGAACGCCCAGGTCGAGATCGCTTCGGCGTAGTTGCTCGCGGACGGGATGAGCATTGTGGCGAGCGCGTCGTGCAGAGACATCGAACTACCCGTCGGCATCGCGGCGATCGTCGCGCCCATCACGTAGTACTTGTCGTACAGATCGTGGGCCGCCTTGGTGAAGGTGATCGTCGGGCCGGGGTCGTCCGCTCCTGTCAGCGGGTGCGCGTCGAGGATGACCAGCGCGGTGATCAGCTTGCTGATGCTCGCGATCGGACGTGGCTCGCCGCTGCCGCTGGTGACCCACATCCCCTCGGCCTCCGGGCCGAAGTACTCCTCGCCTCCTGACACGCTGAGCGCGGCCGCGCCGTCCGTAGGGAGCATGAACGGCGCCGGGTTCATCGCCGGTACTCGCGGCTCCTGCGACGTGATGACCGGCTCCGGCAGCGGCGCCGTCAGCGCCCAGCCGACATAGCCGCCGGTTCCTGCGAGCAGCGCCACGACAACGATCGCGGTGACGATCCATGCCCGGCGTCGGCTGGCCCGCCGTTGCGGGGAGACCATCCGGCGGGCAGGGGTGCCGGCTCGTAGGAGCCGCGCATCAGCTCGTCGAGATCAGCAAACTCGTCCGTCGTCGATTCCGGCGTCACGGCATCCCTCTCATAGGCCGATCCTCATCATCCCTGCAGCGTGCGCCATTCGGTTCCCGATGCAGCGCTCAGTCGCGTTGACAGTCGCAGTCGCCCCCCGCACGCCATCGTCATGGCGTGATGATGTCTGCGGAGTCTCGGAGGTACACCAGTCGTATCTCGACGCCGTCCTGCACCGGTCTGCTGTACACCCAGACGGGACGCCAATCCAATGGGCTCGGACCGATCTGGGTCGGTTGCTCGGACAGCCCCATGTCCTCAATGAGCTGATGAGCCTTCTGGCCGTCTGCCGGTCGAACCTTTACATAGGTGGTGGCACGGTACGGCTGGCGGTCGATATGGGGTTCACCCACGATCGTTGCGTCCGCAGGCACGGTGATCAGCCATGCCGGCGGTGCGACGTCTTTCGCGGTGGCCACACCGAGCAGCTGCACGAGCACGTAACCGCCGAGGATGATTAGCGCGATCGTCCATGCGATGACACGCCGGTCTTTGCCACTAAGCGGTCGCGGCGCGTCGTCGATACCGGCGTCACGTCCCTCCACCATCGTGCTCTCCTCGCCATCGAATGTGTTCCGACCGAGCCACCACCATCCCTCGTCGCTGAGATCGGGTGGCTGAACTCGGACTGCGCGTCAGCCCTGCCCGGGTGCCCCGTACGTCGCGCCGTCGGGAAGGGGCGGGCAGACGGCGGATTCGGTCTGAGCGGCGATCTCCGCTCTTACGGCAACGCCATCACTTCTCCTCAGGATCGTATAGACGATGCCCTCCTGCGAATCCGGGGCCGGAAGGTAGCCGACGGTCGTCGAGTCAATGGCAGGGTCGTCCGCGACAGGCGCGAACGCCGTCGTGACGAGGTCGGCGGTCGGATGCTCGATCAGCCAGTTGGCCGTCTCGCTCACCGTCGCGCCGGGGATCGTCCAGTACGCGCGGAGCTCTTCCACGGGACCGCACGGCCAGCCGGTGTAGGAGTAGAAGCCACTGATCGCCGTATCGGAACGAACGGAGCCCGGCGGGAGGGTGGCGGCGTCGAGCCACGCCTGTGCTTGTTCCCGGGCCGCAGCGACCTCGCTGTCCACTGGCTCCTCGAACGTCGGCGAGGGGGTGGATTCGCTGCTTGAGTCGGGCGCAGCCGGCCCCGCTCCAGCCACGGGAGTCGCACAGCTGGTCAGGGCGAAGGCGAGGACTACTGGGCCGAGTGCGAGAGCTGGGCGAAAGCGCATAGCGACACCGTAAGGTCAGGAACTGCTTCGACGCGGCGGTCTCACCCCTCGAGAGCGCCGGACTCCGGCTTGCGCGCGGCAGGTTCGTGAGATCTCCGCTCGTGAAAATCGCTCAAATGAGTGAGTCCGCGTCGCGGTCGAGGTGATTTCGAGCCCCCCAGAGCGCGAGCTGGGTGCGATCGTCAAGGCCGAGCTTTTTCAAGGCCGACTGCATCTGCGAGCGGACGGTATGCACGGACAGCCGGAGTCGTTCAGCGATCTGCTCGTTGCTGGTGGTGCCGCTGGAGAGCACGGCGACGACTCGACACTCGGCCGCCGACAGGCGCATGACCATCTCGGGATCGGCTGCGCCACGTCGGGCGAACTCGCGCACCAGCGGGGTGCTGACGCGCTGCGACATGTGCGCCTCGCCACGTGTCGCAGCGTGAATCGCCGCGAGAAGCTGGTCCGAGTCGTGGCTCTTGAGGAGGTAGCCGATCGCCCCCGCGTCGAGGGCGTCCGTGACGTACCCATCGATCGCGTAGCTCGTCATCACGATGACAGCGACGGGCGGCCCGCTCATCGACCTCGTGAGTTCGCGCGTGGCGTCGATTCCACTCATCCCGGGCATCTGCAGATCCATGAGCACCACGTCGGCTCGTTCGCGACGCGCGACCGTAACAGCGTCCGACCCGCTGGAGACCTCGCCGAGGACATGGATGCCGCGCGCTGCCTCCAGTTGAAGGCGCAGGCCTTTGCGTACAGAGCGATTGTCGTCGGCGATCAGCACGCGGATGGGGTGGGCGCTGGCGGTCATGACGTGCTCTCAGTCGGTGGTCGCAATGGGGATACCGAACCGCACGATCCAGCCGCCGTCCGGTGTCGCTCCGAAGACGAGTGTGCCCCGCAGCAGGTCGATTCGGTCTCGGATTCCGCTGAGTCCCCAGCCGAGGCCCAGCCCGGAGACGGCCGGCGTCGCCGAAGACGTGGATCCGTTGGCGATCAGCACGCTGAGGCGGTCGGCTGCCGCTGTGATCTCGACGTCGACCCTCGCGCCGGGAGCGTGCTTGGCGGCGTTGGTGATCGCTTCCTGCGCGCACCGGTACGCGGTCGCGGAGACCACTGTGGGGAGTTCCTCGACGGGTCCCGTCGCGGCGAGGGTGATGTTCATCCCGCGCTTCCGCCAGAACTCGATGAGTTCGCCTGCCTGCCGCAGATCACGGGTCAGCTCCCGTGGCTCCGTTCCCACCGCCCGGAGGTCTGCGAGAGCGCCTGCGAGGCTCGCGGCCGCGAAGCGACCCTCGTTGCGGACTTCCTCGACAAGGAGCAACGCGTCACCGGGGCGGTCGGGAGCGATCGCCAGCGCGGCGTCGGCGAGCGTGATCAGGCCGGCGAGATGCTGCCCCGCGACATCGTGCAACTCCTGCGCGATTCGTGTGCGCTCTCGCTGCTGCGCCTCCTCGACACGCCATTCTTGCTCCAGCTTGGCGGACTCAGCCTCCGCACGGGCGACGGCAACGCGACGCATCTGCACACCCCACCACGCGCCGAGCGCGGTGCCGGCGGTCGCGGGCACAGCCAACTGAATCCCCTCCGCCGTCACGAAGCCGACCACCGTCGCAAGGGGCAGCCCTGTCGTCGAGACCCAGAGAGACAGCGCGCCCAGGGTGACAACCACAACCCCCGCCAGCCACGCGATCGAAACGGCAAGGGGCCTTCGCGTCGCGAGCAGGAACAACGCCAACGCGATAACGAGATACATGCCGATCAGCCATCTCGGTACCGACAGCCCGACCGCGAGCCCAATGTAGACAGCGGTCACGATGACGACGGTGGCCTCGGGCGACCGGTCGCTCAACAGGATCGAGGCAGCCTGAACAGCGCACCCAAGCAGGAGCAGCGACAACAGCACCGGAGGCGGGAAGATGAGTGTCCACTCCACCCCACCTTGGATGAGCGCTGCGAGCGGTTGCACAAGAACCTGAACCGTCAAAGTCACGAACACTGTGACCGCGACACTCACCGCGGATCGCGGCGTACTCAGAACCCCGGCATGTCCCGCCCGAGGTTCAGCCCAGCGGGTGGCGGAGGCCACGTCAAACGGCCGGGCGGCGGCAGGTGCAGAAGCAGTCACGCCCACGACCCTAATTGGCCGGTCCCGGACCGCGTTGAACGAGTCGCGCGCAGGCCGGTCGATCTGCGGGCTTTGCGCGTGAAGGGGCCGTCGGGTACAAGGGTTGCGGCACTCGATTGAGGAGCCGGTTGCGAGCGGTCGGGGGTCAGGCCGGGTCGACACGCGGTCAGGCCAGTGGGGTGCCGTAGGTTCGTTCTGTGCGAAGTCGGGCCATCTACGTCGAGGCTTCGATCCGTGCCGACGTGGATGCCGTGTGGGATGCCACGCAGGACCCTGCCCAGCACGTGCGCTGGGATGTGCGGTTCTCGAGCATCTCGCCCGTCGGGGTGACCGCGGCTGGCGCCTCGACGTTCACCTATGAACGGCGTGTCCCGTTCCACACCGTGCGGGGAAGCGGGATCAGCCTGGGCGAGAAGACCGGTCTCGACGGGGCACGGACCTCGGCGTTGCGGTTCCAGACGGAGGATCGACTGTCTCCCATCGCCGCCGGTCGCGGCTACTGGCGGTACGTCGCCGCTGGGCAGCGGGCCACGGTCTTTGTCACGGGCTACGACTACACCCCGGGGTGGGGTGTGCTGGACGTGGTCGTGCGCCCGCTGCTCGGGTGGGCGACGGCGTGGAGCTTCGACCGGTTGCGGATCTGGTTGGAGACCGGTGTCCCGCCCGAGCGTTGGCCGCTGCGGAGCGTGTTCTGGTGGTGGCGGCCGGACCGTCCGCGTGCCGCCCGTTGTCTGCGAGGACCGCGGGGGAGATCCCGGCGCGACGACCATCTCGCCGACGCGCCACCCTCCCTGGCGGCCCTGCCAGACCCGGAGGTGATCCGGTGACATCGATCTTCGAGGTGGCGCTCGGGGCTGATTTCGATCGGCTGCACCCCATGATGCGACGACGGTTCAGCGTGGGGCTGGACTCCGGTGAAGCATGCGTCGGGCGCGGGGTGATGACCAGCATCCGGCGCGGGCCGTGGTGGACGATCCCGTTCCTCCAGATCGGCCGCCTGCGCAACATCCTCATCCCCGACACCGGCACCGACGTGGCGTTCGTGATCGAGAACTTCCCGTACCGCGATCCGCTCGGTCGGGAGACCGTCACGTTCGTGCGCGAGTACACCATCGGAGCGAAGCACCACCGGTTCGACGCCACCATGATCCTCGACGACGGCCGGATCGTCGACTACCTCGGCACCCACCAGCACCTTGCCGTCGACCTCGACCTGCGCGTCGACGACCGTGGAGGGCTCGTTCTCACCTCGGACGCGCAACGCTTCTACGAAGGCCCCTTCGGCTTCCGCTTCCCCATGCTGTTCAGCGGCCGCGCCCGCCTCCACGAGTACTACGACGACAGCGACCAGTCCTTCCACATCGACCTCGAGGTCCATAACCGCCGCTTCGGGTTCCTCTTCGGCTACCGCGGCACCTTCCAGGCAGAATGGATACCCGCCACCGACGCACCCGCCCGGCTCAAGCCCCACCGTCACGAAGCCAGAACCTGACATCAGGCGCTCGCTGCCCGGTCGCTCAGCGAAACGATCGGTGAGGCCCTAAGCGGACCACGCGCGGTCTCGGGGACGCGGGCGATGCCTGCCGAGGGCGAGCCGGCCTCACGTTCCGATCCGCTCGATCCGGCTCGCATCGGGCTCGACTCTCTTCCGCCACAGGGCGGGCCGGGACTCCGCCAGGACCGCCCCCGTGTCCACGAAGGTCCACCCTGATCGCGGGTGACGGCCATTCCAGTCGTCTCGACGCACGACGCGACCGGCCTGCGCTCGTATCCAGTTCGCTGCAGTCGCCGCCATCTCCTCCGGCGTGGCATCCGGCTCGGGCTTCGACGCGTGCAAATTGCCGTCGATAGGGCCCCAATCGTTGAAGCGGGTGTCGTCGCCCCACTCACAGTCCACCGCCAGCCCGTCGGGCGTCTCGAGGAACAGAATCCAGAGCCACCGCAGAGGTGCGGAGAGGTGCGGAAGTTCGACGCCGACGAACGGTTTCGGAACCGGCACGCTCGTTGACAACCCGGCGTCGAGCCCGAGTTCGGTCCAATCCATCGCGAGCTGGCGAAGGCGAGCAAGGAACCGCCCGCCGGCAGTCGTGCCTGCGAGCGCATCAGGGAACCAATCGTCTGGGGCATCACTCACTCAGCCATTCTGGATGAGGCGCCACGCAGCCGTGACCGAGCACGGCCAACGGGGCAACGGACTCGACGTCGGAGCCCGATCACCGGTCGGTGAACGGTCGCGAGACGGCAGCGCATCCGCGGTCACGCGCCGATGCGCTAGCTTCTGGTTGTGAACGCGAAGCAGCACCGCACTGCTGTCATCCTGATTGGCGCGCTGCTCACTGCGTTCCTTGCCTCCCTGTTGCTCGCTCCGCTGGTTTCGGTCCGTGGTTGCGCAGCCTCCGAGGACTCGCTCGACCCGCTGTGTAAGGACTTTTCGCCGCAGTCGGTGTTCGGGTTCGATACGAATATCTGGGTCTGGGCGGCATCATTGATCGCGATCGCAGTCGCCGCCGGATGGCTGATCTGGCGATCCGATCGACCAGGTAGATAGACGCGTCGGCGAGGTTGTCGGCGCTCAACCCATGAATCCGATCACGGTCGGCGGGTGAGCACCCATGGGTTTGAGAACGCGGCCGCTGACCCGATGGTCGCCGAAAGAACGAGCGTGGACGAGACAGCGTGCGATACTCGCCACGTGAACCGCCTCGCCGCTGTCCCGCTCACCTTGGCGACTATCTCCCTGCTCGTCGTCGGGTGCTCTGGCGAGAGTCCCGTTCAGCAAGCAGGCGGAGTCACGGCGATGGTGGCTCAGGAGCGATCAGACGCTGGGATGGCTGCGCAGATCTCAGGAACACTGACGACTACTGACTCGGGATGCTTGGCCGTAGCGATCGAGGATGTCACCTACCCCTTGCAGTTCCCTTTTGGGACTCGGCTCAGCGACGATGGTGCTGAAGTGGTGGTTCCGGGATTGTCCCCGCTTCACGTCGGCGACCATATCGAGGGTGGCGGAGGATACATCCACCTCACCGACGTCCCTGATGAGTGCATCGCGGACAACGAGTACGCCGAGTACGCGATCTGGCAGAGTCTGAGCGGCTAGAAGCAGCGCCGTGGGTCCATAGGACTTCCCCGGTCCACGGCATGCGGTGCCGAACTCACGCGGCGTAGGCGATCGTTCGACTGACGGTCGGTCTTCGTGCGTTGCACGCAGCGCGAAGGTCGCGGGCGGGCTCTATCGGCTTCGGTCGGGGTCCCACGCCGGGCTCCGAGTGCGCGCGGCGGATCGATAGTCTGGGCCGGTGCGGCAGGTGACGAGGACGTGGATCGCGGGTGGCACGGGATTGCTCTTGTGCGGGGTGATCGGGATGCTCCGCACGAGTCTTATGGGCACGCCCGGCGCACAGTTCCTCAATGTGGCGGGGGACGCGTTCTACGCGGCTGGCGTGCTGGTTCTGGCGATCGGCCTGGTGCGTGAAGCGAGCCTCGTTACACGACGGCCGCTCGGAGTGCTGGCGATGGCCGTGGTCGCGGTGTGGCCGCTCCTTACGGGTCTGGCAACGGTACCGCTGGGCATGGTCGAGCCAGAGGGGTATGGCGCCGCGTGGACGGTGTTCGGGTACGTCGGCCTGGTCGTCCCGGCGGCCGCAGGGCTGATCGCTGCCTTGCAGATCTCGCGTGCTGGCGTTGTGGCCCCGCCGTGGAAGTGGGCGCCACTGTGGGTCCTTGGTCTGTACGCACTCGCGTGGTCGGTCCCGCAGCTGGTGATCGCGTCGATCGGTGGCGCGGACGCGCAGCTATACGTGGGCTTGTTCGCGATGCTCAGCACTCTGGCATTCCTCGCGGGGACTCTCGGCCTCGGCACGCTGGCTCTCCTGCTCGCCGCGCGACACCGACCCGCGAGCGTCGATGTGTTCCGATCCACCCCCGAGACCTAGGCAGTCGCCCCCGGTTGCTGCGAGCAGCGGGTCGTACCTCGAGCCGGCCCGCTGTGTGCGCGTGGAAATCGATAGTTGCATTCCCGCAGGCGAACGCCGTGTGCGGTGCGGGTCGTGAGGGTCAACCCTCGGTGACGAGGGTTGACCATGCGATGTCGATCACGCATAGGCCCTCATCAGTCTCTCGGTAGAAGACATCACCCGGGAAGGTGGAACCGGGCGTCAGCCCCTTGGGCAGACCCTCGAGGTTGATGTTCCACTGCGGATCGAGCGGCACCTGCTCGTCCCAATAGTCAGCGAAGAAGTGCTCGGGCTCGCCTGCCGAGAGACCGACCCAATCGCTCGGTTCGCCGAGCTCCGCTACGGAGTCCGCGCAGACGAGATCAGTCGTATCGTCCTCCACCATGGCGTCGATGAGCTCCTCGGTCGTCTGGATCACGCGAGCGCCGTCCGCTCCCCAGATCACCGAGTCGATCGAGCAGCCAGTCAGCGCCACTGACAGCACCAGCGCGACGAACACGAACGCTGCGCCCCGAACACTACCCACGACACGAATCTAGCGATGGATGGACGTAACCCGGGCATCGCCGAGCACATCGGAAGTTGGCGTGAACTCGAGTGGCTGGATCGGACAATACCTAGTGTGACCACCCCTGACGGCGAGATCATCCGCCGCTCGCTTGAGCAGCCGGCGGCGTTCGCTGAGGTGTACGACCGGCATGAGCGAGTTGTCTTCCGTTACGCGGCCCGCCGGCTGGGCGCGTCCCTGGCGGACGACATTGCTTCGGAGACGTTCCTCGTTGCGTTCACCCGCCGCCGTGATTTCACGGGGGGCGGGGATGCGCGACCGTGGCTGCTCGGGATCGCGACGACCCTGATGCGCCAGCACGCACGGACGGAAGCGAGAGCGTGGCGGGGCATGCTCGCGTCGGATCTGGCCCGCGTCGACGTCGATGAGATCGACGCCGCGGACGCTCGCCTCGATGCGAAGCGCCTCGCGCGTCGTCTCGGCCGCGCACTCGCCCGCCTACCTACCGGCGACCGCGACACACTCCTGCTGTACACGTTCGGAGATCTCGACTACGAGGGCATCAGCCAAGCGCTGAACATCCCGGTCGGGACCGTCCGCTCACGACTGAACCGCGCCCGCCGCAAACTGCGCGCCGCAATCGAACTGACCACGAGCCAAGAGAAGGAACAGAGCCATGGACGAGATCTCGCTCCTGCGCCGAGCGCGGACTGACATCCCCGAGCGCACGCCGGCGAATGTTGCTCGCGGACGCGCCGAGCTGTTCGCCCAGATCGAAGCGGAAACACCGTACGCGCCGTTCGCGGCCCTCGGGAACGACACCTCGTTCACCCCGCAACCGTTGCGTCGACGTCGACGCCGCACCTTCGCGTGGACCGGATTCTCTGCCCTCGGGGCCACCGCCCTGACGGTCGCGCTCGTCAGCGGCAATCTGTTCGGGATCGGTGGGTGGCACGGCGGAGCCGATCCGGCCGCCGCCGACGTCCTCAACGCAGCCGCTCTCGCCGCCCTTGAAGTGAGCGACCCCCAGCTCGCGCCCGGGCAGTACCTTCGCGTGCGCACCGACGGGTCGCATCTGACGGAGAGACGGCTCGAGGAGGACGTGGACGCCGCCCGCGTGAACGGCGTCGTGGAGGACCTCGGAACGATTGAACCTCAGTACTACATGCAGGGAGAGCAGTACGAGGTGTTCTTGCCCGCGGATCGCAGTGACTCCTGGTGGTGGATCCAGTGTCGCGTAACGCTCGACCAGACCTTCGGTCCGGAATCCGAGCTGGCGGCACAGCAAGACCCTTCATTCACGGGCGAGGCCGCCGGCCACCTTCAAGAAGCGCCCGGCGGCCTCCGCAAGTACGACCTGCCCGACGGCGAATCCGCGATCGGCGGCCCGGTCGCCGAATACACAACGCTCGACGGCAGCAGCGACGACTACTCACAGCTTCCCTTGGAGCCCCGCGAGCTGCTCAACGAGATCTACCGATTCAACGGAGACTCAGGCCAGTCTCGCGACGGTCAAGCACTCGGCTGGATCATGGACACGCTGCGGATGGGCACCGTGCCCGCCGAGTACCGCGCCGCCATGTATCAAGCGGCCGCGCTGATCCCGGGCGTCACCATCACCGACAACCAAGCGACCCTGAACGGAACCACCGGCATCGCCTTCGGCCGTGATGAGGCGAACAGCAACGTTCGCGAAGAAATGATCATCGACCCCGCAACCGGGCAGTTCATCGGCGAGCGACGCATAGCGCTCGAAAGCTACGGTCCCCTAGCCGCTGGCAGCCCCCTCGGCTGGACAGCTGTGACGACCGAGATCGTGGATACCGCGCCGACCGACGTGTCCACCTGCAGCCAGTGACCGAGCCGCCCACCAAGCAGGAGTGCCCGAACCAGTGAGCTACATCGATCTCGCTATCCCTGCACTCCTCCTCCTCGCAAGCGTGACCGGCGCGATCCTCGCACTACGAGAAGCAATTCGATTCCGCGGGCGATAGCCGGTCGATCACGGGACGGGCGCGACTCGCGGAAGTCAGTACGCCTCGCTATCCACGGATTCGCATCGTATGACCCGCGCGTGGATGAGAACGCTCGGGGTTGGTCGTGCGCGCCGCGAGTCGAGGCTCATGCCCTCGTCGTGACGATTGTCTCTGTCGCGACGGCAAACAGAATTTCCAGCTCTCCTTTGGTCCGCATGAGCGCGAGCGCCCCGCGCGTCGGGACCCGGCCTGCGGGCAACCGGAGGGAAAGCCACAGCACCACATGGTCGCCCGGATTGAGCTCCGTCGCAGAACGCTCAACGACGACCGAACCTGCATAGCTCGCATTCCCCGCGCGCACCACTCCACGCGCACCGATCGCCGGCATCGGCGCCGGCTGCTTCGTCACGTTCGTAAGCAGGAACGTCACCTGCCAGTCCTGCTCGACCACCATGTCGTCGACGACGCGCACATCCTGGCACTCGAACCGGATCCCATCGATGACCGCGGGCATCCGACGCCGGCGCCGACGCGTTCGGACGACGATCGCGAGAGCTACAGCGGCGAGGACGACCGCTACGACGAGGACCAGCCAGAAGTTCGCTGCCACAAGCTGACCGAAGCTGATCTCGCCCATCGCGCTCACCTCGTCACCTGTTCAGTCCCGACCTAGTCTGCGCCGCTTCCCCGCACGGTACCGCGAACGGAAGACACCGTCAGACCTCTCCCAGCGCCTGCCCGAGCTGCAGATACAGCTCGGCGACGGCCTGCTGGTTGATCCGGTATCGCACGCGCTGCCCGCGCTCCCACTGCGAGAGGGGTGGGTCGGAGATGAGCAGCTCTGCGGCGAGCAGCTTCTCGAGCGCGTTGAAGACGGTCGGCGACGGCACGTCGAGGGCAGCGGCGATCTCAGCGCGCGTCTGGTTCGGATGCGCCCTCAGGTGTCCGATGATGCCGGCTCGGAGCCGGTTGCCGAACGCTTCGATGGGATCCTCCGCGCGATCGCTGTTCGCGGGGCGGGCGTATTTGGGCACGCCCCATTCTCTCGGACCTCGCCCTACCGCGTCCAGAGGACAGTATGAAAAAGTCCTTTACTCTTGCGAGTATAGCTATGTATCATGCAGTCATGTCAATGGCATCGAGGACTCAGACCGCAGCGGAACCCCGCCCCAGCTTCCTGCATGTCCCCCGAAATGCCGACATGCGTGCGGAAGTCGACTCGGTTAGGCTTCGCTCGCGACGTGGTACGTGCACGGTCCTCATGACTGTCGCGCCCGCTTTCTCATCTCGCTTTAATCTCCACCGAAATTCTTCGACATCGGCCGTCGGCCTGCGTAGGATCTCGCCACGGCGACGTGCGGTGGGGTCGCTACTGTCCCACTCGATCGCCATTCCGGCAAGCACGGAGGGTGGGCGATGATGGTGGATCGACGTCGGCGAACAGGCCTGGTGTGGGCGATCGTGGGCGGTGGCGTCCTGGTCATCGGAGTCGTCGCGCTCATCATCGGAAGCGTCCTCAACTCCCCGACGCCGGCACCGACGGCATCCGCCGCTCCCACCCCGACGGAGCCGAGTCCCGATCCGACCAGTCCGGACTCGACCGTGGTGGACCCGGGCGCATCGGATCAGGGCTGGGTGCCAGAGCCGATCACGACGGATGCCCAGGTGTACGTGCGCACCGCGCTCTCCGCGGCCGGCAGCTTCGACACCACGAAGTCGTCGTACGAGGAATGGATCGCGTACCTCGGCACCTGGTTCACCCCCGACATCCGGTACACAAGCGAGGAGGACCGGCAGGCGGAACTCGACGCGGCGAAGCTCGAGATGCGCCAGGGGGTGGTGCTGCCCGAGCAGGAGTGGGACTCGCTCGCGAGCGAAGACGGCCGCATGAGCTCGGTCACGACCGGCGAGGTCGTGTTCGTGCCCGTGCCGCAGGACGACAGCGGTGAGATGTCGATCGGCACCGCTGACGTCACCATCACGTTCACCCGCTCCGATGGCTCCGGCGGCGAGACCTCGTACGACGAGTCGACACGCGTGAGCGTGCAGGTGTTGTGCGGCCCGGACTCGGTCCCCGTGCCGGATTCGTCACAGCAGGCCGGGGACTGCAAGGTGGTCCGGTTCTTCACGGAGACAGTGGAGCCCTGACATGGGAGCCCCGATCGTCGCCCTCGCAGCCCTCAGAACGAGGGCCGGGCGCCGGGTCGCGATCGGGGCGGTGAGCGTGCTCGCGCTCCTTGTTGCGTTCGCGCTCACCCCGCTGATCGCGATCCCGTTCATCGTCGCGGGCAGTCAGGTCAGCGCGGCAGCGGTCGAGCCTGAGGCGGCACCGGCGGCGGTCGTGGGCGATTGGGCGTACCCCCTCGCGGGCAGCTACAACAAGGGCCGCGGGTTCGGATACAACCCGGTGATCGGATGCCCGTACTGCTCGACGAATCACATGGGCTACGACATGGCGCAGGGATGCGGCAGCACGATCTACGCCGCCGGCCCGGGCGAGGTGATCACCGCCGGCTCGTATCAGGGCTACGGGAACACCGTCCGCATCGACCACGGCGACGGGCTCGTCTCGCTCTACGGCCACATGGAGTGGGGATCGCTGCGCGTCTCTGCCGGTCAGTCGATCACCGCGGGCATACCCGTGGGTGCCGAGGGCAATACGGGCCGCTCGTTCGGCTGCCACCTCCACTTCGAACTGCAGCGCCACGGCGTCCCCATCGACCCCCAACCGTTCATGGCCGCGCACGGCCTTCCCCTCGTGTGAACCACCAGTGAAGGAGCACAGCATGTCGTACACCGCCCCCACCGAGGTCGACATCCCCGAGATCGAGCCGGACTTCACGGCACCGTTCTTCGCCGGCTTTCAGGTCGTCGCGTCCTACATCCTCGCCGGAGCGATGCTCGTGGTGCTGATCATGCTGATCATCGCCGGAGCCTCGCTCGCGTTCCGCGGCCTGGCGTCCGACCGGATGCGCACCTGGGCGGGCGAGAACATCCTCTGGATCTTCATCGCCGCCGCCATCCTCGGCGCCGCGTCCGGCCTGTTCGCCTGGTTCGTGAACTTCGACTTCGGATTCTGATGTTCCCCGTCCGGACCCTCGCGACAGGACTCGCCCTCGCGGGCATCCTGCTGCTGACCGCCGCCCCGGCGAGCGCAGCCGAGCCCGGCGCTGGAGTCGTCCGCACCGAAGCGTCGACCACGGTGACCGGTGAGCCGTGGTCGGCGCCGGACTACCCGGTGACGTGCGTCGCGGCGGGCGGGCAGGTCTCGTGCACGCCGGATGATCCGACGCTCGTCAAGCCGCAGCAGTGCTACCTCGGCGTCTTCTACGCGGGCGCACGCGCGACCGTCTGCACGACGTACGAGGGGCATGCCGAGGCGCTCCGCGGCGCGGGCGGCAAGGTGGTCCTCGTCGAGTACGGATGCAGCATCGGCGACCTCGTGTGCATCACGTTCGAGAACGCCGGCCGTGGCATGGCGATGAACGCGACCGCCGCGATGTACCTGGTCGCGTCCAACATGCGCTTCGACACCACGACTCTGCTGTGGGATGCCGCCGCGGGCGAATGGTCGTTCTGGCAGTGGGCGGTGCTCATGGTCCTATTCGGGTCGATGGTGTGGGCGATCGGCGCCGCCGTCGTCTCGGGCGACCGCGAGCAGCTCGTCGGGGGGATCATCCGCACGTTCATTGCGATCCCCGCGGTCCCGATCACCCTGTGGCTGACCGGGCATCTGCTCAACGCGATCGACGACATGACCTGGTACATCCTCAACCGCAGCGGGCCGACCGAGTTATTCGCGACGCTGCAGAGCGTGATGTGGGCGGGCGGGCAGGCGAACTACTTCTTCGCGTTCCTGATCCATGGGCTGATCTTGATCGGAATGCTGCTGCTCGGGCTCGTCTTCGCGTTCCGCAACATCGTCCTCGCGGCCCTCATCGCCGTGGGACCGGTCGCGTGGATGCTGTTCCCCGTGCGCGGGATCGGGCCGCAGTGGGTCGTCCGCTACGTCTCGGCCGTGGTGGTGCTGCTCCTGACGGGGCCGCTCACGGTCGGGTTCGTCACTCTCATCATCAACGGACTCGCGAGTGTGAAGACGATCTGGGATCCCCAGTCGTGGCCGCTGCTGGTCGGCCTCGTCCTCGTCGCCTTCGCACCATTCGCGATCTTCGGCCTGTTCAGCTTCGTCGGCGCGGTCGCCGCCGACAGCGTCGGCTCGCGGCTCGGGTCCGGCGCCGGCCGCATGGCGTCGGGCGCCGCCCGCACCGCCGTCCGCGTTCCTACCCGATTGGGGGCCTCCCCCGCGGGCGTCGTCCCCGGCCGCGGCAGTGCCGCGCCATCCGCATCCGCGCCGGGCAGATCGACATTCCAGACCGCACCGGTCGGCTCGTCTGGCCCAACTGGGGCAGCCGGCGCCGCCGGCTCCGCAGGTCGCCCCGGCGCCGGCGCGTCGTCGTCGGCGGCATCCGCTCCCCCGCGCAACGCCCCGGCACCACCGGCACCCGCGCCGAACTCACGACCCGCGGCCGCCCCGCAGCCCCCTGCTCCCGTCCGACCGGAGAGGACACCGAAATGACCGCCACTCCTGACCTCACCCGCCCCGTGCGGCTCCCCCGCCGCTCGAGGCAGGGCGTCGTCCTCGGCATGGACGGCTGGCAGCTCGCGTTCATCGCCGCGGCCGCCATCGTGATCCTGATCAGCGTCAACCGGTTCGGGCCTCCGGGTCTGCTCTACGCGGCACCGATCTACCTGATCCTCGCAGTCACCGCGCTGACGACGATCCACGGGATCTCGGCACCGCGCATGGCGGGCCTGTGGGTCCTCAAGCGCGTGCGGCACGCGATGGGCGCGACCACGCAGGTGTACCGGCCCGAGAAGCCGCGGTTGGCGGGGACCTTGAACCTGCCGGGCACGCGCGCGTCGATCCAGCTCTGGGAGGTCGAGGGCATCGCGTGCGTCTACAACCCGCACGACCGCACCGCGTCGGTGACCGCCGAGCTCGAGGTGCAGGGCTTCCTGATGCACGACAACCCTGAGCGGTTCGATCTCGCCCAGCAGTGGGCGCGCGTCCTGGCATCGTTCACGCAGCGTCCCGGCATCAAGCGCCTCACCCTGCAGGAGCGCACGATCCCCACCACCATCCGCTCTGCGCGAGACCACTATGACGAGATCGTCTCCAAGCGGAAGCTCGACGCGACCTCGCCGGTGGCAGACAACTACTCCGAGGTGATGAACCAGTCCGAGCGCTTCGCGGTCGCGCACCGGAACTACCTCACGTTCACCCTCGACCTGGTGGTGATGGGCCCGCAGCTGAAGTCGCTCGGCGGTGGGAAGGATGCCGTGCAGGCGCTCGCGCGCATCGAGGCGGCCAACCTCGCCGACGCGCTGGGCGCGGCGAAGGTCAAGGTCCGCAAGTGGCTCACGCCGCGCGACATCTCGGCACTGACGCGCATCACCATGGACCCTGAGTTCGCGAGCAACGTGCAGAACCGACCCCCGAAGGATGCCGGTGTCGACTCTGCGGCGATCGGCCCGATGTACCTCGAGGAGCCGAAGGACCGGCACGGGATCGTCCGCACCGACTCCGCCGTGCACACCACGATGTGGATCCACGAGTGGCCGCGCTCCGATGCCCCGATCGGGTTCGTCTCCCCGCTCGTGTACGCCCGGCATCCGAACACCGGCGAAGCAGTGACGCACGTGTTCTCGCTCGTGCTCACCCCCGTGCCGGTGTCGAAGGCGCTGCGGCGCATCCGCGATGAGAAGAAGGTGTGGCGCGGCAACGAGAAGCTGCGCGCCAAGCGCGGCGCCGACGGATCGGCAGCGGATGCCGCGGACTGGGACGCCCTCGAGAAGCAGGAGGAGGAGATCATCGCCGGTCACGGCGAGTTCCGCTACGGCGGATACCTCACCATCAGCGCCGCCGACGAGGCCCGCCTCGACCAAGCCGTCGCCGGCATGCGCAATGCGCTCGCCCGCGCCGGCATGGAAGCGCAGGTCCTCTACTGCCAGCAGGCCGAAGCGCTCATGGTCAACGCGCTGCCCGTCGGGCTGGGGATGAAGTGATGACACGCCACGCCGTCGTCTTCGAACCGGGGGATCTTCCGCGCAAGGAACGCCGCGACCTTCGCCGCGCCATCGCGGATGCCGAACGTGCCGAGCGCCCGCAGCGCACCCGCCGCCGCGACCGGTCACTGCCCGAGGCGGTCGTCCCGGGTCCCTTCGGGCCGGCACTCGTCGACGGCGGCTACTGGAACCTGGCGCGCCCGGACCTGCCGCCGCACCAGGCGACGTCGCAGCACATCGCAGGCATCTACCCGTTCGTCGCGGACGCCGGTCTGGGTGACCGCGGGCCCATCGTCGGGGTCGACATGAACGCGGACGCGCTGTGGCACTTCTCGCCGTGGGAGTCGTACGTCGACCGATCCGACCGCCAGTCGCTGTCGACGAACATCCTCGTCCTCGGCGCGTACCGCGCCGGCAAGTCCGCCGCGGTGAAGACGCTCGTGACCCGGTCGATCGCGTTCGGTCATCAGGCGGTCGTCCCGTCCGATGCGAAGGGCGAATGGGTCGTGGTCGCCGAAGCGATCCCGAAGGGCACCGTTATCCGGCTCGGCGGCGGCACCTCCGCACGGCTCAACCCGCTCGACCGAGGCCCGCGCCGCAGCGACGCCACCGACGACCAGGACGAGCAGATGGTCCGCCAGCGCCGCATCACCACGCTGATCTCGATCGTCGAGATGGCGCTCGGCGGCGGGCGACTGACCGCGGTCGAGCACGCCGCCCTCCACGAAGCGCTCCAGCGCAGCATCCGCAGCACCGCCGACCGACCGACGCTGCGGAGCATCTACGATCACCTGGGCACGATCGTCGAGGACGGCGGCACCGACTTCCGCCTCGCCGACGGCGCGGTGCAACCGCGGTTCGTGCTCCGCCGGTTCGTCGACGGCGACCTGTCGGGTCTGTTCGAGGACGAGTCGACTGTCGCGTTCGACGCCGAGTCGCCGATCGTGGTGGTCGACACCTCGGAGCTGTTCGCGCGTGGCGAGCTCGTCGCGCAGATCACCCAGGTGTGCACGACCGCGTGGATCCAAGCCGTCGTATCGGACCGCTCCGCCAAGCGCACCCGCTACGTCATCCGCGAGGAAGGCTGGCGCGACATGACGTCGCTGGCGAGCCTGCAGATGTACCAGCAGTGGCTCAAACTCTCGCGCCACTACGGCATCAGCAACATCGTCATCCTGCACAAGATGGGCGACCTGGATGCTGTCGGCGACGCAGACTCGCAGGAGCGCAACCTCGCCTACTCGATCGTCGGCGACATCGAGAACAAGTTCATCTTCCGGGTCAACCACCAGGAGCAGACCAGCCTGCGGCAGCGGCTGAACATGCCGGCCCCACACGTCGAGATGGCCCGCCAGCTGCGCAAGGGCGAGTTCATCGCCTACGTCGGCCAGTACTCCTACCTCGTCGACTGCTTCGCGACGTCGACCGGGTGGGAGTACGAGCTGTTCAAGACCGACGACGCGGTCGAAGCATCCGACCGCGAAGACACCGTCTTGTCGCCCGCGTTCGGCACCGCCGAACTCGACGAGATCTGGCCGGACGCCCCCGACGACAGCCTCGACGGCTGGCTCGCCGCCTCGGAGAGGAGCACACCATGACCATCGCCGCCAACCTGCGGGTCTACGCCACCGTCACCGGCCCCACCGCGACCTTCGTCGGCCACGACGGCCAGCGCGAGTCGCTCGTCGCGACCACCGCCGAAGACATCCGCAGCACCGTGATGCGGCGCGCCACGGACGAAGCCCGCAAGGTCGGCGCCCCACTCGAGCTCGTGACCGACGGCGACCGCGGCGAGCACCGGCTCGTCATCGCCGCCGACGGCGCGATCACCCGCCCCGCGCTCCGCGCACTCGAAGCCATCGAGGAGGGCGACGACCTCAGCGACATCGACGATGTGGAGGATCTCGACGACATCGCCGACCCTGACCTGATCGAGACTCCGCCGCCGGTGCACGCGTCGACCACAGCGCCCGCGCCCGAGGAATCGGCGGATGCCGCACCCCGAGCAACCTTCATCGCCGCTGGCCCCGCGCCAACGGCCGCAGAGAGGCGAACCGGCTTCCGCGGCCTGATGCTGCGGCTTGGGTTCCTGCCCACGACCTCGGATGTCGAGACCGCGCGCGCCGAAGCGGTCCGCACCGTCTCCCAGCACTGGGCCGGATGCCGCAGCATCGCCGTCGTCAACGGCAAGGGCGGCGTCGGCAAGACGATCACCACAGCGATGCTCGCCGCCGTCTACGGTCGTTCCGGCGGGGGCAACGTGCTCGCGTGGGACAACAACGACACCCGCGGCACCCTCGGCTGGCGCACCGAGACCGGCCGCTACGACACCACCATCCGCGATCTGCTCCCCCAGGCCGACGAGCTGCTCGCCTCAGGCGCATCGGTCTCGGACATCGCGGCGTTCGTCCATCACCAGTCGGCGGACCGCTACGACGTCCTCCGCTCCAACCCCGAGCTGCTCGCGGTCCATCAGCGGATCGCCCAGGCCGAGTTCGACCGGCTCCTGCAGGTCGTCGCTCGCTACTACCGGCTCGTGATCTTCGACTCCGGCAACGACGAGTCCGCCGACCGCTGGCTGCGGATGGTCGACTCGTCCGCTCAGCTGGTGATCCCCACCCTCACCGCGCCCGAGTCGGCGGAGTCCGCAGCGCTGCTGCTCGACGCGCTCCACGCCCGCGATCACCGCTCGTCGGCACTCGCCGCGAACGCCGTGGTCGTCGTGACGCAGTCCGAACGCTCCAGCATGCGGGACGTGCGGGCGATCGCCGACCGGTTCGCTCCGCTCGTTCGCGCGGTCGAGATCGTGCCGTTCGACCCGGCGCTGAAGTCCGGCCCACTCCGGCATGACGCGCTGCGCCCCGCCACACGTGAAGCCTGGCTGCGGGTCGCGGCGGCCGCGGCATCCGAGCTCTGAGGAAGGGAAGCCATCATGCAGGCTCTGCTGGGCAAGGCCATCGCGATCGGCATCGCCGTCGCGTTCGTCCTCAGCCTCATCTTCGGGTTCGTCGCCGAAGCGACCACCCAGCTACTCTGTGGGGCGCGACCGACGCCCGAGAACATGTTCTCGGGGCTCTGGCTCGCGATCTCCGGTCAGGCGAACGCATATGAACCGCCCGCGGGCTGCGCACTGCCCGTGGTGCCGATCCGCATCGCGGACATCGCCCTCGTGGTGCTCGTCGCAGCTGCCGCGGTGTTCGGTCTGGTGAAGTGGCGGAAGTACCGGGAGTCCAGCCGCTACTTCCTTGCCGAGCTGCGGTCGCGCCCGGGCTTCGCGCATGCGCGCGACCTGCAGGAGTTCCTGTCCGCCAAAGCCGTCTTGCGCCGCGCGAGCCAGCTGCGGCCCGACGTCCCCAACCCGAAGCCGACCGACGTCGGGTGGCGCGTCGGCCGCTCACGCGGGACGGACGTGTATGTGTCGATCGAGGACTCCGTGGCCCTCGAGGGACCACCCCGGTCGGGGAAGGGGTACCGGGTGCTGATCTCGGCGATCCTCGACTGGTCGGGTCCGCTCATCACGACGTCGACGACGAACGACAACCTGACCGCGACGATGCGGATGCGCCAGCGCCGCGGCGACGTCCACGTGTTCGACCCGCAGGGTCTCAGCGGCGTCCGGCATCCGATCCGGATCAGCCCGATCGCCGGGTGCGAGAACCCGCTGGTCGCCACCCAGCGCGGCACCGCCATCATCACCGGCACCGCACTCGGGACCTCAACGACGAACGCCGAGTGGGCACAGGCATCCGGGCTCGTCCTCGGCCGGTTGCTGCACGCCTGCGCTCTCGGCGGCCACGGGGTCGACAAGCTGTACGAGTGGGGTTCGAACCCCATGGTCGCTCGCGACGCGCTTCCGATCCTCGCCGACAACGGCGCACGAACCTGGGCTTCGAGCCTGGACGCGACGCTGTCCGGCGACGAGAAGCTGCTCTCCTCCATCTGGTTCGGCGTCGCGCAGGCCGTCGCGCCGCTCGCAGTGCCGCAGATCCGCGACACCCTCATGCCCCGCCCGGGCGACCCCGTGTTCGACCCGCGCGAGTTCCTCCGCGCCCCGAACACGCTCTACCTGATCGGCTCCGCCTCCGGGGCATCGGCGATGGGCGGGTTCTTGGGCGCCCTCGTCGACGACATCGTCGAGGTCGCCCGCAAAGAGGCGCTCTCGTCCCCCAATGCGCGCCTCACCCACCCGCTCGGACTCATCCTCGACGAGATCGTGAACATGTTCCGATGGGGCAATCTACCCAGGATCATGGCCGACGGCGGCGGACGCGGCATCTGCACCTTCGTCGTCCTGCAGGCCCTCTCGCAGGCCGAGACCTCATGGTCCCGCGCTGAAGCCGACACCATCTGGGCTGCAGCGACCGCGAAGCTGCTCCTCGGCGGCGCATCACACGTCGAACACCTACGGGACGTCGAAACGATGCTCGGCGACCGCGACTTCCGGCGCACGCAGCGATCCTGGAGCAACGACAGCTCCCGCTACAACACCAGCGAGCACCACGAGCGCCGGCCGATCATGTCGGTCGACGAGATCAGGCGGATGCCAGCAGACACCGGACTGCTCGCCTTCCGCAATCTCAGCCCGGTGCTCCTCGAACTCGCTGGCTGGGACGACCGCCGCGACGCCCGCGACATCCAGGCCGGCAAGCGCGAAACCGAGCGCGAACAACGCGAGGTGTTCGCCGAGGCGAACGAGCAAGACATCCGACAGTGGCCCACCACGGTCAAGGCCGACGATGAGGACGCCCGGGAGAGGGTCGCCGCGACGGAGGCCGACGATGAGTAACCGGCGTCGACCCACGTTCAACAGCGGCTACCGGGCAGGGTTCCTGAGGTCTCCGGCGTGGTTCGCGCGCCGCGACCGCTGGTTCCGTGCTCGGGCTGCGACCGGACACCCGATCGTGTGCGCGCTGTGTGATGCCGCAGGCGACCAACGCTCACTCGAGCTGCATCATCTCGACTATGCCGGTGTCGTGAAGGGCGCGCGGGGGTGGCGGTCGCTTGAGCGTGACGAGGACCTCGTCCCGTTGCATCCCGCGTGCCACGAGGTGTTACACCGGCTCATCGACCGCGACACCGTGCTGTCGCGGCAGCGCACCCGCCGCGACGCCACCATGGTCGCGCTCGCCCTGTTGAAGAACGCCATGACCCAGGAGGACTCGCATGCCTGACTCGGACGCCCGCAGCCAAGCCCAACAGGCACTCGTGGACGACATGACACGTCCCAGCCCACCGCCCTCGCCGCCCTCGATCGGGGGCGCGACGAGCTGGCGCACGATGCAGGACCAGCAGGCGCGCGACGAATGGCGCGCGCTGCGCGACTGGGTCGAATGGGTCACCGTCCGCTACGAGATCTCGGTCTCGCTGATCCCGGAGTGCTGGTGGAAGCACGGCGCGCTCGTGGAGGAGCTCTCCGCATTGCACAGCGCGCACCGCGCCGCGTTCCACCCGACCGACAGCGGCAACGGGCCCATCACGTGGCACCAGCACTTCGCCAACGCCATGCCCCGGCTGCGGAACGCCTACAACGGCGGATGCAGCGAGGGCCACTCGTCACGCCGACCCCGCCGATGGAAGGGCGTGACGGACGAGGAGGAGTGGGAGACGTGGACCAACCAGAGCCACGCCCACTGAGGCATCCGCCCGGATGTCTCTCACCGATAGGAAGGAAAGCAGGATGACGACCAGGATCCCGGTCACCCTCGAGGGCAACCTCACCGGTGACCCCGAACACGGCGCCAGCGAGTCGGGCAACGAGTACGCCCGGTTCACCGTCGCCGTCAACGACCGCCGCCTCAACGAGTCGACCGGACGCTGGGAGGACGCAGGCACGGTGTTCCACCGCGTCGTCGTGTTCAACCAGCAGGCCCGTCACGTCGCCGAATCGCTGCACAAGGGCGACTCGGTGCTGCTGGCCGGCGACCTCCGCTTCAGCACCTACACCGACAAGGAGACCGGCCAGACCCGGGAGACCCGCGACGTGGTCGCGGACAACGTCGCCGCGTCGCTGAAGTTCACGAGCGTCGACGTGGCCCGCGCCCCAAAAGCTAACGGCCCCGAGTACGCCTCGGGGCCGGAAGTGGCACCGGTCTCGACCACCGGTGCGGGGCTCGCGCGCTGACCCATCAGATCAAGGTGCGGGCGGGAGTCATCGTACTCCCGCCCGCTTCTTGTGCTCCACCCCTGCGTCCGTTCATCCACCCCGAGCGCTGCCTGACGCCGACCTACGGGATTCAGCTGAGCCCGATCCCGCTTCGCCGGTCGACTGTGCCCGTGGCGGCCGCGGCCAGTGCGCGGTCGCGCTCCTCCCTCGCCCGACCTGCCGGGTCAACGCTGTGGCGCAGCTCGCGCTCCGCGACGACCCGGGCGAGGGTCGCCTCGGCTTCGGCCAGGCCCGCCTCGGCCGTGGCGAGCTCGGCGGCCCGGGCGATGCGTCGCTCCCGCAGTGCCGCGGCGGTGTCGTCGGCCTCGATCTCGATGAGACTTCGGCCGTGGGTATCTGCGACGGTCGTCGCATCTTCGGCCTCGAGCTGGGCGACGAGCATCTCGGTGCCGGCGAGCCACTCCTGGATGGGGTCCGCGTGCGCGCGTCGGCGTGCGATGTCTTCGCGCATCATCGCCTCGAGCCGGTCGATGCCGTCTACCGCACCGTACGGCCGGGCGTCACGATCGCTCCACGCGGCCGCCTCTTCGGGCGGCAGGGCGGCGCGGCGAAGTTCCGTCAGTGCCGCTCGGCGCGCGTCGTCGATCGTGACCTCGATCGTTCCGCGCATCATGCTGTCGGCGATCGCGTCCCGGGCGAGGGCATCGGTGCGCGCGACCGCGATCACCTCGTTGCGGACGCGGCCTCGCGTCATCCCGACGTACAGCCCGGATGCGTCGACGCCCGGCCCGACGATCGATGCATCCGTCGTCTCGCCCTGGATGCCGTGCACCGTCGACGCGTACGCGAGGTGGACGTGATCTGCGACGTAGTCCGCCGACACCGTCCGCACATCGGCGGAGTCGGCGACGCTCGCGAGCACGACTCCCGAAGACGTGATGCTGCGGACCGTCCACAGGGCCCGGTTCTCGACATCCGCCGCGCGATCGTTGCGTCGCGTCTGCACGACGTCGCCCTCGAGGATCCGCTGCTCCCCCTGGCCTACGGCAATGCGCTCCATCCTCAGCTGGCCGAGCTCGAGACGCCGCTCCTGGATCGCGTCGTTGATCGCATCCGCTTCGTCGTTGGTGCCAGTGACCAAAGCCACCCGCTTGTGGTCGGAGCTCCACCGGAAGTAGCCCTCGACCATCGCATCACGAGCGGCGAGCGAGTCCGAAACACGGGTGACCAGCCCCCGTGCGGCGAGGTCGTCGGCCACCGCGAGCGCCGCCTCGCGTGAACCCGGTTCGCGCAGTCGCAGTGTGAGTTCGGCGTACTCGGGGTCGCGGAAGCGATGGACCGCGGTCAGTTCGACGACGGCGCTGCTGCGTCTGGCCATGCACGCCATCGCGCCCGAGTGTCCGACGGGCATCGCCTGCAGGTGGTCTCCGACCATGGCGATCCCCGCTCCGGTCTCGCCGGCGAGCGTCGCGAGGGCCGTCGCGGTGTGGAGGTCGACCATTCCGGCCTCGTCGACCACGATCCGGTCGTCGGCCGCGAGTGGGTACTTCGTTGGCCCGCGGTACTGCATGCCTGTCGCGGCATCCGTCTCGCCGACCTGCAGTCGCTCCCACCGCTCGGCGCCGGCCGCGTCGCGGCTCCACCGCCATCCGTGGTCGGCCAGCAGCGCGTGAAGGCTCGACGCCGTCGCGCCGACCTCTCGCGCTGCGACCGACGCCGCCTTCTTCGTCGGCGCCACCACGACCATCTGTCGTCCCTGGAGCGCGAGCGCGTGCCGAGCGACTCGCAGTGTCGTCGTCTTGCCCGTGCCCGCAGGGCCCGTGACCGTGACGAGACGGTCGCTGCCGGCGATCGCGCCCGCAGCGCTCGCCTGCCCCGCCTCGAGCACAAGATCACCGCCGAGCGCCGATCCCGCGACGAGCTGCATCGCCTCGGGCGACAGCGCCCCTCCGGCACAGTGCAGGGCGTCGAAGCGCGCAGCGAGTTCGACCTTGAGCGATGCGGTCGATGCGGCCATGTGGCCCTTCACGTGCGCGGGGCGGTCGCCGTCGATGAGGTCGACCGTGTGCGCCATCGCACGTTCGACGATGTGGTCGATGTGGTCTTGGAGCTGCTCCCGCGTCGCCACGATCCCCGATGCGGCGAGCGCGCGCGTCGCGCCGGCGCGCACGTCGAACATACTGAAGCGTCCCCCCGAGGCCGCCGCCCGTGCATCGGCGTCGACGATCGCACGCGCCGCGAAAAGGTCGACGTCCACATCGCGCTGCGCCGTTGCGAGCATCGGCGGACGGGGCGCGGTGAGAGCCGGGTCGATATCTGCGAGCTCGTCGAGCACGAGCTGCTCCCACGCGTCCTCGTCGAAGTGCGTGGGCTTCGCGGGCCTCCCCTGCGCCCACGCCTTTCGGTCGATCTGTTGCAGGACGTCTCGCCCCGGCTCCTGGCCCGGATGCTCCTGGCGCCACCGCGCGAGCAGCACCGCACGGTTCTTCTCGATCTGGTTGGACCGCCGCGACAGCGGCCGCACGGCGTGCGCGACCTCGACGACCTCGCCGGACTCGTTGAGGCTGTACCCGTGGCGGGCGAGCGCCGCGATCCACTCGGGATCGGTGCGCGCGGCCAGCTCGCCCTCGGCATTGATGAGCGTGTGCATCTTCATCGCCACGCGCGAGTCGACGTTCGACCATTGCCCGTCCCGCCCCTGCACGCGCACGTTCAGCCACAGGTGCCGATGGATGTGTGGGTCGAGTGCGCGGGACCGCCGGTGCTTGAGCTCGACGACCTCGACCTGCACCAGGTCCTCTCGAATGCGGCCGCCCGCGCCGCGTCGAGCATTCAGCTCCCGCTGCCACATGATGATCACTCGGTCGCGGAGCCGGTCCTGCAGCGCTTCGAACTCTCGTGCAAGTTCCGGGTGGAGGAGCGTCACGAGGCTGTATGACTTCGGGGCGTTGATCGTTCCGTCGAGCACCAGATCCGCGTCCGGCGAGGCGAGCAGCCGTCCACGCCGGTCGCCTGTCAGCGGATCGCATCCGTCGACCCAGCTGCAGAGCTGATCGCGGTCCAGTTCATCCGACGCGATCTGCCCGTCCCGAACCGTGAAGCGCGTGACGGTCGGGCTACCGGCCGAGTAGTCGGCGAGCGCCACCGTCCCACTCGAGAGACGTGATGCCGCGTCACACTCACCATCGAGCGCATACGCGATCGCGGCGCGAACGCCGTGAGATTCGACTCCACGCTTCCACCGCTCAAGACCCCCGCGCATAGCGCCGAGGATACTCGCTCTTACCTATCTATGGTTTGCATTCACAGAAAGTGCCTGCGTGCGTCGTTGATCTTGACTTCCTTGGCCGACGTCATGGGTCAAATCGGGCGAGGTCGCGTGCCGCTCTTGGCGTCTGCGGTGGCGATGCCGCGATCGCCTAACTGGTCCGTCGGGGCATGCGCGCGGTGGACTCGGATGAGGAACCTGCTCTGCACTCTGGAGCGGCCGGGTTCTACGAAGTCCGGGGCTGCGTCGAGTCCACGGTCGCGTAGCGCGGGTGTCGGACCGCGCGCTCAAGGACCGACTTTCGGGCGCGTTCGGATGGACGTGAGGTCCGCCAGCATCCAGGTCACGCGACCCCGACCCCCCACGCCTCGAGCCAGAGCGATCGAACCAGTCGGTGCGAGAATCCGGGGGTGGACAATGCAGCGATACGCCTTCAGGAGATCTCGAAATACTGGCTTGACCTGCGCGACTCGTTCCGCGGAGTGATCACTGCAGGCCTTCCACCCGAGGGATCGGACTTCGAAGCCGATCTGAAGTTGGTACGGCGGACGGTCAGCACGCTTCCACACGCAGCCTTCATGCTCAACAGCACATTCGACTCCGCCGAAGTCCTCGAAATGGCATGGCACGTACCAAGTCATCATGTGCCATCTGACTACATGCTCATGCGTGCAATGCTCGACAACGCGCTGAGGACGATCTGGCTACTGGAGCCCGACGAAGTAGAGGAGCGATTGGTGCGGGCCTGGCTACTCGCCCGGGACGCACCAAACAGAAGCAAGACCCGCGCAACGAAGATGCTAAAGGCAAGCCCCCAGCGTCCCAGCGCTGAGTCATTGAAGGCGACCGCGTCGAACGCGAAGCGATACATAGCCGACCTCGACGAAACGTTCAAGAAGGCGGTCGGCACACTGCCCGCACCTACGACTCTCCAAGCTGAGGACTTCATCACGGCGGCCGAGCGCCAGGACCTCGAACAGGGTGAAGACGGCGGCATCGCGCGGCTGTGGAGCCAACTTAGCGAGCTCGCGCATGGCTCAATGGTGCCGACCGAGCACCGTCGAGTCGCTGACACCCCGACCGGCCACCTGCGCCCAACCCGCCCAAATGTGGAGGACATTGCTCTCTCCGCTGGCCTCATTACGCGGATGCTGAACGGCGCCCTGAACCTCTTCTACGCGCGCTTCGATCCAGGCGATGCACAACGACCGTGACCTTCAGTCGTCGACCCTGTTTCGGACGTGTTTCAGACCTCTCTCGCGCTCCATCGAACGCGAGAGGTCAGAGTTACCTCGCAGTCACGACGGGCGAGGGGCGCAGAAACATGCCTAGCCTATCGTCGCTGAGGATCCCGATGCCGCGCGCGGGATCCCCCGCGCGACGCTCCGACATCCAAGTAAGGAATGCCCGAAATGGACCTCGACATCCCAACCCGTACTAGCGTGCTCATCGTGGGCGGCGGCCCGGTCGGCTGCGCGCTAGCCATCGAACTCGCCCATCGCGGAGTCGACGCGGTCGTCGTCGAGAAGGAGCTCGTAACTCCGGCAGTGCCGGTCAAGGCGATGCTGCTGAACGCGCGCACGCTCGAGCACATGGCGCGCTGGGGCATCGCCGACGACATTCGCGCCGCCGCCGTGACGCCTCAGGGTTGGCTGCAGGGCGTCACTTTCGGTACTTCGCTCACTGGTCGCGATCTCGGGCACTTCCGTGAGGGCTTCGACTTCCACACCGAGCAGGAGTCCGACGACCTGCGCGAGCGCGCCCAGGTCGTGATGCAGCCCGACACGCTCCGGGTGCTGCGTGCGGCGATTCAGCGCAGCGGCGCCACATACGCAGCAGGCTGGGAGGTACTAGAGCTGGCACAGGACGATGAGGTCGTGGCTCGCATGCGCCACGTCGAGACGGGCGAAGAGCGCCGGATCGTCGCTGAGTATGCGGTGGGCGCCGACGGCCCGCAAAGCATCGTGCGCACCACTGCCGGGATCACCCGTTCGGGGCGCGGCGGCATCAGCGCGAACTTGCTGCTGCACTTCCGGGCGCCCGGCGTTCTCGACGACTACCGTCTGACCCCCGCTGCATTCTCGAACCTCACCCACCCCGAGGGCGGGGCACTGGTCGTCCCGATCGGAGGCGATCTCTTCTGCGCGCATGTGCCGGGATACCCGGTCGACGTCGACATCGACGACATCGACCTCCAAGAACTCGGTCGTCGCATCATTGGTCGCGACGAAGAAGAGGTCGAGTTCGTATACGCGGGCGTATACAAGGTGCACGAGCGTATCGCCGATGCATATCGCGCCGGACGCCTGTTCCTCGCCGGCGACGCCGCTCATCTCTACGCCCCGTTCGGAGGCCACAATCTCAACTCCGGCTTCGGCGACGCCGTCGACCTTGGTTGGAAGCTCGCTGCGGTCCTGAACGGCTGGGGCGGCGACGGGCTGCTGGACAGCTACGAGCACGAGCGGCGCCCCATCGCGGTACGCAACGCATCCGAGGCGTCCGGCAATGTCGCCCGTTTCGTCGGCGAGGCGAAGGCGATCATGACGGAGATGAGCGAGACCGACTACCTCGCGCCGGGCGTAGAGGCGGAAGCGCGCCGGCGTGCGTGGGGTGAGCGACTGTGGAGCGCCACGCGTCAGCAGTACATCTCCCGTGGCATCGTCCTCGACCAGCGCTATGCAAGCGACATCATCGTGCCCGACGACGCGACGGTACCCCCGTGGTCTTCGCTGCGATATGACGCCGTCGCGAAGCCCGGCCACCGCGCCCCGCACGTACGCCTGGCCGACGGCACCTCGCTGTACGCCGCCTTCGGCCCGGATTTCACCCTGGTCGTCGCACCAGGTGCGGAGGCAGCGGCCGCACGTGCGCACGCGACAGCTGTCGAGTGGGGCGTGCCGATGAGCTCGGTAGTCGTCGACGACGAGCGTGCACGCGCTCTCTACGGCGCGCCTCTGGTGCTCGTGCGCCCTGATCATCACGTCGCGTGGCGCGGCGACGACGAGGTCGAGTTCGCCGAAGTGCTGGATGTCGCGACCGGGCGTCAGGCCGCCCCACCCGTGGTTGCCGCAGCCTGAGTGAGGTGTACGTGCCCGGTTGAGCCGAACCGGGCACGTACACCTTCCCCCAAACTCGCGTGTGGGACCCGGCATGCGCTCTGCTCGGGCACCGCAACCGACGTCCCGCCGCCCGCTCGACGCATAGCCTGCGGCTCAGATGACAGATACCGATGTCGTGCGCCTGACATTCCTGATGGAGGCGCCGCGTCACGGCGACGAGCGGGCGGAGCACCGATCGCCGCTGCCATGGACTCGACCTCCTTCGGTCTTCCTCGTATCGCATAGCGAAGCGGCTCTACGATCGCGGCTTGATCGGTCAGGGGAGCTCCGCTCTGACGGACGTCCTCATGACCCGCTCGAGCTGGCCGGACGCACGGACCGCGGGTGGCCTGCCCGCCCTCGGCGCGTTCGCGGCCTTTGGTGATCAACACCCCCGCGATCTGTTTCGCTGCGAGCGCAGGCGGTCATCGAACTGGGCGAGGCGCAACGCGTAGGACGCGACGCCACGCCAAGTCCGATCGGACGAGCGATCGTCGAGATCGACATCGCCCGCCACCAAGCCTGAGTGGCCACTGGGGTTCACTCCCACGAGAGCAAGGAGCACGGCAATGAGACATGACTTGAAGCGGGATCTCGGGGACGTTTACAAGCCACCGTTAGGTCGATTCGTCGAGGTGGATGTACCGAAGATGCAGTATCTGAGCATCGACGGACACGGCGATCCCCACAAGGAATCTAGCTGCCGGCGCGCGATCGAGTCTTTGTACGTGTGCGCCTATCAGATCCGTGCCGGGTTCAAGAGGCGGACTGGCTCGGACTTCGTCGTGGGGCCGATCGAGGGGCTCTGGCCCAGCGACGAGTCAGCAGCACACTCCGAGGGCCGGAAGGGACACCGGGACTGGACCATGCTGATTCCTCTGCCCGAGGAGGTGGACGCACAGGATGTGGCGGACGGGCTTTCACCCGCGGCGAGGAAGAAGCCTGATCTCCCGATTGCTCTCGTGCGCCCCGTCACGATCACGGAGGGACGCTGTCTGCAGACGCTCAACATCGGCTCCATAGACGATGAGGCCCGTGTGCTCGCGCGCCTTCATCACGAAATCATGCCGCGTCTCGGGCTCACCCGGATCGGGCGACATCATGAGGTCTACCTCGGCGACCCCCGACGCACCTGTCCAGACAAGCGTAGGACGATCTTGAGACAGCCGGTCTCGGCTGCGTGAGCCTCGCAGACGCACAACCGCGCAGTGCCGTCCGCGCCTTGGCCAGCTGGGCGAAGGTACCGCTAGAAATCTGCCGTCCTCGTAGCGAGGAGAACGTCGCGGTCAGAGTCCCTCCAAAGCCCGCGCCCGCCAAGGCAACGTCGATCGAGTGGACCGCGAAGCGCGAGCGCTCGCCCGTGGACCCGGCTTCGGTCAGCCGTAGTCCAGTCCGCATTTTCGTATTACGATGTCGCCATGGGTGGTGAGGAGACGATCAACGGCGTTCCGGTGACGGAAGAGCAGATCGCCGCGTGGGCGGAGGAGGCCGAGGCCGGCTTCGATGTCGAGGCTCTCAAGCGGCGTGGACGGGGACGTCCCGGGCGCGGAGCTGAGCCCGCGCAGGTGGTCGCGCTCCGGCTCACGTCCGAGGAACTGGCCGCTCTCGACGCTCGCGCCGCGCGCGAGCACAAGACCCGCTCGGAGCTCATTCGCGAAGCGATCGCTGCGTACGCGGCGTGAAGGTCCACGACTCTGCGCTGAAGCACGGCATCGCACCCGAAGACATCATCCGGGCTGCATCGTGGCCGCTATGGATCGACGATCTCGACGACGACTCGCCCGCACGCCAACTTCGGCTCGGGTTCGACAGGCAGGGACGGCTACTCGAACTCGTGGTGCTCGTCATCGACAGCGGCAACGAGCTCGTGATCCACGCCATGAAGGCCAGGCCGCAGATGCTCGACCTGCTGCCATAGCTCGGGCTGAGCCAGGCGACCGCTCGCGGGGCGCTATGCGCACGGGGCGGGTCTCGACACCGCGGGGTGACGCGAGAGCCAGCGAACGCGCGCGTTCCGCGCCCGGATGCGTTCGCTCAACGACCGGGTTGCGGGCGCTCAAGAGTCGGCATTCGCACTTGGGGTTGGCCGGTCGCGACGCACGGGCTTCGGGCTTCGCGCCTCACTCAACTCGACGGCAGGCCGAGCTTGTCGAAGAACGCCCTGTTCCGCTCCGTGGCCGCGTTGACGAGGCCATCGAAGCTGATGACTTCGACGTAGGCCTTGTACGGCTCGACGTAGCCGAAGTACCCGAGCCCGTCATGCGTCTTGGTCAGGTTCGACAGCTTGCACATGCGCTCCATCGTCGGCGTCAGATCGGCGATGACGTAGCAGAAAGCAGGGGGCTCCTGCGCACTCGACGGGATCGGTCGACCGTTTGCAGTCGTCACCTTGCCTTCGCGGACGCGTGCGACGTAGTCGAGGCACTGTGCGATGGGGTTCTTGTCCTCCGTCGTCGCGTCGTTGCGCATGGGGCGCTTGAGCTCGACCACGACGACCGACTGCAGCGGAAACTTCTGCCCTGCGGCTGCGAGCACGGGAAGCCCCGGCTCGAGCACACGGGTCGCCAGAATGTCCGGCCTGTTCGGCGACTCGTCGTCCGTGACGGGCATGCTCTTCAGCGTCTTGTCGGACGCGAGGTAGTCGTGGAAGACCAGCCGCTCGTCGAGGATCCACAGGTTCGACGCTTCGACTTCGACCTCGTTCGAGTCCTTGCGCATCGGGAAGAGCAGCTCGTGGATGCGGTCCTCACGCGTGTACTTGCCGTCGCCGTCCGATTCGATGAGTTTCGCGAGGATGTCGAGCGTTGTCCGTCGCCTGGCGACGTAATTGGCCAGATCCGACCGGTTGAGATCTGTCAGCGTCTCGAGGTACTTGGCGAGGCGCTCGTCGTAGTCTTCGGGCTTCTGGCCGCTCGAGGACGCGAACACGGCCTGACCCTCGGCCAGCAGCTCGGTCTCGATCTTCTGGACCTGCTTGTGCAACTCCAGCTCGAGATCGGAGTCCTTCACCGACGGGTCCACGACGATCCCGGCCGATTCGATGCGCTTCATGAGCGATCGGTACTTCGGCCCCTTCGTGCTCACGAAATGGTTGATCCGCTCCTTGCTCGCGACCTGCGCCGACGCCAGCGGCTCGGCCAGCGCGTTCGAGACCTCGTACAGGACGCCTGCACGGATGTCGTCGAGCGTCGGCTCGTCGAGCAGGGCCTCACCCGGCATGCGATCTGGCAGGTCGAAGTCCGTGCGATCGGCCCTGACATGGTCGTCGAGAAAGGTCGAGGAAAGATAGCAGACGTACGTGAACTCCGCGGAGGCGCGGTCCTTCATGCGGGCGTATAGCCCGGGAAGCTTCCCAGCGATGCTCTCGTCCTTGACGACGCGGTTCGCGGCGCACCAGTGCAGGCGGGGCGTCGCGTTGCGGGCCGAAGCCTTCAGCCGGAGGTTCAGCATCTCGAACGTCTGGCCCTTGACCTCGAACGACGCCGTGGTCTCAGTGTGTCCGAGCTCTTCGACGAAGTCTTTGAGCGAGAACGTCTCGTCGTCGTCCGACACGAACACGTCGGGAGCACCGCCGACGCGGAGGAAGTACCAGATGCAGTGTTCGAAGATCTCTCGCGCGATGAGCTCGGCAGACTTCGCCGCGCTCTGTTGGTACGCCTTCTTGAAGCCGTCCAGACGCACGGTTGTGCCGGCGTCGGTCAGACCTTCGGGTGAGACGTCCTGCACGACGTCCTGGCTGACAGAGAACCTGAACTGACGCCCCGCGAGCGAGTCACCGTCGTAGTATGCGCTGCGCACCTCGACCCGATCGAACGCCACGAGCCAGAGGAGCCTACCCACGCCGCGGCAACCGATGCCGGCCTTGTAGTCGCTGTCGAGCGTCTCGAACGACGCCATGTTCTCGGGAGTGAACCCGATGCCGTTGTCCTCGACGCTGAAGCCGGTGATGATCTTGAGCGGCACGCGGCCAGGGGCGCCCGCGCCGAGATCGAAGGCACCTTGGGCCTCACGGTGGATTCGGACGATGAGGCGGCCTCGGCCGTCAGCGTCTTCGGGGAATCGCGCATCGATCGCCTGGATGCCGTTGACGACGGCCTCGTGGAGCGGGAGGAGTGCGTGGGTCTTAGGCAGCGTCGTGTTCCGCACGCGCCCCGACAGCGACGTCTTCAGCGCCATGTATCAGCCTCCGCTTGTTCATTGTCACGGACAGTAGCTCCGACCGCTGACGTGGCTCGTCGCGCCGGGAACCTCGTCGAGAAGAGCACCGACGTGTTCCTGTCCTACTAGCCGGACATCGCCAGCAGCTGCTTGATCATTGCGGCGATCTCGTCCCGCTTGACCTGCGGCTGGAAGGTGACGTCGAACGACTCCGAGCTCATGGATTCGAAGAACCGCTTCGCCGCCGTCATTTTGAGTTGCTCGCTCTCGCGCATGTCCGAGGTCTTCTCGACGTCCTTCGTCTCGACGACGAAGTTCAGCGAGAGCCTGCCGTCCTCGCGCTTGAGCACGTACATGAAGTCCGGGCTCGTGGTGCCGCCGAAGTAGAGCGGGACCTTGACCGACTTGCGGGGGATCTTGCCGAACACGATCACCTCGGTGAGCTTCGAGTCGCGAATCGTGTCGTGTTCCTTGGGCGAGTCGTAGACGAACGCGTCGTAGAGGAACTTGTCCGGGACAGCTGCCTTGTCATCTCGGTGGATACCGATGTTGCCCTGGACGATGCTCTCGAGCGGTGCGCCGTCGGCGTCCGTGAGCGGGGTGCTGCCGAGCACGCCGTCGATGCGCAAGTAGGAGAACCGCTCGAGGAAGGTCTTCTCCATCCACTCCGTGAACTGGGCGACGAACTCGCCGAGTGTCGCCCTGTTGAAGAAATCACTCGGAAGCGGCTTCTTCACGTTCCTGCGCACAAGGCCGGCGTGTACCCGGTCGATCGGAAGGGCGGTCTGCGAATGAACGAGCTTGAGCCACTCGCCATAGGGGACCGTCTCAGTCGCGTCGAAGACGTCCTTCGTCTCCGTGTGGACCTCGAGTGCGGACTCCTCACCCTGGACGACGACGTCCTGCGCGAAACGCCCAAACGTCTGTCGGTACACATCGGCCTCGAGCACAGCGTGGACGCAGGAGTCGATCTCCTCCCGCGAAAGGTCATCGAGCCGGAGGTAGTACTTCGCGTTGATCGTCTCCCAGAGCTCCTTGAGCTCGGCATACCGCTCGGGGCGGATCCCGACCTTGATCTTCTGGTCGCCCTTCACGATCTTGTCCGGCTTCAGACCGGTCGTGTTGAACGCGGGGTAGGCGGCGTAGAGGTCGTCGTCGCGACCGGGCGCGACGTTCTTGTCGGTGTCGATCAGGCCAGCCTGCAAGAGCTCGATGAAAAGCTCGGTTTCGGTCTTCCCCAACTCAACGGCGACCCTAGGCAGCAGCTCCTTGACCGGAGCGGGGCCCGTGGCCGCGTCGGAGTTGATCTCGTCGACGAGCTTGTCGGCGAACGAGCGCTCGGTGTAGTCGATCAGGTAGGTCAGGTAGAACTGTTCGCCGGACAGGCGGGAGCCCTTCGCGTCGACCGGCAGGCGCAGTCCGCGACCGACCTCCTGGAGTTTCGAGATCTCAGAGCCCGAGGAGCGCAGCTTCACGATCTGGAAGACATTTGGGTTGTCCCAGCCCTCGCGGAGGGTCCACTTCGAGAAGAGGAAGCGCCGCGTATTCGCGGAGCCATCGGCGCCGTTGAATGAGAGCAACGCCTCCTTGTTGCGGAGGATGTCGTCGACCTCAGCCTGGATCGCGTCGTCGGCCGTTGAGTTGTCCGCCGCGAAGTAACCGCCGTTCGTTCCCGGGACGTCTGCGAGAGACGCCTGGAGATAGGCGATGTACTCCTGAGCCACGGGCGAATGGTCGTCCTTTCGCTTGTCGATCTCGGCGGCGAGACGCGAAGCGAGCAGCTCCTCGAAGCGCAGGCGCAGGTGCCCGCTGGTGTCGTCGCTTCCGCGGTAGGACTCGATCGAATCGATGAAGAACAGCGTCAGCGTCTTCACCTTGGTCGCGCGGCGGAAGTTCTCCCACTCGACCTCGAAATGGTTCTTCAGCGCCTGGTCCATCATCAGGGTCTGATACGTGTCCGAATAGACCTTGGCCGCGAGGATGTCGCCGGTCGCGAGGACCTGACCGTTCGAGAGCGTGACGCCGGACTTGATGACCGGATGGTCAGGCTTGCCGATCGACTCGACTGTGATGCCAGCGAACCCCCCGTCCGCGATCGAGAGCGACTCGCCCAGGTCGAGGGTCAGGGGCTTGCCCGTGTCGAGGTTCTGGAAGGTCGCCTGCTTGGGCTTTCGTGCCGACAGGCTCGTCAGCTTCAGGCGAGTGGTCTCGCCGGTCGCATCCACCGGGTACTGGAGCTGGACGCCCTTGACGAGCTGCTCGTTGAACGCCTCGACAGCGCCAAGGTTGAAGACGAGGTTGTTGTAGTCCGTCCTTCCGGTCTTGTCGATCTTCGGGAAGGTCGCGCCGAAGCGGAAGATGGCCAGGGGTTGGAGCTCGTCGACGATCGCCTGGTACGCCTTGTTCTCGCGACGGAAGCGGTGGGGCTCGTCCATGATCACAATGGGACGGGTCGCCCGCAGAGCCTCGTACGGCACGCTCGCCGTGCCGAGCACCGTCTGGTCGTAGTCCGTGGACATTGTTGCCCTAGACAGCAGCATGCCGTCGGTCATTAGCAACGCAGAGATCCGACCCCGCGCGAGGCGCGAACCGTGGGCGAAACTGGCGATGGCACTCGGGAACATCTTGCGCCCCTTGGAGCGCTTCTGGGGGTCGAGCACATCCAACTGGAGGCTCAGGCGACCTTTGTACGCATCGGCGAAGTACTTGCGTGCGTACTCTGACTGCATGAATGCTCTGGTGCCCTCTTTGATCGGCGTCGAAGGCACCAGGACAATGAACTTCGTGAAGCCGTAGAGCCGATTGAGCTCGTACATCAGCTGCGTGTAGACCAGCGTCTTTCCTGTACCGGTCTCCATCTTGGCGTCGACGCCGAGCACACCGTCGTCGACGCGGCCTCGCCAACCGCGCGGGATCGCGTCGATGCCATCAAGGACGCCGGACTGGATCTCGGCGACGTTCTGGGCGATCAGAGGATCAGCCAGGTCAAATGAGATGTTGGCCTCGGGTGGCGTGCTGGGGTCCAGCTCGACGTCGTGAAGTACGCGGGTGAGGGCTGCGAGAGCGCGCTGCTGGTGTTCCAGCGTCTGGAGGCGGATCTGCATGTCAGAACCGCTCGATCACGGTGAGGTTGCGTCCCGACTTGAGCGACTTCAGGTTCTGCTTCAGTTCGTGCATCACAGAGAACGTCACCGAGTAGCCGAAGACCACCAGGCGGCCCAGGTCGAGCTCGTCCTTCTCGAGCTTGGTCACGAGAGCGAGGAGATCATCGCTCGTCAGTCCGGGCTGAATGACGTAGCCGGAGTCGCCGCAGACGCGGAGCTCGTATGTGTTGAGCTGGACGGCCCGGACGTCGGGCGTCAGACCGAAGCCGTCCTGGAGGAGCCAGGTCGAGAGGGCGACCTCGTCGCCGGGCGTCCCGTTGAGGTCGAACTTCGACACGAAGTCACCGGCGAACAGCGCATCGTTCGCACTCGGGTCGAAGGACTGCAGCTCGTCAAGTGTCTTCTCGCTCGGCTCTTCGAGGCGGAAGAGACGGAACCCGTAGTCGATGTCGGCGCTCGTCGTCTTCTCGATGCGCGCGGCCGCCTTGGCGGCTCGGGCGCGGCCGATCTCGTCGATGTGCTTGTAGCCTGCGGCGTACGCAGCCTTCGAGTACCGGTTCGATGACGGATCGACCGGCTCGTGGAGCTGGACGAGGATCATGCGGCGCGAGCCACCGTCCTCGGCATTGACTGCCATCACGGCTTCGGCAGTGGTCGCGGAGCCGGAAAAGAAGTCCAGCACCAGGGAATCCGGGCGGGTCGAGACTCGGACCAGATGCGAGATGAGCTTTACCGGCTTGGGGTTCTTGAAGAAGGTCTTGCCGTCGAACAGGCTGGCCATGTCCGTGCTGCCGGTACGCGAGCGGCCGAACCGCTCATCTACAAGCAGGGACCGAGGCTTGCCGGCGTCCTTTTCGTAGTTCTTCGTGTAGGCGTGGCCATTCTCGAAGACGAGCTCAGACATGCGCTCCGCCACGGTGTCCTTCGACCACCGCCAGATGGCGTTAGGGCTCTCCGGGTCCTTGTGTTCGAGGTAGTACTCCGCGCCGTCAGGGCCGACGAGCACGTAATCCATCGACTCCGAATAGGTGAGATTCTGCTTGTCAAGCCGCTCGAGCGAGTAGCGGCCATTCTCGTCGGAGCGGTTGTAGGAAGTGGTGGCCGATGCGAGCGGGTCCATACCAAGAGCCGCAGCTTCGGCATTCCGCGCATACGCGAGCACGTACTCGTGATCAACCGCCACCTGACCCGAGTCATTGGCCCCGCCCGACTTGCTCTTCCAGATCAGGTTCGCGATCACGTTCTGCTCGCCGAAGACTTCATCGCAGAGCGCCTTCAGGTTCGGCTGCTCGTTGTCATCGATGCTGATGAAGATCACTCCGTCGTCCGCGAGCAGCAGCTTCGCGAGTTCGAGGCGCGGGTACATGAATGTCAGCCATGCGGAGTGCGACGACTTGCCCTGCAAGTCGATGATCCTCTTCGCTTCGTCCTCACCGAGGCCGATCTTCTCGACGAGCTGCTTGGCGGTGAACCCGAAGTCGTCGACGTAGACGAAGCCATCCGACCCGGTGTTGTAGGGCGGGTCGATGTAGATGCACTTCACCTGCCCGCCGTATGACCCGATCAAGTGCTTCAACGCGTCGAGGTTGTCGCCGACGATGTAGAGGTTCTCGGACGAGGCGTTCGCAGGTTCAGTGTTGTGCTTGAGGTCAGGCACCACGACTGTCTCGGTCTTCGTCGAGGTCAGGTACTTGGCGTACGACTTCCCGAGGAACTTGAGCTCGTATCCCTCGCGCGTCAGGCTCACCTCGCCAGCGCGGAGCGCAGTCTGAAGGCGATCGAGCATGAAGCCGCCGTCCTTATCGAAGTACTCCGGCAGGGCGGCGCGGAGCCGCGTGATCTCGAAGTCGTTCGGGGTCGTGGTCTCGTTCGCCTCGTGAGCGTCCCTGATCATAAACAGTTCTTTCCTTGCTAGAAGCCATACGACTTTCGACCGACTTCACGACTGCTTCGAGCGCGACAACGGCGTCCCTCATCCTAGTGAGGAGGTGCAACTGCGAGACCCAGATCCACCGGGTCGTAGTTGTCGCCAAGGTTTGAAGGCGGCAGCGACAATCACCGCAGCACCCACCCGTGCGACAGCGCGCCACGCCCGCTTGGCCGCGCGGGCCGCATCAGGGATCGGTGAGAGTCATCCACCCAGCAGCGGAATCAGCGCAACAGCTTGCGCGCTGAGTAGCCCGCCAAGGGCACCCGAAGCCGTATCGCCGAGGAAAGAACCGAGCGCGGTGAGCGCCCGCTTGGCCCGCGAAGGAGAATCAGTCTCGACCGCATTACGTGCATCCGCAACGAGAGCCGCGACCGCCGTGCTCATGTCAGCGGGCAGTGTTGCGAGTGCCTGTTCAATCGCATCGAGCACCGCCGTCGATTTGGCAGCCCACTCGCTGTCAACGATGAGTACCTGGCTGGATCCATGACTGGCATTCGCGACATTCGCATTGCCGTGCACCGTGGTGTTGAAATACTGCAACGCTGGCTGATCCGGCTCATCGTGAACCGACCGATCCTTCTCGATGACCAACCTCCCGCGTGCGGTGAGCCGCGGCTGTGCGGGCGCCGGGTACGAGAAACGTCCTTCGCCCTCGATGAAGCCGCCGTCCTTCAGCCGTACGCCGGCTTTGAGCAACTCCTGATCTGTATAGGGCACGCCGTGGAAGCCCGGCGACGTCGCCATGAAATCGCTGACGGTCGGATTCAGGCCCCGCTGTTCTGTCTGCACATAGAGCCACCTGAGGTACGCGTCCTGGAGCTCCCGAATCCGCAGCACTGGCTCCGAGCGCATCAGATCGAACTGCATCGCCACATCCTTGCCGCTCGGCTCGAGGAACACAGTGTTCAGCCCGTCGCCGCCTCGGAAGCCGATGACAAAGTGCCGATCGCACAGGATCTGCAATTCGTCCTCGAGGGAGTCTCGATCGATGTTCAGGACACCCTCAAGATGCCGCTCGAGGTCATCGGTGGCCACCCCCTCTCCAGTCTTGCCGTCGGCAACCTGGTAGACGGCCAGGAGGACGCGCATGCGGCGAGCGTCGCTGAGGGTGAGTTCGGTCACGGAATCAGCGTACGAGCGAGCGCCGACATGAGCCCGCTCGGCGATGACCGTTCGATCGAACTGGTCGGTCGAGCGATGGTAAGGCCTGCCGCCCGCACGCCGCGGACCCTCAACGCGCACCGCCCGGATACGGATCGGCTGAGCGTAGACAACCACGCTCGGGTCCGCCCGACCCGAGATCGCACACCGCGCTCCGATGTCGGGGGGAGCAGCGCGCAGCCCAGGGTCCACGTCCCCCGCGCCCGCTACGGTTGAGGTACGGCCGGAGAGAGGGATTCTGGCTGTGGAGAACAGGCGTGAGTGGCATCCGATACTTGCCGCCGTCGAGGGACCGCCTGGGGTGTGGCGGATGGTCGACCCGCAGGGCCACGAGTACGGGCGCGTCGAGATTCGGCGGGTCATGAACGGCGCCGACGTCCGCTACAAGGCAATCTGGCGCGGCGACGTGCTCGGATGGGCGACAACACTCCGGGAGGCCTGCGAACGCATCCATATGGCGTTCATCAGGTCCCACGGCCCGCAGGGCGGGGCGGTCGCGAACTGGGGCAAGCCCGGCGGCTAGAGTCGCTTCGTCGAGCCTGACTGGCGCGGCGAGCGCTAGCGATCCGCAGATCCGTCACGGCGTGGGTCCGACACTTGTAGCGGCCGGGCCGTTGTCCCTGAACTGTCCGAGGTTATCGATGGCCCACTCGCGAGGGGCGAATAGGACACAGCCTCCGTCGTCGATGATGCGCGCTGCTTCGAGAGCTTCCTCACCCCTGAGCCCGTGCGCGACAACGTAGCCGAGCGCGTCGAAGTCGGCTTCGCGGGTCATGATGCAACTGTGGCACCGGCCGCCGACGAGACAAGGGGTGCGTCGTCGGCGTTTGGTGCGGGCGCCGGTCACTAGGCTTGGGGAACTTGACCGAGCGACACGGGGGATATCGCGTTGGACAATGACTACGGCTGGGTGGCGGGATTCGGCATTGCGGGGATCCTGATCGCCTTCGTCCTCTACGTGGGGGTGATCGCGCTCACCCTCTGGGTGTTCTATCTGATCATCCGGACGGCAGTGAAGAACGGGATTCTGAAGGCCGACGAAGAGCGCGCCCGGCGCAGGTACCCGAGCTGACAGCGGCACCTCTCGCGGCTGACCCTCGCTCGGTACACTCGCCATGGGAGGCCGGAATGACTGGGAGGGCCGCCGCGTGGCACGCGTCTGATGTCGCGTCGTTCGACGTGGCTGTGGAGTTGTCCCATGCCCTGACGGCTCATCTGCTGAAGCACGCTGCCGGCTCTGGAGTCGACCCGACAGACGAGATCATCGCGCGTCGCAGAGCGGTTGAGACAGCGGACCCTCGCGACTCGGCGGCGGTGCAGGCTCTCACTGCGTCGATCGCCGATCGCATCGCGGAGCTCGAGTCGTGAGCTCCTCAACGGCGATCGACCTGACATTCGATCAGCGTGTCGCCCCGATCGTCTTCGCGTCGTCGACAGCCAGCGAGGAGGCACCTGCGATCACGGTTGTGGCCGGCCAGCCCGGAGCAGGCAAGTCAGCTGCCGTCCCCGCCCTCGTGCGCGAAGCCGCAGATCCGCCGGCGGTCGTCAGCGCCGAGGGTCTGGCGGCGTTTCACCCGGACTACCTCGAGCAGCGACGATGGCGGCCACTCGAAGCGCAGAGCGCGATGGCCCCACTCGTCGCCGAGTGGCTCTCGCAGTCCTTGGACTTCGCTCGTGAGCATCGCCGCTCGCTCGTCCTCGAGGGCTCGTTCAGCAACCCGGCGGGGGTGTTCGGCACGGTCGATGCCTTCGCTGCCGAAGGCTTCTCGACCCGCGTCGTCGTGGTCTCCGCCCGTCGTTCCGAGAGCCTTCTGACCTCGGCATCCCGCTATTTTGAAGCGCGTCGGCGCGGTGCGCCAGCGTTGTTCACCGATCGCGACTCTCACGAGCGCGGCTGGGTGGGCGCGCAGGATCTCGTCCGGGAGGCGGAAGCGACCACACCGGTCGACCAGCTGACGATTCTCGGACGCGGAGGTCAGGTGCTGTTCGACGCGATCCGCAGCGAGGGCTTCGCCGGCGCGGCCGCGGCCATCGCCGCGTCGGAGAGCGCACCGGTGACGACGTTGCAGGCGGCGGAGTGGTTCGGTGAGCTGCGACGCGTCACCGAGTACGCGCGCGACGCACGCGAGCTCACCCCACCCGTTGCGAACGTGCTCGTGGACTTACACGAACTCGCACTGAATGAAGTGCTGCCCCACATGCAGGTGCGGCGACAGTCGTCGTTCTACATCGAGCAGGAGGCTCGCCTGAGCCGCGAGCTGGTGAGTCTGCGCCGCGACGCGGCTGTCGCCGTCGCACCGTCGATGCAGCCGGCGCCGGTCTTCGTGCCGCCCGCCCCGTCGCCGCGCGGTCCATCGCTGTGAGCGACATCGTCGGCTACTCCCGCCTGAGCTCTGCCCCCGCGCGCGACGAGATCGAGGCACAACTCCACGCCGCCGGGGCGGCTCAGGTGCTCTGGGAGCAGCCCGCCCCGTCCGCAACGGTTCTCGAGTCCGTGATCGCATCAGCTTCGCGAGGGGACACGATCGTCGTCGTCGCGAGCGATCACCTGTCGCCGAGCGTGGACCACTTCGTCCGGACGATCGGGGTGCTGGACGAGAGCGGCATCCGCTTACGTTCTCTCGCTGAGCCGGCTCTCAGCACGGACAGCGCGCCTGCACCTCCTGGTGAGGTCCTGCGCGCGCTCGAGGGCCTCCGTCGTCGCCTGATCGCAGCTCAGACGGCGACGCTCACGAAGGCGGCATCCGCTCCGCGACGACCGGGGCGGCCCTCGGTGATGACCGATGAGAAGCTCGCGATGGCGCTCGAGCTGCGACGTCAGAATCGGTCGATCGCACAGATCGCCCGCGTCGTCGGTGTCAGCGCGAGTGCTGTGCGTCGCGCCATCGGGCCCCCGCGGTCTTGATCCCACTCCTCCGCTTCCCGAACAATCAGCGGCCCGTGCGCACGGAGGCTGCGCAGTGCCGGGGTCGCCGGCGTAGCGGAGCGAGCGCAGAGAGTGAGCATGCGCCGGCGATCCGGAACGGAGCAGACGGAGTGCGCGACAATCGGGCTGGTCGGGAGCGGGCTACCGCGTCAGGTGCGTGCGAGCGTGGTGACCTCACGAATGAACGCCTGACGGTCGATCGTGGGGTCGGTGATGGCTGCACGAACGCGCTCTCGGAGCGCGGCGAGTTCGAGCGGGTCGAGGCCGTGCACTGGCTGGATGGCCCAGTCGATGTCTTCGTCGACGCGATAGCCCGGTTCGACGTCCGCCTTGTCGGCGTAGTACGTGAAGGCGGCGACGGCGACCCGATAGATGACCTCGTCGGTCTGACGCTCGTCGATCCCCGGCTCCGTGCTGTCCATGCTGGTCATCTTGATACACCTTTCATCTCGGGTTCTGAAGCCGGTGGCACGACAGCGGCCGGGGTGTTGTTCCCGCGTCGCGGCTCGTACCGGAGTTGGTCGTTGATCGCGCGGGCGATGGCATCCAGGCGCGCCTCTTCCTCGGCATCCGCCCTGCGGCGCTCCTCAGCGGCGATGGCGCGGTCCCGTTCACGTCGCCTGCTCGCAGAGAGCGGCCGGTTCGGGTTATCGGACGTCCGGTAGGTCGCCGCGGCACGGGCCCGTGCGCTCGCGCGTGCCCACCGGGCGAGGTCTGCTCGACTCGTCTTGACGTTGTGCCGGATCGCGTCCAGTTCCTCGCCGGTGCGTGGGCGGGTGAAGAACGCGTCGGCGGCGCGCATGTTGGCCGCTCGTTCGCCCGCTTTCACCCGGTGGATGCGCTGGGGTGGGAGTCCGACTTCCTTGCGGCGCTTCTCTCTCGCTCGCCACTGCCGCTGCTTCTCGAGCTGCTTCTCGCGATTGGCCCAGTAGTACGCGCGCCGGCGCTCGCGGACCTCGTCTCCGTGCTCGGCATAGTACCGTTCTGCGGCGGCACGCTTGGGTTCGGGGTTGTCGCGGTGCTTGGCGCGAAGCTTCGCGTTCTGTTCTTCCTTGTGCGAATCCCGCCAGCGCTTGTTACGCTGCTTCTTCGCCTCGCGGTACCCCTCGGGGTCTGCGGCCCGCTGGGCTGCGCGACGCTCGCGCTGATAGTCGCGATGAGTCTCCGGATCGGCGGCGTATCGCTCGCGTCCCTTCACCCGACGCCGCTCCGCCGCTGCCGCGGCCCGACGCACCCTTGCCGCCTTCGCCCGCTCGCGCTCTCGATTCTCCTTGCGGACTTGCTCGAGGTGCGCGGCGCGGAAACGGTCGCGGTACTCCTTGACCTTCTCGGGATGCTCCGCCTTCCAGCGCCGGTTCCGCTCGCGCACCTTCTCCGGGTGCTTCTCCCGGTACCGCCTGCGACGCTCGCGTTCCCGCTCGCGCCGCTCCTCGTCGCTCAGTCGCGGCCTCTTGGGCTGGGCGTCGTCGTCGGCCATGGCTCAGCCCAACCCGAGTCCAGGCTCACGTCCGGGAATGTAGAGGTCGTCGAGAAGGGACGCGGCCGGCGCGAATCGATCTCGCGGCGTGCGCGGCGGCGCGAGTGGGAAGTGCATGTTCGTGGCTCGCGAGCGCCCCGCCGGACGGTACTCGTCGAGCACACGGCAGTCGGGATCATCGACCACCCAATGGCAGCGACTCCCCCACCAGATCGTGAGCTCGAGCTCGGCTTCCTCACGAGATCCGGCGAAGACGCCGACCACATGCCCATCGACAAGCTGAGCCGTGCGCCACGCGTGCGCACCGGGCTGCACACCCCGCCGCCCGAGTTCTTCATCGACCAGCTCGCGCCGTCTCGCGCACTCGTCGTCAGTCGCGCGGTCGCCGACGATCGGCACCTCGTGGCGGATCCGCTCGGCCGCCTCTCCGAGCGACACTTCGACCTCGTGCGCGTCGCTCATGATGCCGCCTCGAGCCGGGAGGCCAGCCTCGCTACGAGATCGGGACGGAATCCGGCCCAGTGGTGCTGGGGCTCGTCGTCGACGACCACGACGGGGGCTTCGGTGTACCCGAGCTCTTCGGTGAGGTAGTCGCGCACCGCCGATGCGCGCGCTTCCGTGACGTCGACGACCGAGAAGCGGATGCCGGCAGCCGCGAGGCTCCGGCACGTGAGCCGGCAGCGCTGACAGGTCGGCCCCGTGGAGTACACGGTGACGGAGGTCATCGCCGTTCACTCCCCAGCCCGGCGATGGTCGGATTGCACTGGTGTTCGCACGCCTTCTTGAAGTCCTCGATGGACTGGCGCCGGTAGCGAACCTGCCGACCGATCTTGAGGAAGTTCGGGCCACGGTCGTAGTAGCGCCAGATCGCGAGCGTGTTCGGCGTGACGCCGAGGTCTTTCGCGACCTGCGCGGGCCTCAGCAGCTCGTTCGGATCGACGTGCTCGTCGAGCTCGTGCTCGTCGTCGGCAGTCAACACGGCCGGTTTCGTCAGTTCGCCCATCATGTTCCTCCTTTGCGTGTCCACACCAGGGTTTGACATGAGTAGAGCATTTATTCATACTTATCGTCAAGAGGCATTCTGCGAATGCGTGACGCGGTCTGACACACTGAGGAGGTGAAGGTCGACGTGAAAACCCTCGACGGGCAGGACATGTCGTGGCAGCACGCCACGACCCCGGTGGGATCCGCGTTGCGCATCGCGCCATCGTTCGTCGCCACAGCGGTCGACGATGAAGCCGGTCTCGAGACTGCGGTCGAGGCGCACTACGTTGCCGAGCACGGCCGCTACATCGTCTCTGCCGTCACGAACCGCGCGACGCGGCCCGACGTCGAAGTGAACAACCTCGCGCTCCGCCAGGTGCCGATCCAGGCGATCATGCAGGGAGCTGCAGTCCAGTGCATCGCCCTGACGCTGGATGACGAGGCCGACCCGACGGCGACGTGGACGACGGTGTCCGCCCTGAGCAGCGCGGAGGGCCGCATCATCCCGACGTGGCTCGCGGACGAGGTCGTGAAGCGGGGCAACAAGGCCGAACGCATGGAAGCGATCGAGATCCTCTACGGGAGCGCGGCTCTGGCGGGGCTCCCGCCGGTCAAAGCGGTCCAGCATGAGCTGGGCGTGCCGCACCGCACAGCATCCGATTGGATCAAGAAGGCACGCGCAGAAGGGCGCCTGGAGGGGATGACCTACATCGTCGGCCGCCAGGCGGATGGGTAGCGTCCACACCTACTCCACAGCCGAAGGGAAGCGCTACCTCGTCCGATATCGCAAGCCCGACAACAGCCAAGCAGCGAAGCGCGGCTTCCGGACGAAGCGCGAAGCGGAGGAGTATCTCGCCTCCATCAGCGTGTCCATCACGTCGGGCGCCTATGTCGACCCAACGGATGCCAGGATCACAGTCTCTCAGCTTGGGCAGGATTGGCTCCTCGAACAGAAGGCAGTGCTCAAGCCGTCGTCAATGCACCCACTCGAATCCGCTTGGCGCGTGCGAGTCCAGCCGAAATGGGGCGACTGGCCGGTTGGCGAGATCCGCCACAGCGATGTGAGGCGATGGATCGTCGATCTCTCATCGGACCTCGGCCCAACCTCTGTGATTCGCGCACACGGCATCCTGGCAGGCATCCTCGATGTCGCACTCCGCGACCGGCGACTGTCGGACAACCCTGCTCGAGGAATCCGCCTGCCCAAGAAGCGGCCGAAGAACCGCGTCTACCTGAGTCATACGGAAGTCCGCGAACTCGCCGACAGATCGATATACCCGGAGCTGATCTACGTCCTCGCCTACACCGGCCTCCGGTGGGGAGAGGCAACCGCGCTCCGCGTCCGCGACGTCCAGCCGGATCGCCGGCGACTCACGGTCTACGAGAACGCCGTGATTGTGAACGGCACAATTCATGTCGGCTCACCGAAGACGCACCGAAGTCGATCAGTGCCATACCCGGAGTTCCTCGACGGGATGTTCCGCAGCCTTGCCAGCGGCAAGTCCATCGATGAGCTGCTCTTCGGCAACGGCACCGAACACATGAAGCTCCCCAACTCGAAGGCGGGCTGGTTCGCGGGCGCGGTTCGCCGCACCCGCGCGGACTTCCCGGAGTTCCCTCACGTCACGCCGCACGACCTTCGCCACACGGCGGCCAGCCTCGCCATCAGCGCCGGCGCCAACGTCAAGGCCGTGCAGCGGATGCTCGGCCACGCCTCGGCCGTGATGACGCTTGACACCTACGCTGACCTGTTCGACGACGACCTGAACGCGGTGTCGACGGCGATGCACAAGGCGCGCATCAAGTCCTTGAAGAAGCAGCGCGACCGCGACTGATCAGGGCCGCCCGACACAGGGCCCCAGGGCGTGTCTGCCCGACCGGTAGGAAGCCGGCGTCGGCGCGCTCGCGGCCGTCGAAGAGGAGGCGTGGGAACACCCCCGTTCCCAATCTGTTCCCACGAGGCCCTTCCGAGCATGACGAAAGCCCCCGACTTCCGCGTGATTCCGCGGGTTTCGGGGGCTTCCAGGCTGGCGGTGACGGTGGGATTTGAACCCACGGTAGGGGGTTACCCTACACAACTTTTCGAGAGTTGCACCTTCGGCCGCTCGGACACGTCACCGCCGTCCAGTTTACGACAGACGGTGCTGAGCGCGAAATCGGGCCGGCTGCGCCCCTACAGGTCGCTGCTGCGCCCGTAGACCTCCGACCGTTCAGCCGGCTCGGGGAAGTCCGTGCGGAACCGGCGCCCTGAAATCCGCAGCGGCGTCACGACGCAGAAGTCGTTCTTGGGCGACGGTGCCAGGGTGACGAGATCGAGGACCCCGGATGCCTCGATCTCGTCGTCACTGTCGAGTCGGCGCGCGGTGCCGCGGATGACGACGCTCCAGCGCCAGGGAGGGTCCGCACCGTCCATCTCGAACGCGACGCGATCGTCGGCGGCGACCTCCTTCATCTTGGCGCCGCCGCCCGACCGGAAGTAGATCCTCCCGTCATGGACGAGCGTGTTGACCGGGAAGATGTCCGGGCCGCCGTCCGCACCGATCACCGCCAGCCGTCCGACCGGGCGCTCCCCCAGCAGCCGCCAGCATTCGTCCTCGCGCAACGGCTCGATGCTGTGCGCAGGGAGTTCATGCATCGGCTGCGCCGGTTCGGGGGCTGCGGCGCACATGTCACACCGCCGCCCACCCGCCGTCCACGGGAAGAATCGCTCCGGACACGTTCGAGGCGTCGTCGCTCAGCAGCCACACGATGGCGGCGGCCAGCTCCTCGGGTTGCGCGGTCCGCGGCAGGATGCCGGGCGCGAAGAACGGCCCAAGCCGCTCCATGCCGTACACCGTGTGCGGCGTCGCGTCGACGTTCGTGGCGACACCGCCCGGAGAGACCGCGTTGCAGCGGATCCCCTTCGGCGTGTAGAAGAAGGCGGTGCTTTTGGTGAATCCGTTCACCGCGTGCTTCGAGGTCGTGTAGGCCGTGCCGGCCGCCGATGCGCGATGCCCCGCTTCGGAGCTCACATTGACGATCGAGCCCTTTCCGGCTGCGAGCATCGGTGCGAGCACGGCACGTGTGAGCCTCATCATGGCGGTGAGATTCACTCCCATGACCCGCTCCCACATGTCGTCCTGGAGTTCGGCGGTCGGCACGAAGCCGTCCATGATGCCGGCGACGTTCGCCAGTCCGTCGATCGTGTCCCCGGCCGCTTCGACGGCGGCCGTGACGACGGCGCTGTCCGTGAGGTCCCCCGTGACCGTCACGACAGCGCCGCCTAGCTCTGCGGCGAGCGCGTCAAGCCGCTCCTGCGAGATGTCGACCGCGACGACGCGGCCGCCCTCTTCGACGATCCGTTCCACCGTCGCGCGGCCGATGCCCGAGCCTCCGCCGGTGACGATGACGGTGCGGCCGTCGAAGCGCTTGCTGCTCATGGTGAGTCCTTTCTCACTGTCTCGATTCCACGCCGGGGGCACCCCCGGCACAAGGGCACAAGGTCCCACGCACGCGTATTCGCGCACGCGTCCGCCCGTGCGGGACCTTCGGCCCTGAAGTCGCGGTCCCGGCATCCGTACCTTCGAATCACACGCAGGAATCCCGGAAGAGGAGGAGCCATGACCCACATCGTCCTCGGCTACGACGGCAGCACCGGTTCGCGCACGGCACTCGACTGGGTCGCGGTGCGGGCGGCGCGTGACAACGCCCGCGTCGAGCTGATCACGGTGACGAACATGGTCACCTCGCACTACGAGAACACCGAGCGCGAGTTGGCGCGGGCCGAGCGCCTGCTGCACGATCTCGCGCCGAACGTGCACGTCGAATCGCACCGCATCGACGGACGGATGCCGACCACGCTGCTCAAGGACGCGCGCAGCGCCGACCTGCTCGTGGTCGGTCTGCACCAGCAGCGCCCGCTGCGCGCTGCGCTGACCGGCTGGATGCCGCAACGATTGAGCGCCCGCGCCCACGGTCCGGTCGCCCTGATCCCCGAAGGCTGGACACTTGTCGACGGCCCGGTCGTGGTGGGCGTCGACGACGACCCGTCGTCGGACGAGGCGCTGATGTTCGCCGCCGGCGAGGCGCAGGCGACCCTCAGCCCGCTGCGCATCGTGCACGCGTGGTCGATGCCGGTGCCGACGCTCGAAGGCTCCAGCGCGCTGCTGGCCTCCCCGCTCCAGGTCAAGGAGAACCACCGCAAGATCCTGCGCGACGCCCTGCACCGGGTGCAGGACGCCTACCCGACCCTCACGATCGAAGAGGCCCTCGTCGCCGACAACCCACCGGCCGCGCTGCTGCACCGGTCGATGGACGCATCGCTGGTCGTGATCGGCACGCACCGGCGCGGCGTGATGGCCGGCGGCTTCTTCGGATCGGTGGCGCAGGACGTGCTCGGCCAGATCCGCTGCCCCGTCGCGATCGTGCCGAACGACTGAGCACGCCGGGCGCCCGCCCCCGGCATCCGCCCCCTCTCGCCTAGAATCGCGGCAGACGGGAGGCGTTCTGTCATGGACACCGCGGGCGAGACCCTGCCGCAACGGCGCATCGACGATCTGCTGAACGCGAGCACGGCCGTCGTCGAGCACCTCGAGCTCGAGGAGGTGCTCGGGCGCATCGTCGAAGCGGCCATGTCGCTCGTCGACGCGCGCTACGGCGCCCT